>NZ_JADGHZ010000051.1 GCF_019683595.1 Sphaerobacter sp. | reverse complement strand
GCCCAGCAGGCGCTCGAGTTGAACGTGATCGACCTCATCGCGCCCGACCTGCCGACGCTGCTCGATCAGGTGGACGGCCGCACGGTGGAGACCGCCGCGGGCCCAGTGACGCTGCAGACCCGCGGCGCCGAGATCCACACGGACGGCATGGGGCTCGGCGAGCAGTTCTTCCAGTTGATCAGTGACCCGAGCATTGCCTACATCCTGCTGAGCCTGGGGATGCTCGGCATCTTCCTGGAGCTGGCCAACCCCGGGTCGATCCTGCCGGGCGTGCTTGGCGGCATCTTCGTCCTGCTGGCGCTCTTCTCACTCGGCAGCCTGGACGTCAACTGGGCGGGCGTGCTCCTCATGGGCTTCGGGTTCCTGCTCTTTGTCGCCGATGTCTACGTGACGAGCCATGGCGTGCTCACTATCGGCGGCATCGCCGCCTTTGCCCTCGGCTCGATTATGCTGATGAACTCGACCACGGTCCCGGCGATGCAGATCTCCAAGCTGGTGGTGGCCGTCGTGACCATCCTGGTGGCGGGGTTCTTCATGTTCATCGTCGGGGCCGTGGCCAAGGCACGGCTGCGCCGCGCATCGACCGGCCGCGAGGGGTTGATCGGCGCCGTCGGCACCGTGCGGCAGGCCATCGCGCCGGAGGGCTACGTCTTCGTCGAAGGCGAGCTCTGGCGCGCGAAAAGTCCCGCCGGACCGCTCGAGCCGGGCACGACCGTGCGTGTGATCGCGATCGACGGCCTCACGCTCACGGTGATGCCGGCCGAGTCGGAGCAAGCCCTCGCCGCCGGGCAGGGCGCTTAGACACGATCCCAGGCGGGGAATCCCCCGCGCCGTTGTTGTCCGCTGGAGGAGAAGGTACGAGGAGCAGCGCATGAACCCAACGTTTGTCGTGACCATCGTCGTCGTCTTATTCGTCCTCATCGTCCTGACGTCGGCCATCAAGGTCGTGCAGGAGTACGAGCGGGGCGTCGTCTTCCGCCTCGGGCGGCTCGTGGGCGCCCGAGGCCCCGGCATCATTCTGCTCATCCCGTTCATCGAGCGGATGGTGAAGGTCGATCTCCGTACGGTAACGATGGATATCCCGGTTCAGGAGGTCATCACCCGCGACAACGTCACGATCCGCGTGAACGCCGTCGCCTATTTCCGGGTGATGGACCCGAACGCGGCCATCGTCAACGTGGCCGACTACATCCGCGCCACGTCGCAGATCGCGCAGACGACGCTGCGGAGCGTGCTTGGTCAGGCCGAGCTGGACGAACTGCTGGCTGAGCGGGAGAAGATCAACCACACGCTACAGACAATCATCGACGAGCAGACCGAGCCCTGGGGCATCAAGGTGAGCATCGTCGAGGTCAAGGACGTCGAGCTGCCCGACATCATGCAGCGGGCGATGGCCCGCCAGGCTGAGGCCGAGCGGGAGAAGCGGGCGAAGATCATCCACGCCGAGGGCGAGTACGCTGCCGCCCAGCAGCTCGCCGATGCGGCAGCCGTCATCTCTTCACAGCCCGGCGCCCTCCAGCTTCGCTTCCTCCAGACGCTGACCGAAGTCTCCTCGGAGCGCAACAGCACCATCCTCTTCCCGGTCCCGATCGACTTGCTTGCCCCGTTCCTCGACCACATCGGCTCGGTCAAGGCGGTCGGCAAGGGCACCGGCGACTAACGCGCACGCCACGGCGCCCCGGTCGCCCCCTCGGGCACCGGGGCGCTGCTCCGCTTGCGGCACGGCTAACCGGTGGCAACAGCGTCCCGCTCGTGAGGTGAGAGGACACGTATGGCCCAGCGTGGTCAGGATCCGGTCGAGGAGTTGATCGAGTTCCTCGAACCCTATATCGCGCCCCTGATCCAGCGCATCACCGTGGACGAGTTCACCACGGTCGAGTTCATCGAGGCGATGCAGATGGACGAGCCGACGCGCCAGGCCTACGAGGCCGCGGTACGCCGCTGGCCGGAGGGGGAGCACCGCGCCCGCATGGTGATCCACGGGCAGGTGATCCCAGTGGCACTGCGCCGCAGCGGCCTGGTCGAGTGGGCCGGCTACGCTTACGGCGAAGACGACCCGTACGCCGTCCCGGCCTGGTGGCGCAAGATCGAGCCGGGTGCGGGCACGCGCTCGTAGGGCCTAGCCCTTATTGCGTCCTGCGTATCACGCCACGCTCCTCTCCCAAAGTTGGGAGAGGGGAGTGGCGTGAGGTCCGCTCCGAGGCACGCCCGCGCTCTTACACCCGCGCCGTGCCGAGCCCCGTGGTTTCCTCGACGGCATCCGCGATCAACTCGGCGATGGCGAGCGACGAGGTCGCGGCGGGGGAGGGCGCGTTGCGCACGTGGAGCGCGCCCTCCTGCCGGTCCACCACGAAGTCGTCAACGAGCGACCCGTCCGGCGCCAGCGCCTGCGCCCGCACCCCTGAGGGTCCGGGCAGGAGGTCGTCGGGTCGCAGGTCGGGCATGTAGCGTTGCAGCGCCTTGAGGAAGCTGCGCTTGCTCAGGTCGCGGTACATCTCGGCGCCCCCGGTCCGCCAGTAGCGCCGCGCCAGCTTGCGGAACCCCGGAAACGCCAGGGTTTCGGTCAGATCTCGGAGGTTGACGTCCCGGAAGCGATAGCCCTCGCGGGAGAAGGCCAGCACCGCATTCGGCCCGAGCCAGACGCTGCCGTCGATCCGGCGGGTGAAGTGGACGCCGAGGAAGGGGAAACGGGGGTCGGGCACCGGGTAGATCAGGCTCCGCACCATCTCCGCGCGTTCCGGGCGCAGGACGTAGTAGTCGCCGCGGAAGGGGACGATCTTCGGGGACTCCGGCGCGCCGGTCAGGCGCGCGACGCGGTCGGCGTAGACCCCGGCGCAGGTGATCACGATCCGCGCCTCGATCGTCCCGGCCGGGGTAACCAACTGGCGAAGCCCGTCCCGCTGGGTGATGTCGGTGACCTCATGGCCGGTCAGAATGGTCCCGCCCCGCGCCTGAACCTCGTCGGCGTACGCGTGCGCAACGCGGCCGAAGTCAACGATGCCGGTCGTGGGCGAGTAGAGCGCCTGGATCCCCTCGACGTGCGGCTCGATCTCCCGCAGCCGCTTCGGGCCGATCAGCTCCAGGCCCGGCACGCCGTTCGCCTGCCCGCGCTTGTAAAGCTCGTGCAGGCGCGGCAGCTCCGACTCCTCGGTGGCGACGATGACTTTGCCGCACAACTCGTACGGAATATGGTGTTCCTCGCAGAAGCGGATCAGCTTCGCCTTGCCCGCCACGCAGGCACGGGCCTTGAGCGAGCCGGGGGCGTAGTAAACCCCGGCGTGGATCACGCCGCTGTTGTGGCCGGTCTGGTGCTGGGCGATGGCCGGCTCTTTGTCGAGGATCCCCACGCGAAGCCCCGGCCGTCGCGTGAGCAACTCCCTGGCCGTAGCCAGGCCCACGATCCCGGCACCCACAATGGCAATGTCGAATCGCTCGTCCGCCACCATCCCGCCCTCTCGTCGTCCCAGCGCGCTTGCCACGTCATTCTTCCCAGCCCCCGTCGATCCAGGGATCGTCGTCGACACCGAGGCGTTCGCTGAGCGCGGCACGCAGGCGCTGGCTCTCCACCAGCGAGATGACCTCCTTCGCCGCTTCCTCGATCGACTTGCCCGTGATATCGACCGTGGGCCAGGGATAGCCCCGCCGGACGATGCGCCGGCAGTAGGCCAGCTCCTCGGCGACCTTCTCCGGGTCGGCGTACTCCCCGTCCCCGTCGGCCCCCAGCGAGCGCACCCGGTGCTGCCGGATGCGGACCAGCTCGTCCTTGTCGATGGTGAGGGCAACGATGCGGGTCTGGTCGATCTGGTCGAGCTTGGCAGGCGGTTCCACCCCCAGCACGATCGGGATGTTCGCCACCTTCCAGCCGCGCATTGAGAGGTAGATGCTGAGCGGGGTCTTCGAGGAGCGCGAGACGCCGACCAGCACGATGTCGGCCTCGTGCAGGCTGTCGATCCCCTGCCCGTCGTCGTGCTGCACGGTGAACTGGATCGCGTCGATGCGGCGGAAGTATTCGTCGCTGAGCCCGCGCGAGACGCCCGGCCGCAACAACGGGCGCATGCCGACGTGCTGGGAGATCTGCCCCAGCAGCGGTCCGGTCAGGTCCACGTGATCGATCACCCGCTGGCGACACTCGCGCAGCAGCAGGCGGCGAATCTCGGTGATGACGATGGTATGGACGATGATGCCGTTGTTGCGGGCCGCCTCCTGCACCACCGCCAGCACTTGCTCGCGGGTCCGCACGCCCGGGTGGCGCTCGATGGCGAAATCGACGCCGGGGAACTGGACGGTGACGGCATCGACCACGGCTTCGGCCGTGGCCCCGCCGCCGTCGGAGACGACGTAGATCGTGCAGCGTCGCGGCTGGTTACGGTCCATGGCCCGGCCCTACCATCCTTTGGCGTGCGCCCGCGGGGCATCGACGATCGAGCCACCGATACCATACACCCCACGCCGCCGCAAGGCGCGCCGAACTCCCGCGTTAGCCGGGGCGGGAAGCGCGGTGTAGAATCGGCTGCGCGGACGACGGTACGGATTGGGACGAGGCGACCTGACCGAACGGGACCATCTGTTGGAAACGGACCATCTTCCCTCGCGATCGGCCGCCGCGATGCATCGCGCGCGGCACATGACCGGTGCGCAGGTCGCCGCGCGAACGCCGCGGCGGGGCGCTGCGGGCATTCTCCCGACCAGCATCTCGCTCGAGACCGCGCTCTACGGCCTCATCTTCCTGGCCGCCGTCCTGACCCGCTTCTGGGATCTCGGCTCCCGCGCACTGCACCACGACGAGTCGCTTCA
Organism: Sphaerobacter sp.; assembly: GCF_019683595.1. Taxonomy (GTDB): domain Bacteria; phylum Chloroflexota; class Chloroflexia; order Thermomicrobiales; family Thermomicrobiaceae; genus Sphaerobacter. The sequence goes on along the minus strand of NZ_JADGHZ010000051.1, from coordinate 15,711 downwards.
TACCTATTACTCGTGGCTCTACGCCGAGGGCTTCGGCTACCAGCACAACCCGTTGATGCATGGGCCGTTCCTGTTTCACGCCAACGCCCTGCTCTACCTGCTCTTCGGCGCGAGCGACTACGTCTCGCGGGTCATGCCGGCCGCGGCCGGGGTCATCGTCGTCATGCTGCCGTGGCTGCTGCGCGGGCCGCGGCTCCTGGGCCGCTGGGGTGCGCTGTTCGCCTCGGCCCTCCTGCTGGTATCGCCGTCGATCCTCTTCTACTCGCGCTTCATCCGGCACGACATCTACTGCCTGCTCGGGACGTTCGCGCTGGCCATCGCCGTAGTGCGTTATGTTGAACGACGTGAGCCTCGCTGGGCGATCCTCGGCGGGCTGGCCACCGGCTTCCTGTTCACCACCAAGGAAGTCAGCTTCATTGTGCTGTTCATCTTCGTGACGTACCTGGCCATCGCCGTGGCCCTGCGCGCGGCGCCGGGACTGCTGCTCATTGCCGCCGGAGCACTGGTGGCCTTCGGGGCAGCGGCGATGACGTTCAAGGCGCTGGGCGTCGGGCCGCTGCCCGGCATCCCCTGGGACCAGCCGACGGGCGATCAAATCTGGCGCTTCACCGTGGCGCTCTTCCGGCACCCGGTCGTCGTGGCCGGCATCGGCATCGCGCTCCTGGCGTTCGTCGCCGCGGTGTGGTTGCTTGACCGCCGTCGCGCGGGAGCAGGGTGGATCGAGGGCATCCTCGGCTCGGCACCCGAGGGTTCGACCGCGGCCGCCCTGCGGACCCTGCTGACCGAGCGGCGCGGCCTGCTGATCGGCGCCGGGCTGGGCACGCTCGTCTTCGTCGTCCTCTATTCCAGCCTTTTTTCGAACATGATGGGGCTGGCGAGCGGCACGTTCGGCGCCCTCGGCTACTGGCTGGGCCAGCAGGGTGTGCAGCGTGGCGAGCAGCCCTGGTTCTACTACCTGCTGCTGGTCCCCCAGTACGAGTTCATCGCCGCCCTGTTCTTCCCCGTGGCCATCGTCTGCGCTGGCTGGCGCTGGCTCCGGGCCTGGCGCAGCGGCAGCCCGCTCGGTCACCGCGACTACGTCCAGGCGTTCCTCATCTACTGGGCGGTGCTGATGCTCGGCGTGCTCTCCTGGGCCGGCGAGAAGATGCCCTGGCTGACGGTCCACATCGCACTGCCGCTGACGCTTCTGGCGGCCGCGCTGCTGGGCGACGCCGCCGAACGGCTCGTCCAGGGGTGGCACGACTGGACCCCCGCCCGGCGCCGGGAGACGCTGGCCGCCGGCGCCGGGGTCGTCGGACTTGCCGTGGCGTGGTTCCTGGTCATGGCCTGGGCCAGCGCCGGGCCGTATGTCGAGCAGGCGACAAGCTTCGGGACACGCCTCCAGCGCACGCTCCGGCCCTGGGCCGCAGACCACTGGTGGGTCGTCTACATCCCCTGGCTGCTGCTCGCCCTGCTCCTGGTCGCCGCAGCGGTGCGGCTCGGGGTGCGGCGGACGCTCGCCACCCTGGCGCTGGCCGGGGCCGTCGCCCTGACGATGGGGCAGGTGCACGTCGGCTGGCACATGACCTACCGCGAGGGCGACGTCCCGACCGACATGCTGATCTACGTGCAGACCTCGCCCTACGTCCCGCGCGTCACCAAGGAGTTGGAGGCGCTGTCCCAGGAGATGACCGGCGGGATGGACCTGGAGGTCTGGTACGACTCGGGGACGCAGTGGCCGTTCAACTGGTACCTGCGTAATTTCCCCAATCGCCGCTACTTCGGCACCCAACTGACCGAGAAGCCCACCGCGCCGGTCGTGCTCGTCTCGCAGGACAACATCACGCCACAGTTGGAGCGGCAACTGGAGGGCTACACCTTCCAGCAGTACCCGATGCGCTGGTGGTTCCCGGAGGAGCAGACCTATCGTCGCTTCGCCTACGCGCCGGAGTTGAACAACGAGAGCAGGCAGAACTACCAGGATGATCGCCAGCCGCCCTTCACCCTGCTCGATGTCGCCGGGAGCGTCTGGCGCAGCGTCTGGTCGCTCCACGAGCCTCAGCAGCAGGGGAAGATCTTCCGGCTGGTCGCGTTCCGCGAGCTGCCGGCGCCGATCGGGAGCTACTGGTTCCGTGTCTACGTCCGCGACGATCTGGTCCCGTACCTGAACGGGCTGCGCTACTAGGCTACTAGCGCCGGATCGCGCCGGCACCACGCAGAAGGAGAGACGCCCGGTGCTGCACCGCCTCACGGTGTTCGATCAGGCCGACGCCGCGCCCGGCGCCCTCGACCGGCGCCTGGACCTCTCCGCCCTCTCCTGGGAGGGAGTCGGCTGGGTGGCGGCCGCCCTGCTGGCGGCGCTCGTGCGCCTCATCCAACTCACCACCTGGCCCCTCGGGGCGGAGGAGGCGCGCATCGCGACCGATGGGCTGGCGCTCGCGACCGGCGGGACAGTGTCCGACAACGCCTGGACGCACCCGCTCGTGGTCGAGGCCGAGGCGCTGGCCATGTTCCTCTTCGGGCCGAGCGACGGGGTGGCGCGCCTCGTGCCCGTGCTGGCAGGCTTCGGGGCGATCGCCTTGCTCTGGCCGTTACGACGATGGGTGGGCCGCGGGGCGGCGCTCGGCGCGGCCGTCCTGCTGGCGCTATCGCCGACCATGGTCTTCACCGCACGGCAGGCAGGTGCCGGGAGCCTGCTCGTCGCCGGGTCGCTCCTGGTCCTGGTCCTCCTGCTGCATCACCTGAGCCAGCCCACGACCCTGTCGGCCGTAGCCACCGGCGCGGCCGCCGGGTTGCTGCTGCTGACCGGTCCGCTCGGCTGGGTGGCGCTGCCGCTCACCGCCGGCGCCGGCATCGCCATGGCGGGCGGCCGTCGTGCCCGGCCGCGGGACCTCTCCGGCCTGGCGGTCGGCCTGCTGCTGGTGCTGATCACGCTCTCCACCGCCCTCTTCACCCGGCCCGGAGGCTTCTCCGAGTTCCTCTCCGCAAGCCTTGGCGCCCTCTGGCGCGAGCATCTCGCCAACGCAGGCACCCAGTGGTGGATGACCCCGCTGGTGCTGGTGGTCGACGAGTTCCTCCTGCTCGTGCTGGCCGTCGTCGCAGGGTGGCAGGTTCTGGTCAACCCGGAGCGGCTGCCGTTCGGCACCGCCCGCCCGGCGCGGGCGATCCTCGGCTGGGCCGTGGTCGGGACGGTGGTTGCCACGATCGTGGGCGGCGCCGCTGCCGCCGGCTATAGCCTGGCGGTACTCCCGCTCGTCCTGGCCGGCGGCGTGGGGCTCGGCGCGCTGGTCGGGGGGATCGACTGGACAGAGGTTTGGACCGGGCGCGGTCTGGCCTTCGTGGTGGCCGTTTTCCTCACCTTCGCGGCGCTGCTCAGCACGTTCAACACGCTCGGGAGCACGCCGGCCACGTCCGCGCGCTTCGCCTGGCTGCTCACGCTGGCGATCCTGATCCTGCTGGTGCTGGTGCCGCTCCTGCTGGCAACGGTGTGGTTGGCACGCCGGCTCGACCAGCCGGCCACGGGACTCGTGGGCCTTGCGGTGCTGCTCGTCCTCGGCGCGGTCACGCTGCACACCGGCGTGATGCTCGGTGCCACCAACGTGAACCGGCCCGGCGAGCCGCTCCTGATCGGTAGCACCACGCCCGCCGTGGGACGCTGGATCGCCCGCATCGAGACGTTGAGCGCGGACCTGACCACATTCACCCAAAACGCGCAGGATCCGACGGGCGGCCACGCCTTCACGATCGTGCTCGACGAGGAGATCGCCCAGCCCTTCGCCTGGTACCTGCGCGACTTCCCGAACCTGCGCGTGGTCAACGCCGACGAGCCGGCGACCGGCACCACGCCGCCCGACGTCGTGATCGCCCTGCCGGAACACGTGCCAGCGTTGCTGGGAGCACAGGACGACTACGTGCCGCGGCCCTACGCCCTGACGGTGCCCACGCCGCCCAGCTTCGCACAGCCCGACTGGGGCGCGCTGCTGGCCGGCCTGACCGACCCGGCACAGATCCGCCACTTCACGGAATTCCTGCTCGACCGGCAGGTCAGCGTTCCCGCCGAGCCCCGGGCCTTCGCGCTGGTCTTGCGCGCTGACCACGCGGAACGGGTGTATGGACCGACAACGGAGACGAAAACGCCGTAGGTGAGGATGCCCGCCGGATCCAAGGGCGGGCATCGTCATCGAGCAGAATTAGTCGTGGAGGGAGCGCCCCGCCGCTCCATCGCGCCCGAGGAGACGCTCGACGGTACCGAAAAACTCATCGAGATCGAAGGGCTTCTGGAGGCACGCATCCGCGCCGCTCGCGCGCGCCTGCTCACGAGCCCGCGGGTGCGCGGACATCACGACCGTGGGGGTAACATCGTGGTCTTTGTTCCGTCGGATCGCGCGGACGAGGTCGGAGCCCAACCCGTCCGGCAGCAGGAAGTCCACTACCACCAGGTCCGGCGCCGCCTGCTCCCAAAGCCGCAGCGCCTCAGCTACGCTGGGCGCGGTATGCACCACGAACCCCGCATCGTCGAGCACCCAGGCAATCAATTCCGCTATTGAGGGATCATCCTCCACTACAAGGATCGTTTGAGTCAGTTGCCTGGTCGCCATCCATATCCTCAGATCGCCGAGCACGGCGTCGTGCCACGCCTACAACTCGCCCCGCTGATGCCTCTCACATCGAAGCACCAAACCCGGTTCATGGCTACGCATGTTGCATGCCAACCTCGCTCGCCGTTCGTACGCCCACCAGCGGCGCAAGGCTGCTGATTGCGTAAGCTTCACGAACTATTCACTCCGCTCGCAGGGAATGACTATCCCGTCACTGGCGCAACTGACGGAGCAATCGCCTGCAATATGAGAGGTCTCGTACCCGTCGACGCTCCGTATCCACGAAGATCGCAACGTTCCAGTAACATTGGCGTGGTCCGAACGTTGTCAGAATTGGCAGTACGCCGGACCCTTGCGGCACAGATCGTGCCTCCCGCCCCGCGGGCGTTTGACGCCATCTTTCGGCCCCTGATAGGATCACCGGAGCGTTCGCCCCGGAGGCGGGCGATCCTGACGCGATGGAGGACGATCCCATGCTGCTGGAGCGAGTCGACAGCCCTGAGGATCTCAAGGCCCTCTCCCTGCGCGAGCTGGAGCAGTTGGCTGCCGAGATCCGCCAGACGATCCTCGACGTCATCGTCGGGAAGACCGGGGGCCACTTTGCATCCAACCTCGGTTCGGTCGAGTTAGCCATCGCCCTGCACTACGTCTTCAACTCCCCGCAGGACAAGATCGTGTGGGACGTCGGTCACCAGGCATACCCGCACAAGCTCATCACCGGACGCCGCGATCGGTTCCACACCATCCGCCAGCCAGGAGGGCTCAGCGGTTTCCTGCAGCGGGAGGAGAGCCCGCACGACCACTTCGGCGCCGGGCACGCCAGCACCTCGATCTCCGCGGCGCTCGGTATGGCGGTCGCCGGCCGGATGAAGGGCGAGCGCTTCCACACCGTTGCCGTGATCGGCGATGGCGCACTCACCGGGGGCATGGCCTACGAGGCGCTCAACAACGCCGGGAGCCTGCAAGTCCCGCTGATCGTCGTGCTCAACGACAACGAGATGTCGATTGCCCCCAACGTCGGGGCACTGCCGAAGTACCTGAGCCGTATCAGGACCGACGAGCGGTACACCCAGGCCAAGGTCGAGGTCGAGCGCCTGCTCCACCGCATGCCCCAGGGCGACTGGCTCCTGGAGCTGGGCAAGCGCATGAAGGACGGCCTCAAGGAGGTCGTCTACCACACCATGATCTGGGAGGAGCTGGGCTTCACCTACGTCGGTCCGGTCGACGGCCACAACCTGCGCGATCTCATTGAGACCCTCCAGCAGGTGCGGGAGATCGACGGCCCGGTCTTCGTCCACGCGGTGACGGTCAAGGGGAAGGGCTACGAGCCGGCGGAGAACGACCCCTTCAAGCACCACGCCGCGTCGATCAAGATTCCCGGCGCACCGCCCAGCCCGCCGAAGTACCAGGACGTCTTCGGTGAAACGCTGACCGCGCTCGCGCGCGAGGACGAGCGCATCGTCGCCATCACCGCCGCCATGCCGGACGGCACCGGGCTGCTGCCCTTCGCCAAGGAGCACCCGAAGCGCTTCTTCGACGTCGGCATCGCCGAGCAGCACGCCGTCACCTTCGCCGCCGGTCTCGCGACTCAGGGGCTGCGGCCCGTGGCCGCCATCTACTCGACCTTCCTCCAGCGGGCCTTCGACCAGGTGGTGCACGACGTCTGCATCCAGAAATTGCCGGTAGTCCTCGCCATGGACCGCGCCGGCTTCGCCGGGGAGGACGGGCGCACCCATCACGGCCTCTTCGACATCGCCTACCTGCGCTGCCTGCCGAACATGGTCTTGATGGCGCCGAAGGACGAAGACGAGCTGCGCCACATGCTCAAGACCGCCATCCTCTACGAGGATGGGCCGATCGCCCTGCGCTACCCGCGCGGCGCCGGAGTCGGCGTGCCGCTCACCGGGGAGCCGCACCCGCTGCCGATCGGCCGGGGCGAAGTGCTGCGCGAGGGCGACGACATCACCATCGTCGCGCTCGGCACCATGGTCCTGCCCGCCGAGCGCGCGGCGGACATCCTGGCCGAGCAGGGCATCCACGCGACCGTCATCAATGCCCGCTTCGTCAAGCCGCTCGACGAGGAGCTGATCCTCTCCAGCGCGCAGCGCACGGGCCACCTGCTCACCGTCGAGGAAGCCATGCTCGCCGGTGGCTTCGGTAGCGCCGTGCTCGAGCTCCTCGCCCGCGAGGGACTGCGCCTGCCCGTGACAACGCTCGGCGTCCCCGACCGGATCTTCGACCACGCGCCCCAGAGCCTGCTGCGCAAGCAAGCGGGCCTCGACGCTGAGACGATCGCCGCCCGCGCCGCGGCGCTCCTCGGCGCCCGCGCGGCCGATGTCTCGGTCGCAGGCGGTAGTGTGTAGGGCTGAGAAGCGGCGCTACCTCACAGGATGGACGCGGTCGGCGCGTGCCCGGGGGTAAGACCCCCGGGCTGACTACGAAAGCCCGCTAGAGCGGGCTGGGGATGAGCCAGTGGACAATCCGGACTCCGTCGTCGAAGGCCATGCGCAAGCGGAACCCCCAGCCGGCTAAAGCCGGCTTCGCCTTGTCAGCGCGGCGGCTCTAGCACCGCGCCCTGACCGGGTTCGGTACCATCCCACCAGCCCGCGGCGGAACTGGGGCGGCGGATCGCTCACGGGAAAACGCACATGACCGCACTCCCGACTCTCACCAGACTGGCCGAGGCACTGGGCGTGGCGCTCGACGCCACGGCGTTCGACCGTTTCGCCCGTTACCGGGACTTGCTGCTCGACTGGAACCAACGCGTCAACCTGACGCGGGTCACGGAGCCGACCGAGGTCGAGATCCGCCTCTTCGCCGACTCGCTGCTCCTCGTCCCCTACCTGCGCCGCTTCCGCGAAGCGCACCCGGGCACCCCGCCACGCCTGGCAGATGTCGGCACCGGGGGCGGGTTCCCCGGGATCCCGCTCAAGATCGCCATGCCCGACTTCGATCTGACGCTGATCGAGGCCACGGGGAAGAAGGTCGCCTTCCTCGACGCCGCCATCGCGGCGCTTGACCTGCCCGGCGCCCGCGCCGTGCACGGCCGCGCCGAGGATCTGGCGCACCTGCCAGACTACCGGGGTCGCTTCGACCTGGTCACGGCGCGGGCAGTGGCCCGAATGCCGACCCTGCTGGAGTACTGCCTGCCGCTGCTGCGCCCAGGCGGCTGGGGGCTGTTCCCCAAGGGGCGCGACGCGGAGGAGGAGACAGCCGAGGCCGCCAACGCGCTGGCGACCCTGAACGCACGCCTGCTCGCGGTCGACCCCGCGCCCGTGCCGGAACTCGCTGGCACGAAAATCGTCGTGGTGGAGCAGATCAAGCCCGTGCCGTCGAAGTACCCCCGCCGCGCCGGCCTGCCCGCCAAGCGCCCGCTGTAGGGGCACCACGCTCGTTCTCACCAGCACAGGCGGACTTGCACGGCCAACGCGCATAGCTCCCCACTCCCAAGGTTGGGAGAGGGGCCGGGGTGAGGGCCGCGCCCCTTACGACTCGGGGCGGGGACATGTCCCCGCCCCGAGTGGGAATGGTCTTGGGTCTAGTAGTGGATCCAGATCGGCGTGCCGGGCGGCGCCCAGTTATAGAGCCAGCCGGCAGCGTCGATTGGCAGGTTGACGCAGCCGCGGCTGCGTGGGTAACCGAAGTCCGAGTGCCAGTAGGTGCCGTGGATGGCGTAGCCGCCGGTGTAGAAGTACATCACGTATGGCACATCCGGCAGGTAGTAGTACTCAGGAGTCCCCGCGAGCCCGCCCGTCATGTCGTCGTAGCGTAGCTTCCACTGCACGGTGAACGTCCCGACCGGGGTTGGGTACTGCGGCAGGCCGCCCGACATGGGCGACGAGAAGACGGGTGTGTTCCCCTCCCAGGCCGTCAGCCGCTGGGGCACGCTGAGGTTGACCTCGATCCACTTGTCCGGCAGCCGGGTGATGTGCGGGAAGACCGCGGAGCCCGGCCGCTGCCCGATGCCCGCCGTGTTCACGCCCCGGGCGTCCGCAACCTGGCGGCCGAGCAGGCCGAGCTGAACCTCATAGCGCGTGCCGCGGTGTTCCGGGTGCCACTCGAACCGCGCGCGCTCGAAGTACTGGACCGTGTGGCCGTTCTCGGTGAACTCCTCGCTGATCGGGTAGCCGAAGATGTCCAGCCCGCCATTCGCCAGCCAGAAGTTCTTGAAGCCGAAGCTGAGGAAGTGGCCGGTCTGGGGGAAGTACCAATGCGCGTCGTTGTTCGGATAGGGCTGGTCCAGCCGGATCGGCGTGAACGCCGGGTGGTCGCGCCCGGCGGTCACCTGGCGTCCAACCAGCCCGAGCTGCACCCGGAAGTTCTCCGGGTTCTCGGGGTGCCACTCGAACCGCGCGCGCTCGAAGTACTGCACGCGCAGTCCGTCCTCTCCGATCTCCTCGGTGATCGGGAACCCGAAGATGTCTACCCCGCCGTGGCTCCACCAGAAGTGGAGAAACTCGGTCTGCGCATGATGGCCGGTCGGGGGGAAGTAGACGACCCGCTCCAGTTGCTGCAGCGGCGGCGTGGCGGCGCTCGCAGGGGTGCTGCCCACCGGCAGCAAGACCAGCGCGAGCACCAGCGCGGTGGCCAAGGAAACCAGACGGCGCATCGAGCTTACTCCCTCCCATGGGTGCCGCGACCCGCGCCGCCGCGGGTCGTGAACGACCGGCCCTATCCCTCATAGGGTATAACGCACGAAGCGTTGGGGTGATACATAGTATTTCTGCGCTAGCCCGAACGAGCCCGATGACCTCAGGGTCGGATCCACTGAACGAGTCATGCACGCTGGGGGATCACCTGGCATACGCGCCAGTAGACGCTTTCACCAACCCTGCCATCTAGTGCAATGCTAATCATCTCGCGCGGCAACGGCAATCCCACCCCGAGATCCTCGGCTCGGACGGAGCCACCGCCCGGGGCGAGTGGGCCGGGCAGCGGAGCGGAGGATGACAGTGATCGAGCGACGGTGACATTTCGCCGTATCGCGGCGTGCGTGAGCCCCGCGACGCGTTGACGCGCTCCCGGCTGCGTGCTAATATCCTGGAGTCCCCGGGGGTGCCCCGGGCTGATCATGTGTGCCTTGTGGATCGTGCTAGTCCATCGGCACGCCGGACACCGCGGACGAATACGAAGACCAGGAAAGGGAGCAGCGAAGCGTGATCAAGCTGCGGCTGCGGCGCATGGGAGCGAAGAAACAGCCACATTACCGGATTGTGGCCGCAGAGGCGCGGTCTCCCCGCGACGGCCGCTTCATCGAGGTGGTCGGCTACTATAATCCGAAGACGAACCCCGCAACCGTGAAGGTCAATGCGGAGCGCGCGAAGTACTGGCTCGACCACGGCGCCCAGCCGACCGAGACGGTCCGCACCCTGCTCGTCCGCACCGGCGTCCTCCCCGGCAGGGTCAACGGCGCTCCCGCGCCGGCCGCGGAGAGCTCGGCCGAGACGAGCACGACCGAAGAGAGCGCGACCGAGGAGTAGGCCGCGCGTCGGTCGAGACACCAGCAAACCAGGGAGGTCGCCGTGCCGGGGCGAAACAGAGACGGGATGGGCGAACTGCAGGCGCTGGTCGAGTACATCGCCCGGGGTCTGGTCGATGACCCCGCGTCAGTCCGCGTCCAGTCCCGGCGGCGCGGTCCGAACGTCATCATCGACCTGCGTGTCCCCGCCGACGAGATGGGCAAGGTGATCGGCCGCCAGGGCCGCATCGCGCGCGCGATGCGCACCCTCCTAACGATCGCGGCGGCCCGCAACGGACTCCGTGCCAGCCTGGACATTCATGAGTGAGCCCAACTGGCAAACCCCGCTCGATCACGTCCGCCTCGCTATCGGCGTGATCGTCGCACCGCAAGGAATCAGCGGTGAAGTCCGGATGAACATCTGGACGCACTTCCCGGAGCGCATCCCGGACCTCACCGAGGTGTATCTCAATGACGAAACGCAGCCGCGCCGCCTTCTCGCGGCGCGGCTCCACAAAGGGGTGGCCATCCTCCGCATCGAGGGGGTCGAGACGCGCGATGAGGCCGAGGATCTGCGCGGCACGGTCGTGCGCATCGGCCCGGACCAGGCCGCGCCGCTCGGCGAGGACGAGTATTACCACTTCCAACTGATCGGCCTGACGGTGGTGGACGAGGCGGGGAACCCGCTCGGCACGCTGACCGATATCCTCGAGACCGGCGCGAATGACGTCTACGTCGTGCGCGATGAGGCCGGCAAGGAGACGCTCCTCCCCGCGCTCCGGGACGTCGTGCTCGACATCGACCTCCGCACCGGCCGGATGACGGTCCGCCCCCTCCGCTACGCCGACGAGGACTGATCCGGCGCCGGACGACCCCGCCGCGTGCGCAGCACCTCCCACACGCGCTCGGTGGGCACCTCACTGGCCTCCAGCAGCACGAGCAGGTGGTAGATCAGGTCGGCGGCTTCGTTGGCGAGGTTCTCCGGATCGGCATTCTTGGCGGCGATGATGACTTCGGCCGCCTCCTCACCGATCTTCTTCCCGATCTTGTCGATCCCAGTCGTCAGCAGGTAGGTCGTGTAGGAGCCCTCGATCGGGTGAGTACGCCGCTCGGCGACCACGCGGGCCACCTCGTCCACCACCCCACTCGTCGGGGGAACGGTCGCGTCGCCCACCATCAGCGGCGGCTGGGCGAAACACGTGTCGGTCCCCAGGTGACAGGTGGGACCTGCGGGAACCACCCGGACCAGCAGGGCGTCGCCGTCGCAGTCGGGCCGGATCTCCACGACCTCGTGGACATGGCCCGACGTCTCCCCCTTCATCCAGAGCCGGCCCCGGCTGCGGCTCCAGAAATGCAGCCGTCGCGTGGCGATGGTCCGCTCCAGCGCCTCGCGGTTCATGTAGCCGAGCATCCGGACCTGGCCGCTGGCCGCGTCCTGCACCAACGCCGGCACCAGCCCACGCTCGTCGAAGCGTACGGCATCAACGGGGGAGGTAGGTGTGTCCATGGGATCCTCTCGCTGTGTTCCCGGAACTCCCCTCTCCCCGTGTGGGAGAGGGGGTCGGGGGTGAGGGGTCACGTCGCTAGTCCGCCGCCATCTCCATCTGCGGCGTTCGCACGGTCCGGCCGACGGCTTCCGCGACGCGTGCCAGTTTCGGCATCGCCGCGCTGAAGTTCTCGAAGGTCAGCGACTGGCTGCCGTCGGAGAGGGCGTGGTCGGGGTTGGGATGCACCTCGACGATGAGCCCGTCGGCGCCGCTGGCGACCGCCGCCAGCATCATCGACGGGACGAGGTACCACTTCCCGGTCCCGTGGCTCGGGTCCACGATGATCGGCAGGTGGCTGAGGCGCTTGACGACCGGTACAGCCGATAGGTCGAGCGTATTGCGGGTGATCGTCTCGAAGGTGCGGATGCCGCGCTCGCAGAGCATGACCTGCTCATTGCCCTGCGCCATGATGTACTCCGCCGCGAGCAGCCACTCCTCGATTTGGGTGGACATGCCGCGCTTGAGCAGTACCGGCTTCTGCGTCTTGCCGACCGCCTCCAGCAGCAGGAAGTTCTGCGTGTTCCGGGCGCCGATCTGCAAGACGTCGGCGTACTCGGCCACCACGTCGAGATCGGTCACGCTGAGGACCTCGGTCACGATCGGCAGGCCGGTCTCCGCCCGGGCCTTCGCCAGGAGCCGCAGGCCCTCTTCGCCCAGGCCGCGGAAATCGTACGGCGAGGTGCGCGGCTTGAAGGCCCCGCCGCGCAGCATACTCGCGCCCGCTGCCTTGACCGCGTGCGCCGTCTGGATGATCTGCGCCTCACTCTCAACCGAGCAGGGGCCGGCGATTACGACGACCTCGTTGCCGCCCACCGCCACGTCACCGACGTGGATCACGGTGTCGTCCGGGTGGAACTCGCGGCTGGCGAGCTTGTAGCGCTTGGTGATCCGGACGACCTCTTCCACGCCCGGCATCAGCTCCAGCGCCTCTTTCAGCGATTCGGGCAGCGGCGCGCCGAGCACGCTCACCGTCGCGCGCTCGGACCCGACGATGCTGCGCGTAGCAAAGCCGAATTGCTCGATGCGCGCGATCACCTCCTGGAGGTCCCGCTCGGTGGCGGTGGTCTTCATCACGACGATCATGAGCCCGCTCCCTGCTCTCCCTGGTTGTCGTCTGATGGTACAGACGCGGGCGACCTGCGCCGCGCCCTACCCGGCGCCGTGCCGGAGCATCCTGTGCGCCGCGACGGTGCGGCAAGAGCCGGTGCGGTTACGCCGTCCGGCCGTTCGGTTCGTAGGCCCACTCTGGCCGCAGTTCCCGCGCGCGCCGCAGGTACACGTGCCGGATCTCGCTGGGGGACTTCTCGGTGTTGACGTGCATCAGGATACGGACGACGTGGTCGAGCGCGCCCGGCACGTCCATCTCGTGAGTGCACAGCAACGGCACCGTGTCCCAGCCGTAGTCGCGCGCGGCAATCGCCGGGAAGGTCGCGTTGAGATCCGGCGTCGTCGTAAAGATGATGCTTGCGACATCCTCTGCGGCAATGTCGTTGGCCTCGATCATCGTCGCCAGCAACTCCCGCGTCGCCTCCAGGATGTCCTCGGCCGTGTTGCGTTCGGCCGTGGTCGCTCCGCGGATACCCCGGCATCTCAGCATGCCCGCGCTTCCTCCCACGTCGCCAAAGCGACGCGCCCATCCGATGCCTCCGGCCCTGCGCGGCCCCGGAGGCACCGGGGACGGCTCAGGCGCCGCGGAGGTATCGGATGAACGCCTCCATTTCGTCGGGCTGGCGCTCACGTGGCGTCTCGCCCAGCCGCTTGACCACTGCGCTCCCGACGGCCACCGCCTCGGCCAGCTTCCCGGCCTCCTTCACGTGCTCCGGCGTCGAGATGCCGAAGCCGACGACGAGCGGGAGGTCGGTATGCCGGCGTACGCGCGCGATGAACCCCGGCAGTTGCTGCGACAAGCGATCACGCGCTCCGGTGACCCCGGTGAGCGAGACGCAATAGATGAAGCCGCTGGCCTGCCGGGCGACCGCCGCGATCTGTGCATCGGTGCTCGTCGGAGCGAGCATAAAGATGAGATCCAGCCCGTGCCGCTGCAGTGCCTCCCGCAGGTCCCCGCTCTCGTCCGGAGGCAGGTCCGGCACGATGACCCCATCAGCCCCTACTTCAGCACATGCCGCGGCAAACCGCTCGAGGCCGTAGCTGAGCAGGGGGTTGAAGTATCCCATGAAGATCAAGGGTACGTCAACGCCCTTGTGACGTAGATCACGAGCGGCATCAAGGCACGTCGCCACCGTGACCCCGTTGGTCAGCGCCACGTGGCTCGAATGCTGGACCGTCGCGCCGTCGGCCAGGGGGTCGGAGAAGGGGATGCCCAGCTCGATCATGGCCGCGCCCCCGGCCACCAGCGCCGGCCCGACCCGCCCGACGGTGTCCAGCTCCGGGAAGCCGACCGTCACATACGGGCAGACACCGGTTTCCCCCGCCTCACGCAGCCGCGCGAACGTCGCCGCGATCCGGCTCCCTGTCTTCGTCTCCATCACAGCGCCACTCCCAGTGCCTCGGCGACGGTGTGCATGTCCTTGTCGCCCCGACCCGACAGGTTGATCACGATGATGTCGTCCGGCGAGCGATCCGCTGCCAGCCGCGCCCCGAGCGCCACGGCGTGCGCCGACTCCAGCGCCGGGATGATCCCCTCGGTGCGGCAGAGCAGCTTGAAGCCCTCCAGCGCCTCGGCGTCGGTCACCGGGTGGTACGTGGCCCGCCCGGTGTCCTTGAGGTAGCTGTGCTCCGGACCGACACCGGGGTAGTCAAGCCCGGCGGCGATGCTGTGGGCCTCGATGATCTGCCCGTCGTCGTCCTGCAGGACGTAGGAGCGCGAGCCGTGGAGCACTCCGACCCGCCCGGCGCTCAGGGTGGCGGCGTGCTTGCCGGTCTCAATCCCCAGCCCGGCCGCCTCAGCGCCGTGAAGCTCGACATCCGGGTCGTCGATGAAGGGGTGGAAGATCCCCATTGCGTTCGAACCGCCGCCGACGCAGGCCACGACCGCATCCGGCAGCCGGCCCGCCTGCTCGATGATCTGCCGCCGGGTCTCGCGGCCGATCACGGACTGGAAGTCCCGCACCATCATCGGGTACGGGTGCATTCCGGCCACCGAGCCGATGAGGTAGTAGGTGGTCTCGACGTTGGTGACCCAGTCCCGGATCGCCTCGTTCATGGCGTCCTTGAGCGTGCGGCTGCCGGTCCCGACCGGCCGCACCTCGGCGCCGAGGAGCTTCATGCGGAAGACGTTGAGCGACTGCCGCGCGATGTCCACCTCACCCATGTAGACGACGCATTCCAGCCCGAGCATGGCGCAGACGGTGGCGGTCGCTACACCGTGCTGCCCGGCGCCGGTCTCGGCGATGACGCGCGGCTTGCCCATGCGCTTGGCCAGCAGGCCCTGGCCGAGCGCGTTGTTGATCTTGTGGGCGCCGGTGTGCGCCAGATCCTCTCGCTTGAGGTAGATCTGCGCCCCGCCGATCTCCCGGCTCAGCGACTCGGCGTAGTAGAGCGCCGTCGGCCGGCCGACGTAGGTCGCCAGCAGGTGCTCCAGCTCCGCCTGGAATTCCGGGTCACGCCGCGCCGCGTCGTACGCCGCGCGCAGTTCCTCGATGGCAGGCAGCAGCGTGACCGGCGCGTAGGTGCCGCCGAACTGGCCGAAGCGGCCCCGCTCGTCCGGAAGCGCGGCGGCCGGTAGCCGCCCGGTGGTCGTGCTCGTCATGTTCGCTCCTCGATTCCCATGCTGCGGTCGATCTTCCGTGTCTCCTTCAGGAGCGCGACAGTGCTCACCCGGACCTGGTCCGCCCTGGTGGCGACGACGGGGTCGGGCGTAGAGGCCCGCGGTTCTGCTGCTTCAAACGCCGCGCGGGCTGCGGCAGCGAAGGCGTGGATGCGCGCGGGGTCCTTGACGCCCACGGCGCCGGGCACCTCGACGCCGCTCGACACATCGACGCCCAGCGGCCGAACGGCGCGGATGGCGTCGGCCACGTTCTCCGGCCGCAGGCCGCCGGCGAGGATCACCGGGTACTCGGCGGCGAGCGCCGCCGCCAGGCTCCAGTCGGCCACGTGCCCGGTCCCGCCCGGGGCGCCGGGAACCCCCCCCCCGACGCTCAACGCGACCGGCGGCACGGGCGCGGGGAGG
>NZ_JADGHZ010000251.1 GCF_019683595.1 Sphaerobacter sp. | reverse complement strand
AGCACGTGGTGTGTCGAGGGGCGCGGGGCGTGCGGAGCGTGTGTCTCGGCCGTGTCGGGGCCGGGAGGCGTTTGACACTCCGGGCGGGGCTGTGCTACCATTTCGGTCGGCGGAGGGCGCGTCCCTCCGCATCATTCACAGTGGCAAAGGCGTCGAACGGGAGTAGTAGGCCGTATCGACAGCGAGCTGCCGGGAGGTGCGAGGCAGCGCAGAGGCCGAACTCGCCCGGGAGCCGTGACGGCGAGGGCGCTCGCCGGTAGTCGTCACCGGGTAACCTCCGTTATCGGGTTGAGAGCGGATAGGCGCGGGGCTGTAGCTCAGCTGGGAGAGCGCAACACTGGCAGTGTTGAAGTCAGGGGTTCGAGTCCCCTCAGCTCCACCACTGACCGCCTATCAACCAGGGTGGTACCGCGGAAGACGAGCCTTTCGTCCCTGAACGGGAGAAGGGCTCGTCTCGTTTTTAAGGCCGCGTCTCCGTGGCCCGCCCGACCGGAAGGGGCGTGATCATGGTGATCGTCCCGAGGCGCCGATTGCACTCGTACTCAACCGGGCATCGCAGTTGCCCGGGTCGGTACGGCACGGTCGGCGGCGCGCCGTCCCTTACCGCGGGCCCGTCCCCTGTCTCGGCGGCGTAATCCCCTTCGCCGCCCGCGACGATGATGACGCTTGCCCCTACGCAATGGAGCGTAACAGGAGGATGATGATGACGACCGCGAAGCCGGCGGCGCGGCGCGAGGCGTATGAGCCGCACGCCATTGAGGAAAAGTGGCGCAGGATCTGGGACGAGACGGGCATCTACCGCGTGGTCGAGGACCCGAGTCGCCCCAAGTGGTACCACCTGACGATGTACCCCTACCCATCGGGCGACCTGCACATCGGGCACTGGTACGCGATGGCGCCGTCCGATGCGGCCGCGCGCTTCAAGCGCATGTCGGGGTACAACGTGCTGTTCCCGATGGGGTTCGATGCCTTCGGCTTGCCGGCGGAGAACGCCGCCATTACGCGGGGCATCCATCCCTTCAAGTGGACCATGGCCAACATCGAGCGCATGCGCCGGCAGTTGCGCTCGATGGGCGCGATGTTCGACTGGTCGCGCGAGGTCGTCACCTGCCTGCCGGACTACTACCGCTGGAACCAGTGGTTCTTCTTGCAGTTCTACAAGAACGGTCTGGCCTACCGCGCCAGCGCACCCGTGTGGTGGTGCCCAAAAGACCAGACGGTGCTGGCGAATGAGCAGGTCGTCGACGGCCGTTGCGAGCGCTGCGGAACCGAGGTCTACCGGCGCGACCTGGAGCAGTGGTTCTTCCGCATCACGAAGTACGCCGACGAGCTGCTGAACTTCGACGGCATCGAGTGGCCCGAGCGGGTCATGACGATGCAGCGCAACTGGATCGGCCGCTCGGAAGGCGCGCGTGTGCGCTTCGAGACGACGGCGGGGGATACGATCGAGGTCTTCACCACGCGGCCGGACACGCTGTGGGGTGCGACCTTCATGGTGCTGGCGCCGGAGCACCCGCTGGTCGAGCGGCTGACCAGCCCCGAGCAGCGGGATGCCGTCGAGGCGTACGTGGCTCAAACGCGGCGGGAGACCGACATCGCGCGGACGGCGACCGACCGGGAGAAGACCGGCGTCTTCACCGGCGGGTACGCCATCAACCCGGTGAACGGCGCGCGGATTCCGGTCTGGATCGCCGACTACGTGCTGATGAGCTACGGCACCGGGGCGATCATGGCGGTGCCCGCGCACGACCAGCGCGACTTCGAGTTCGCCCGGAAGTACGACCTGCCGATCCAGGTGGTGATTCAGCCCGACGGGGAGCCGCTGGATCCGGCCACGATGACCGAGGCGTACCCCGGCGACGGCGTGATGGTCAACTCGGGGCCGTTCGACGGAACCCCGACGGCCGGCGGCGAAGCCGTGCGGCGCGTCACCGCGTGGCTGGAGGAGCAGGGGCTGGGTACGCACGCGGTCACCTACCGCCTGCGCGACTGGCTGATCTCGCGCCAGCGCTACTGGGGAACGCCGATCCCGATCGTGTACTGCGATCAGTGCGGCACGGTGCCGGTGCCGGAGGACCAGTTGCCGGTGCTGCTACCGGAGGACGCCGAGTTCACACCCACCGGGGTGTCGCCGCTGAAGACCGATGAGCGGTTCGTCAACACGACGTGTCCGCAGTGCGGGGGCCCGGCGCGGCGCGAGACCGACACCATGGACACCTTCGTCGACTCGTCCTGGTACCAGTACCGTTACGTCAGCCCGCAGGAGACCGATCGACCGTTCGACCCGGACGCCATCGCCTACTGGACGCCGGTCGACCAGTACACGGGTGGCATCGAGCACGCGACGATGCACCTGATGTACGCGCGGTTCTTCACCAAGGCGCTGCGGGATCTGGGCCTGCTGCCCTTCGACGAGCCGTTCCTGCGCCTGTTCAACCAGGGGATCATCCTGGGCGAGGACAACGAGAAGATGTCCAAGAGCCGCGGGAACGTCGTCGATCCGGACGACCTGGTCGCACAGATGGGCGCCGACACCGTGCGCCTGTACCTGATGTTCATCGCCCCGTGGGAGCAGGGCGGGCCGTGGTCGTCGCGCGGCATCGCCGGCGTGGAGCGATTCGTCCGGCGCGTCTGGTCGATCGTGACCGAGACGGCTGGCACGCCGGTCGAGCTGCCGGACGGGGAAGCCGGGCACAAGCTGCGCAAGATCACGCACCGCACCATCAAGGCGGTGACGGAGGACATCTCGACCTTCCAGTTCAACACGATGGTCGCGCGGCTGATGGAGTTCGTGAACGAGCTGTCGGCGCTGCGCGACACCGAGGTGGTGCGCACCGAGGCGTGGCGGGAGGCCATGCGAACCCTGGTGTTGCTGCTGGCTCCGTCGACGCCGTACCTGGCCGAAGAGCTGTGGGAGCGGCTGGGAGAGCCGTACAGCGTCCATCAGCAGTCCTGGCCTCAGTACGACCCGGAGCTGGCAGCCGCCGAGATGATCGAGCTGGTGGTGCAGGTCAACGGCAAGGTGCGGGACCGGTTGGAGGTGCCGGTGGACATCACCGAGGAGCAGGCGATCGAACTGGCTACGGCCAGCAGCCGTGTTCGCGAGCACCTGCAGGGCCGCACGGTTCGGCGCACGATCTACGTGCCGGGGCGCCTGGTAAACATCGTTGCCAGCTAGGTTCGTTCTCGCTGGGATGGGTGAGGCGGCCGCCGCGGGATTCCGCGGCGGCCGTGGCATTTGTGCGCCAGGCTGGTACGGCATGTGCACTACCATTGGACGCCGCCACGTTGTGCCCTCGCGCCGAGCGTTGAACGCGAACGAACGCATGGCGTTGTGCGATGAGACCCATACGTGCCATCCTTAATATCTCTTCACGCAGGATGTATTGCGCAATCATTGACATTTGGGTAATCAAGTCGTATTCTGGACCCAGATTGCTCCTAATGACACCGTCGTACAGTGACGGTGGAGCCTGGTAGGGCGCACAGAGTCGCGACGATTCCCGTCGCACGCGCAATGGCTCCGCGTTTCGATCGAGGTTTCAATATCGCCGCAATGACGCGCGACTGAATCTGCCGGTATCAGCCCGTTGGGGTGCCGTACGGTGATGGGCTGGTTGGCGGGGTGGGAACCGCGGCCCGGTGATGGGGGATAGCCCCGGGACGCTGCTCGGGTGCGCACCCGCCGCGACACCCCGGCAGACGCGTGCGGGAGGGAGGGACTCTCATGCGCGTGGTCATCGTTGATCCCAGACCGATCACGGGCGAGGTCTTACGCTACGTGCTGGCCGAGGCCGGGCATGAAGTGATCCTCGTCCAGTCCGGGGCGGCCGCGATCCGGGCGGTCGTGGACGGGGGCGTCGATGCCGTGCTGTTGGAGGCGCAGCTGCCGGACCTGGACGGCTGGGAGCTGTGCAAGGAGCTGCGGGGGCGGCGCTACACCGGGCCGCTGATCTTCGTCAGCGAGCAGGGCAGCACCCGCG
>NZ_JADGHZ010000250.1 GCF_019683595.1 Sphaerobacter sp. | reverse complement strand
TCCCCCGCTGCCGGTGTCCGGCGCTGCGGTATCATGCGCGTAGTCTGGTCAAGCGCCTCGGGGGCGCGAGCCGCACGTGGAAACGGGGTGTCTCATGCCGGCACGCAGTAAGGAGTTCCAGCGGCGCCTGGACGCCGCGGTTCGCGATCCGGATCTCGCCACCGCCCTGCGGCGCTCCCTCTCGACGTTCCGCGACCGGAGGGCTGGAGCCTTCGCCCCGCTCGACTTCCCCGCCATGCAGGCCGACCTGCACCGGCGCAAGGAGGACGCGATCGCGCGGCTGCCGGAGCTGATCGAGCAGTTCACCCGCGAGGCGGAGGCGGTCGGCGCCGTCGTCCACCTGGCCAAGACGCCGGAGGACGCCTGCCGCATCATCGCCGACATCGCGACCGAGCGCGGGGTGAAGCTGGCGGTCAAGAGCAAGTCGATGGCGACCGAGGAGATCCGCCTCAACCCGGCGCTGGAAGCGCGGGGCATCCGGGTCGTCGAGACGGACCTGGGCGAGTGGATCGTGCAACTCGCGGGCGACCACCCGTCTCACCTGATCGCCCCGGCAATCCACATCACCCGCGAGCAGGTCGCTGAGCTCTTCTCGAAGGAGACCGGGCAGGAGGTCTCGCCCGAGGTGCAGGCGCTGGTCGGCGTCGCGCGGCAACGACTGCGGCAGGCATTCATCGACGCCGACATGGGCATCACCGGCGCCAACGCGGCCATCGCCGAGACCGGCACCATCGCCATCGTCACCAATGAGGGAAACGATCGGCTGGTCGCCACCCTCCCCCCGGTGCATGTCGCGGTTCTCGGGGTGGAGAAGATCGTGCCGACCATCGACGACGTGGCCGCCATGCTGAAGCTGCTGCCGCGCTCGGGTACGGCGCAGAAGATCACCAGTTATGTCTCCTTCATCACCGGCCCGAGCCGGACGGCGGACATCGAGCTGGTCACGGCCATGGGCGTGCACGGGCCGAAGGAGGTCCACATCGTCCTGCTGGACAACGGGCGGCTGGCGGCGCGTGAGGATCCGGAGCTGGTCGACACGCTTTACTGCATCCGGTGCGGCGCCTGCTCGAACGTCTGCCCACCCTACCAGGTTGTCGGCGGGCACCTCTTCGGCCACATCTACACCGGGCCGATCGGCCTGCCGCTGACGGCGATCCACCACGGGCTGGACGCCGCGGCCGACCCGCAGAGCCTGTGCGTCTCCTGCAATGCCTGCGAACTGGTCTGCCCGGCAGGCATCCCGATCCCACGGCTGATCCTGGAAGTGCGCAGCCGCGTCACCGAGTCGATGGGGCTGCCCGCGCCGAAGGAGCAGGTGATGGCGCGCTGGCAGGATCCCAAGCGGGGTGACCGCTGGGCGCGGGTCGCCGCGCATGGGGCGGCGATGCTCGCTCGGGACGGCTACATCGAGCGCATCCCCTTCCAGGGGGAGCTGACGCAGGACCGCCACCTGATCGCCCCGGCTCGCAAGCCGCTGCGCGACCGGGTCCGCCACCTGGCCGGGAACCGCGCACGCCAGCAACCGGCCCCAGAGCCCCGCTTCGCCGACAGCCAGGCGGCAGGGCTGACGGTCGCCTATTTCCCCGGCTGCATGGTCGACCGGCTCATGCCGGAGATGGGCGAGGCCACCATCCGGGTGCTGGAAGCCTGCGGCTGCCGCGTCATCTTCCCGCCCGATCAGCACTGCTGCGGCCTGGTCGCGCTCAACATGGGCGACCGCCCGCGCGGGCGGGTGATGGCCGAGCAGACCGTGCGCGTGCTGGAGGAGGTCGAGGCCGACTGGATCGTGAGCAACTCGACGAGCTGCTACGCCGCCATGGCCCAGGACTACCAGCACCTGTTCCGCGACGACCCGGAGTGGCGCGAGCGGGCGGCACGGCAGGCGGAGCGGCTGATCGACCTGACGACCTTCCTCGACCGCGTGGCGCGGCTCGGCCCGCAGCAGTGGACGAAGCCGGGGCCGCGCGTCACCTACCACGACGCCTGCCAGTCACACAACGCGCTGGGCATCCGCGAGGCGCCGCGACGGATCATCACCGAGGTGCTGGGGCTGGAGCTGGTGGAGATGCCGGAGTCGAGCGTCTGCTGCGGCTTCGGCGGCTCGTTCTCGGTTGACTACCCGCAGGTGTCATCGGCCATCCTCGCGCGCAAGCTCGACAACGCGCTCTCGACCGAGGCGCCGGTGGTGGTGGCCGACAACCCCGGCTGCCTGATGCAGATCCGCGGCGGCCTGCACGCCCGCCGCAGCCCGGTCCGCGCGCTCCACCTGGCCGAGTTGATCGTGGAGCGGCTGGGGATGTGATGCGCGGCGCGTGCCCGACCTGCCGAGTGTTGCGAAGTCGACACCAACGCCGCGTTTACGGACGCAGATCGCTGTCAGTACAATGACCTAGCATGGTAGCCTGGCGAACGCGGTCCGACGCCGGCATGCCCCGCACGCCGGTGACATGACAGTCTGCCAGGTTGGAGGGAGGGGCACGCGGCGTGGAATCCGCCGCGTGGGACACTGAGCAAAGGAGAACGAGCCGCCATGGCGAGTAACGGCGATAGCCAGACAAAGTACCTGCTCTCGGAAGCGGAGATGCCGACCGCCTGGTACAACCTGCAGGCGGACCTGCCGAACCCGGCGCCGCCGCTTCACCCGGGCACGGGCCAGCCGATCGGGCCCGATGATCTGGCGCCGCTCTTCCCGATGGCGCTGATCGAGCAGGAGGTCAGCACCGAACGCTGGATCGAGATCCCGGAGGAAGTCCAGGCGGTGTATCGCCTGTGGCGGCCGACCCCGCTCTACCGGGCGCGCCGGTTGGAGCAAGCGCTCGGAACTCCCGCACGGATCTTCTACAAGTACGAAGGCACCAGCCCGGCCGGGAGTCACAAGCCGAACACCGCGGTGGCACAGGCGTACTACAACAAGCAGGCCGGCATCAAGCGGCTGACGACGGAGACCGGCGCCGGGCAATGGGGCAGCGCGCTGGCGATGGCCTGCGCCTTCTTCGGCCTCGAGCTGAAGGTCTACATGGTCAAGGTCAGCTACGAGCAGAAGCCCTACCGCCGGGCGCTGATGGAGACCTGGGGCGCCACCTGCGTCCCCAGCCCCAGTACCGACACCGAGGCAGGCCGGCGCATTCTCGAAGCCGATCCCGACTCGCGCGGCAGCCTGGGGATCGCGATCAGCGAGGCGGTCGAGGACGCCGCCAGCCGGGACGACACCCACTACTCGCTCGGCAGCGTGCTCAACCACGTGCTGCTGCACCAGACGGTGATCGGCCAGGAGGCGCAGAAGCAGCTCGCCATGGCCGACGCCGAGCCGGACATCATCATCGGCTGCGCCGGCGGCGGCTCGAACTTCGCCGGGCTCAGCTTCCCCTTCGTGCGCGAGAAGCTGCAGGGGAAGGAAATCCGGATCATCGCGGTCGAGCCGGCCGCCTGCCCGACGCTGACCCGCGGCGTCTACGCCTACGACTTCGGCGACACCGGGCAGATGACGCCCCTGCTGAAGATGCACACGCTCGGCCACACCTTCATGCCGGCAGCCATCCACGCCGGTGGGCTCCGCTACCACGGCATGGCACCGCTGGTGAGCCTGCTCTACGAGCAGGGACTGATCGAGGCGGTGGCGCTGCCGCAGACGAAGGTCTTCGAGGCGGCGGTGCAATTCGCCCGGACCGAGGGGATCGTCCCGGCACCGGAGTCCGCCCACGCGGTGCGTGCCGCCATCGACGAGGCGCTGCGCTGCAAGGAGAGCGGCGAGGCCAAGACGATCCTGTTCGGCCTGAGCGGCCACGGGAATTTCGACATGGCTGCCTACCAGGCCTATTTCGCCGGTCAACTGGTCGACTACGCCCACCCGCAGGAGGCGATCGAG
Source organism: Sphaerobacter sp. (assembly GCF_019683595.1). Classification (GTDB taxonomy): domain Bacteria; phylum Chloroflexota; class Chloroflexia; order Thermomicrobiales; family Thermomicrobiaceae; genus Sphaerobacter. The sequence goes on along the minus strand of NZ_JADGHZ010000250.1, from coordinate 120 downwards.
GCCGCGCTGGCCGGTCTGCCCGCGGTGGGGAACTAGGTCGAGGACCGCTCGAAGACGTGCGCGTGCCGGCCGGTCGCCGTATGGCGACCCGCCGCGTACCCAAACCCCCACCCCATACGC
>NZ_JADGHZ010000249.1 GCF_019683595.1 Sphaerobacter sp. | reverse complement strand
AACCCGACGCCCGGCAACCGGGGCATCGCGATCGTCGGCTCCAGCAACCTCACCCTCGCCGGGGTGCGGGACAACACCGAGTTGAACGTCCTGGTCCACGACAACGGCAACCCGCTTGACCCTACCCAGGGGAACCACGCCAAGCTCACCGCCTGGTTCGAGGAGCTGTGGGACGAGGCCCAGGACTTCGACGAGCTTTTGATGACCGAGCTGCGCCAGTCGTGGGCCGGCCGGCTGGCGACGCCCTACGACGTCTACATGAAGACCCTCTACACCCTGGTCCGCGACCGGCTCGACGGCGACGAGGAGCGGACGCTGCTCGGGGAGGACGAGATCACCCGCTCGCTGGCCGACTTCCAGGAGGTCGCGGTGCGGCAGGCGATCCGTATGATCCGGGAGTACGGCGGGTGCTTCGTGGCCGACGTGGTGGGTCTGGGCAAGAGCTTCGTCGGCGCGGCCATTGTGAAGTACTTCGAGCGTGCCGAGGGCCGGCGGGCGCTGATCATCTGCCCCAAGGCGCTCAAAGAGATGTGGGTCGAGTACAACGAGCGGTTTGACCTCAATGCGCACGTGGTCCCGATGAGCATGCTGCTGGAGGGGGATCGCGGCGTGGACCTGCTCCACGACGTGCAGTACCGCGAGCGGGACTTTGTGCTGATCGATGAGAGCCACAACTTCCGCCACAGCGACACGCAGCGCTACCGGGTACTCCAGGAGTTCATCGCTGCCAACCCGGAGCGGCGTGTCTGCCTGCTGACCGCGACGCCACGCAATAGCCGTGCGCTGGATGTCTACCACCAGATCAAGCTCTTCCACCACGACGAGGTGCCGCGCATGCCGATCGACGCGCCGACCCTGCGCGCGTTCTTCAATCGGATCGGCGATGGCCCGGGGGCGGACGGTACGAACACAGCGCGCTTGCAAGACCTGCTGCGGCATATCCTGATCCGGCGCACCCGCCGAAGCGTGCTGCGTTGGTACGGCTACGCCGACGACACCGGACAGCCGCTCAGCGCGTTGAGCGAGTCTGAGGCCGCGGCGTACCTCGACGGCCGTGATGGTCGCCGGGCCTACATCCAGGTCGCTGGGCGGCGCCAGTATTTCCCTCGCCGCGAGCTGGAGACTCTGCGGTACAGCATCGAAGACACGTACAACGGTCTCTACGAGACGATCCGTGGTTATCTAGGCCGGCCAGGGCGCGGGCGGGAAGTTGCGATCGCGGAGCGTGCCGAGGCACCCGCCGCCGAACTGACCTATGCCCGCTACGGGCTCTACAACTACGTTCGCCCGGAGAAGCGAGACCATGCGCCGTATACCGATCTCCAGCGGGCCGGGCGGAATCTGCGCGGCTTGATCCGGACGATGCTCTTCAAGCGGTTTGAGTCGAGCGTCGCCGCCTTCCGCCAGACGCTGGAGCGCATGGTGGAGACGCAAACGGCCTTCCTGGCCGCGCTCGACGCCGGGATCGTACCGGCCGGCGAGCCGGCCGAGCGCCTGTTGGGCCGGGCCGATGCTCTGGGTGATGACCTGGTCGACGCGCTCGCCGCGGTCTCGCAGAGCTACCGCGCGGAGGATTTCGATGTCGTGCGGCTCCGACGGCACATCCAGGCTGACATTCGCCTGTTGCGCAAGATGCTCGACCTCGTGGCGCCGATCACCCCGGAGCGGGACGACAAGCTGCGCGTGCTCCGACATCGGCTCGCTAGCCCTCCGACTGCCGGGAAGAAGTGCCTGATCTTCACCCAGTACGCCGACACGGCGGAGTACCTCTACGAGAACCTGAACCCCGGTGGCGCGCGGGCCGACATCGAGGTCATCTACGGTGACGACAAGAACAAGTCCCGCATCGTCGCCCGCTTCGCCCCACGGGCCAACCCGCAGTTGTCCCTCCGGGAGGGAGAATCGGAGATCCAGATCCTGATCGCGACCGACGTGCTGGCCGAGGGGCTCAACATGCAGGACTGCGACGTGGTTATCAACTACGACCTGCACTGGAACCCGGTGCGGCTGATCCAGCGCTTCGGACGAATCGATCGCATCGGCTCCGAGCACGCCGTCATCTGGGGATACAATTTCCTGCCGGAGCGAGGGATCGAGCGCAACCTGCGGCTGACCGAGGTGCTGCGGAACCGTATTCAGGAGATCCACGAGACGATCGGGGAGGACGCCGCGATTCTCGACCGGTCCGAACAGATCAACCCCGAGGCGATGTACGCCATCTACGAGGGGAACACCAGCGCGCTCTCACGCTATGAGGACGACCCCGAGGAGGCGTCGTACGTCGACCTCAATGAGGCGGAGGAGATGTTCCGGCGCCTGCGTCAGGACGATCCGGACGAGTTCCGACGTATCGCCGACCTGCGTGACGGCATCCGGGCGGGTATGCCGTCGCAGGAGAAAGGGTGCTTCGTCTTTTGCCAGGCCGGGTCTTTCCAGCAGTTGGTCCTCGTCGACGAAGCGGGCAACGAGATCACCCGCGACATCGGCCGCGTGCTTGCCGCTATCCGTGCCACCCCGGAGACTCCAGGCCTCTCCAGGCTCCCGCAGGGACACAACGGTCGGGTGATGGCAGTCAAGCGCCGCTTCGAGCAGGACGTGCGCTACCGACGGACGCAGCAGGAGCACACCGGGTCCCGCTCGGTCGCCCAGGACTGGGTGTTGCGGCAGCTCCGGGAACTTTATGCCGAGACCAGTGACGAAGGGCTGCGGGAAAAGATCAACATGCTGGAGCGAGCCTTCAGCATCCCACCGACGGCGGCAGTACGCCGGGAGCTCGGCATCCTGCGGCGCGACGGCATTACTGGCCTTCGGCTCATCGACAATCTCATCACGATCTACCACCGCCACCGACTGCAGGACCGCCTCGAGCAGGCTCAGCGCCCCGGCGGCATGCCTGACATCCCGCACGTCGTCTGCAGTATGGCGCTGGTGTGAGGCATGTTGCGCGTCAGGAGCACCGGCACTTTCCGGCTCACGTTCCCCAGGAGCGTGGAAATCCCCCTCTCCCACAAGGAGAGAGGGGGTCAGGGGGTGAGGGGTGTCACTCCTCACGCTGCCACAACCAGGGCCGTCAGGTACCTGACGGCGCTGCCGGTGGTGACGCCGGTGAGGGAGGTCCAGATATCTCGTGCGCGGCTCAGTGTCCCGGTGCTAACGACCCCACGTCTACCCCACCAACGCCTCCCGCGCCACACGCATGCCTTCGCCGGTCAGGGTCAGCGCCTGGCCGTGGTGGTGGATGAGGCCGCGGCGTTCGGCGCGGTGGATGACCTGGGCGGCGAAGTCGGGGTCCCAGCGGAGGTGCTCCTGGAGGTGCTCGACGCGGCTCTCGGTGGCGGCGTCGGGGGTGTCGCGGTGGTTGAAGAGGTGGATGGCGAGCATGGTCTGGGCGAACTCCCAGCGCTGCGCCGTCCGGCGGCGGGCGGCGGCGATCACGCCACGCTGGGGGGCGAAGAGGCAGGCGGCGCCGAAGAGGAGTCCGGCCATGGTGGCCATCGACCCGGCGATTGAGGCGTCGAGCCAGTGAGCCAGCCAGTAGCCGCCGATGGCCGCCACCGCGCCGGTGAGCGCGCCGAGGCCGAGCATGACCGGCAGCCGGTCGGTCAGGAGGTAGGCGGTGGCCGGGGGAGCGATCATCAGCGCCACGACCAGGATTGAGCCGACCGCCTCGAAGGCCCCGACGGCGGTGACCGATACCAGCGACATCAAGATGTAGTGGACCACGGCCGGGGCGAAGCCGAGCGCGGCTGCCAGCCCGGCGTCGAAGGTGACGAGCTTCAGCTCCTTGTAGAGCAGGCCGATGATGACGACGTTCAGCGCCAGGATGCCGCCCATCAGGTAGAGCGCGCGCGGGCCGAGGTCCCAGCCGGCCACGATGAAGCGGTCGAACGGGGCGAAGGCCAGTTCGCCGAGGAGGACGGCGTCGGTGTCGAGGTGGACGTTGCCGGCGTAGCGGGCGATCAGCAGCACCGCGGCGCTGAAGAGCACC
>NZ_JADGHZ010000248.1 GCF_019683595.1 Sphaerobacter sp. | reverse complement strand
TGGAAGCGCCAATCCGGCCGCATCCCCGCCACCACCCGCTAGGCCGCCGCCCCGCCCACCATGCCGCTGACAAGGGGCGGTACGAGGAACCCAACGTCTGGTTTGAATCCGGGCTTCATGGAGTTTGACGAATTATGTGGGCGTACGCACTCGGCCCGTGCCCGGGGCTAAAGCCGCCGGGTTAAGCATGTGTGCGCCCACTGAAGGGGCTGCGATGGCCACGTGCCGGCGGAGCCGATCGGGCCACCCACCGGACATCGCCTCCCCAGCCCCTTCAGTGGGCTTCGCCTCCCAGCCCGGCGGCTTTAGCCCCGGACACACGCCACGGCGCGGAGATCCTCACACCATCCCTCTTGGGCATGCATGCGCCTCATCTAGGTGTCCAGACCTGTGGCATACCACAGCGGCGGCCTGAGCCGCCGCACTCCACGTTGAGGCGCGTTCGGCTGGCCGGGCGGCTTGACACGGGAGCCTTCCGCGTGCGTGCGTGTCGCAGGTCGCGGCCGCTGCGCGGCGCAGGAAAAAGGGCTTGCGGTGTTCACCGCAAGCCCTGCTTGGGAGTGTGGGGCCGCTGCAATCGGTCAGCTTGCGCGGTTACTGGGACAGGTCGATCTCACGCGTTTCCTGAACGACGATGGCGTTGCCCTGCACGCGCCAGACCTCGATCGCGCCCTTGAGCACATCGCCGTGGTCATCGAAGTCGGCCGGGCTGGCTGCTCCCTCGTAGTTGATGTCGGTACCGGCCGCGATCAGCTCGAGCGCTCGCGCCCAGCCGTCGGGACCCGGCGTGACCGTCTCGCCCGGCGGGTTGGCGATCTCGCGGATCGCGTCACGGATCGCCGTCGGGTCGGTGCTGCCGGCCTTCTGCGCCGCCAGCGCGATCACGTACACGGCATCGTAGCTCTCGCGGAGGAAGGGAAGCTCCGGCCGGCGGCCATAGGCCTGTTCGTAGCGAGCGTCGAACGACTTACCCTCATCGGTGTCGAGCGCGCCGGGAGCGGTGCCCCACATGCCCTGGAAGACATCCCAGCCGAGGTCGGCGAACTGCTCCTCGGACTTGGTGCCGTCGACGAACAGGAAGTTCTTCACCAGGCCCTGCTCTACCGCCTCGCGCAGGTAGACGCGCGCGCTCTCCGGGTAGCTAATGGCCGCCAGGACGTCCGGGTTGCCCTCGGTGCAAGTAGCCAGCTCCGAGGCGTAGCTCGCCTGCTCCTGCTCGTGCGGCACCTGGGCCAAGACCTTCCCACCGAGCCGCTCGAACTCACGGGAGAAGACCTCGGAGAGGCCCTGGCCGTAGGCGTTGTTCGTGTACATGGTGCAGGCGGTCTTGAAGCCCTGCTCCTGGGCGAGCTGTGCAAGGACGACACCTTGCGCCGCGTCCGAGATGGTGGTGCGGAACAGGAAGTCGTTGTCGTTGGCGTCGGTCAGCGCGGGCGACGTCGACGCCGGGGAGATCTGCACGATCCCGGACGGCCCGGTGACCGACTCCGCAATTGGGAGGGTCACGCCGCTAGCGGCGGCGCCGATGATGGCGCTCACCCGCTCGACCTCGACCAGGCGGCGCGCCTCTTCGACGCCCTGCTGCGGCGACGTGCCGTCATCGGCGCGCACCAGTTCGACCGGCTGGCCGAGCACACCGCCGGCGGAGTTGATCTCCTCGACGGCAAGCATCGCAGCGTTCCAGAACGCGGGGCCGAAGTCGGAGAGGTCACCGGTGAACGGCGCCAGCATACCGATCTTCAGGGCTTCCCCAGAAGCGGTCGGGGTACTCGAACTCCCGCTCCCGGCCGGTGACGCCGCAGGCGATCCAGACGGCGCCGTCGTAGCCGTCTGGCTGGCTCCACTGCTCGTAGTCGACGTCTCGGCCGCAGTCGTGGCCGTGCTCTCGCTGCTCCCACCGCAGGCTGCCAGGAGCGGCAGCAGCAGCGTGACAGCGACGAGCAGCGCAAGCGGCCAGGGGATACGTCTCGACATGCGATCACTCCTCCTCGCGATCGACGGTCCCCACACTACACTGTCGGTGCGAATCCGTGCGCATAGTATGTCAGGGATGGCCTCGATTGGCAATCCGGGTATGGCTTCCCTTTTGAGGTTGTCGCGGCGGAAACGTCACCCAATCCCCCATTCTTGTCATCTTCGCCGTGATGATGAGCAAGCGGTGTCATGCCGGTCGCCACTCAAGGCAACGAAGAGCAACCCACCAATCATCGACAGATTCTTCAAGAAATGGATGCGCTGCCCCTTGCGCTGCTGCGGATCGTTCACCTGCCAGAAGGGGTGGCCGGCGAGCGTGGTCGGCACCATCAACGCCACCAGCGTCAACGCGGCCGCCCGCGGACGGATGCCGAGCAGCAGCATCGCACCGGACGCGACCATGAGGGAACCGTTGGCCCGCACCGCGAGGTCCGGTCGCGGGATACCGAGCGCGGCTACCACCTTAACGCGCCCGCCTGGTTCCCGTGCGGCATCCCAACCGAGCACGATGAAGGCGAGACTCAGCAAGGTGCGAGCAAAGACATGGACCGCAGAGCGCATATACACCTCCCCCAATACGTGGAGACGTACCACGTGCCGCCATTCGGCGCCGCGGGCTGCTGCAAGACAGACGCCATGACATCGGCCGGGAACATCAACGCACAGCCACCCGGCGCTGCGTGGGCACTTTGCTGTGGTTAGGGTCCGTGACGGGTCCGGGAGGATCCTCGCACCGTGGTCTGTGCCTGGGGCTAATGGAGTTTCACAACTTGACCGGGCAACAGACCGACGTCGCGCAACAGGACCTCCGAACCGTCCGCGAACTGATCCAGGAAGGCTGCCACCTGTCCCGTGAGCTGGCGCCCCTGCGCCGCCAGCCGATGGTCACCACCACGTCCCGCGTGACTCAGCACCACCGCGTCTCGATCGGGTGGGTCCAGGGTGCATCGGTCGGCAGCCACACGATCTCGAAGCCCAGCGCGGCCACCGCGAGCTGCTGGTCTTCGACCCCACCCCCGATCGGGACGAGGCCACGCTGCTGGTGCTCGGCCTGGGCGTGCATCGTCGCGTCCTGCCCCTGGCCTGGCACATCGTCCCCGGGCAGACGGTCTGGGCCCATCCCACCGCGGCCTATCTGGCCCGGCTCTGCCAGCGCGTGGCCGCCGTACTGCCGCCCGGAGTCACCGTGACCCTCGTCGTCGATCGCGGCTTGGCCAGCGCCGTCGTCATCGACTGTTGCCAGCGCCTGGGCTGGCACTGGCTGATGCGCCGGAACTTGGATGCCCGCCAGGGGGTGCGCATCCGGCTCCCCGACGGCACGGTCTGTCCAGCCTGGGCCTACGTGCCGGGGCCCGGGCGGCGCTGGGCCGGTCCGGTGGCGGCGTTCCAGACCCAGGGCTGGTATGCCGCCCAGCTCACTATCATCTGGCCCGTCCGCTATCGCGAACCCTGGGTGCTGCTCTCCGACCGTCCGGCCGGCCCTGCCCGCGTCCGGGAGTATCGGCGTCGCCATCAGGTCGAGGCCGTCGAGCAGGACTGCAAGACGCGCGGCAGGAACCTGGAGGCGAGCAAGCTGACCGCGCGCAACCGGCTCAACCGCCTGCTGCTGGCGCTGTTTCTGGTCCTGTGGTGGACGCACCCGCTCGGGCAGCAAGTGGTGCGACGGGGCGAGCGGCGGCGCTTCGACCGGGCCGACCGGTGAGATTGCAGCTTAGTGCGCCTGGGCCGCTGCTGGATGGCCTGGCGGCTGGACCACGCGCGGCTGCCGCCCCTCCCCTTCCGCGACCACCAGCAGCAGTGGATCTGTCGCTGGCGCTACTGAAACTGTCCGGGAGAGAAGGGTTCACCCCCGGCGCGCACCGCGACGCGGGGATGGGCGAGGACGCGCGTTGCCTTTTCCTGCCTCCAGCCGGCTCCTCGTCGGTACGACGCGTCGGGGCGCCGGGAGCCGGTCGGGGCGGGCTAGTCGGTCGTGGTCGGGAGGCCGGCGGCGTGCCAGGCGGTCATGCCGCCTTCGA
>NZ_JADGHZ010000247.1 GCF_019683595.1 Sphaerobacter sp. | reverse complement strand
CTGATTTTTATAACCCACCGACCCCCCCCCCGCCCCGGCGCCCCCCCCACCCCACCCCCGCCGCGGCCGCGGCCGCGGCCAGGCGCGAGGCTGAGGAAAGTCGTCCGATGCCGAAGCCCAAGAAGTACTACAAGCAGTTGCGGGAGCGCGAGGCCCGCAAACGCGCGGATGACGAGTAGCTTCTGGCTCGCAGGGTGGCGTCGCCCGTGGACTGGCTGTCGTTCAGACTCTGGTCCCTGCCCGCGCCGCCACGCCTGACCGGAGCGCTGCGCGCCCGAGCCGTGTCACCCGAGTTCGACCTGACCCCTCCCGCCGGGGCAGGAGTGCCCGATTGGGCCAGCAGCCAACACGACGTTACCCAGCCGGCATGATGGATGGACAAGCCTATGTGTCGACCTGATCAATTCGACAAGGTTGCTGTATTCTTCGACATGTCCAACCTCTACTTCGCCGCACGAGACTTAGGCATCAAGATCGACTACACACGGCTGCTCGATTTCATCGTCGGAGGACGGCGCCTCCACCGCGCCTACGCCTACATGGCGGTAGCGCCAGACGACAACACGGCCGTCCCCTTTCTCACCTGGCTGCGACGCAACGGCTTCCGCGTCATCACCAAGACGCTGCGGCGCTACAGTGACGGCACCAGCAAGGGCGACCTGGACATGGAACTGGCCGTCGACCTTCTCTCCCAGGCACCGTACATCGATGTGGCCGTCATCGTGAGCGGCGACGGCGACTTCACCTACCTGGTCGACCGCGCTCAGCGCCTCGGACTGCGGGTCGAGATCGCGTCCACGCCGCGCTACACTGCCACGGATCTCATGGAGATCGCCGATCGCTACATCGACCTGGAGGCCAACCTCCACGTCTTCGCGCTGGAGCGTGCGAATCAAGCGCCGAGCCTGCCTGGCATGCCACCGGAGGGCGTGTCGCGAGCGGCACCCGAACCGTCGCAAGAGGATCGCAACGGGCGGCCGGGTGAGTTCTGAGCCGCACCCCACTGGCTGGGACGGATGTGAGTTCGGGGATCAGTCACGGGAGAGGAAGGACAATGACGCTGGTCGAGGCGATGCGTGAGCGGCGCGAGCACCTCCTCGCGACCGTGGGGGAGATCGTCCGCCGCGAGTCACCCAGCACCGACAAGGCGGCGGTTGATGCGCTGGCCGCCTACCTCCAGGAGCAGTGTAGGGCGCTCGGCGCGGACGTGGAGGTACATCCCCAGCGTGAGTACGGCGACCTGACTGTCGCCCGCTGGGGCGGTAACGGCAACGCGGACGACAAGCCCCTGCTCGTCATGACCCACATCGACACCGTCTGGCCGCTCGGGACCATCGAGCGCAAGCCCTTCAGCGTGGAAGGCGACATCGCCCGTGGTCCCGGCATTTTCGACATGAAAGCCAGCGTCGCGATGATGCTGGAGGCCGTGCGCCTCATCCGCGAGCGCGATCTGCCGCATCGCCCGATCCAGTGGCTCATCAACACCGAAGAGGAGGTCGGCAGCCCGGTCTCGCGCCCACTGATCGAGGAGCTGGCGCGGGGTAGTGCCTACGTCCTCTGCCTGGAACCCCCGATCCCGCCGGAAGGAAAACTCAAGACCTTCCGCAAGGGCGTCGGGATGTTCACCATGCGCATCACCGGCATCGCCGCCCATGCCGGCGCCGACCCGGAGAAGGGTGCGAGCGCCATCCAGGAGCTCGCCAACCAGATCCTCTACCTGCACAGCCTGACCGATCTGGCACTGGGGACCACCGTCAACGTCGGGGTGGTCCACGGCGGCACGCGACCGAACGTCATCGCGGCCGAGGCGGTCGCCGAGATCGACCTCCGCGTGTCGAGCCAGGCCGAGGCCGAACGCGTCGTGACCGCCATTCTCCAGACCCGCCCGCGACACCCGGGGACGAGCGTCACGGTCGAAGGCGGTCTCAACCGGCCACCGATGGAGCGGACCCCCACCATCGTCGCCGCATTCGAGCGTGCCCGGGAGATCGGCGCGTCCCTCGGGCTCGACATCCAGGAGGGAGGCACCGGCGGAGCCAGCGACGGCAACTTCACCGCCGCGCTGGGCGTGCCGACCATCGACGGGCTCGGCTGCCCGGGCGACGGCGGCCATGCCGAGCACGAACACATTAGTATCACGGGGCTCGTCGAGCGGGCGGCCCTGCTTACCGGCCTCTTGACGGAGCTATGACCTGCTTGATGAATCAGTAGCGAGAGGAGAAAACGATGCCAGGTCACGACCTCGACCCCTCTGCCTTGATCCCACGGGTTCTGTCGCGCTACTCCCCGGTTGTGGTGGACCACGCCGAGGGGATCTACGTGTGGGACATTCACGGTGAGCGCTGGACCGACTTCACCTCCGGCATCGCCGTCACCAACACCGGTCACTGCCATCCCCGCGTGGTGGCCGCCATCCGGGAGCAGGCCGGGAAGATCATCCATGCCCAGGCGAACATCCTGGCGCACGAGCCGATGATGCGCCTGGCTCAGCTCATCACCGAGACCATGCCGCCGTCGCTGAACCAGGTCTTCTTCAGCAACTCGGGTGCGGAGGCGATTGAGGGCGCGATCAAACTGGCCAAGATCGCCACCAGACGCCCGGCGATCATCTCCTTCCGTGGCGCGTTCCACGGCCGCACGCACCTCGCCATGGCGTTGACGTCGTCGCGGGCCAAGGTGCGCGCGCACTACGAGCCGCTCGTGCCGTCGATCTACCGCGCGCCCTATCCGAACCCGTTCCGCAATCCGTACAACCTCCCACCGGACCAGGCCGAGGACGCCTACTTCGCCGACCTGGAGGCGCTGTTCGAGACCGAGGTTCTGCCGGACGACGTCGCCGCCATCATCATCGAGCCGATGCTCGGTGAAGGCGGCTACGTGGTGGCACCCAAGCGCTACATGCAGCGCCTGCGCCGGCTGTGCGACGAACACGGCATCCTGCTCATCGCCGACGAGATCCAGACCGGCGTCGGCCGCTCCGGCACGATGTGGGCCTTCGAACAGTTCGGCATCGTGCCCGACATCGTGACGGTGGCCAAGGGGATCGCGTCCGGCCTGCCGCTCAGCGCCGTGGTTGCTTCCCGCGACCTGATGGACCGCTGGGCGCCCGGTGCGCACGGCGGCACGTACGGCGGCAACGCGGTCGCCTGCGCCGCCGGCGTGGCCACCTTCGAGGTCATGCGGGACGAGGATCTGCCGGGCAACGCCGCCCGCATCGGCCAGTTCCTGATGGCACAGCTTCGCGAGATGCAGAGCGAGTTCCCGGTCATCGGGGATGTGCGCGGCATGGGACTGATGATCGGCGTAGAGTTCGTCACTCCCGACGGGGCGCCGAACGGTGCCGCCGCCTCGGAAGTCATCCGCCGCGCTCAGGAGCGCCGCACCCTCCTCATCAGCGCGGGGACGAGCGACCAGGTCATCCGCGTCATTCCGCCGCTGGTCATCAACCAGCAGCAGGCGGAGGAGTTCCTGGACGTCTTCGCCGACGCGGTCAAGAGCGTGAGCTAACACGTACGACGATCCGGCCGAACGCCGCCGGCTCCTCATCGTCGCGAGGAGCCGGCGGCAACCGGTCCGAGGCAGGAACGCTTCCTCGCGAGCGCGAGACCACGTACAGGCGGACGAGCGGCGGCAGGATTCCCGCCGCTCGGCATGTGCCCGGGGCTCATAGAGTTTGACGAATTACATGGATGTACGCGATCGGCCCGTGCCGGGGGGTGGGTGGCGGGAAGGATCCTACGCCGTGGCGCATGCCCGGGGCTAAAGCCGCCGGGCTGAATATGAAAAGCCCACTGAAGGGGCTCGCTTGTCTCACACCTGGGCTGACGCGATTCGGCCTCCCAGCGGGCACCGTGTCCCCAGCCCCATCAGTGGGCTTCGCGTCCTAGCCCGGCGGCTTATGGAGTTTGACGAAGTATTCTCGTCTTCCCGCCACCCGTTCCGGCACGGCTGTCATCCTGAGCGGAGCCGGCCGGCGCCCCGCGCCGGGCGGCGGAGC
>NZ_JADGHZ010000246.1 GCF_019683595.1 Sphaerobacter sp. | reverse complement strand
GGCCTAGCGGGTGGTGGCGGGGATGCGGCCGGATTGGCGCTTCCACTGCTCGATGCGGGCCAGCATCTCCTGGGCGTTCTGACGGGAGGCGGCGGTGACCGGTAGGCCGTCGAGCATGGCGGCTAGCTCGTCGATGCGGGCGTCGTCGTCGAGGCGCTCGATGCGCGTCTCGGTGCGGCCGTCGTGCTCGCTCTTGGTGATGCGGTAGTGGGCCTCTGCGAAAGCGGCGATCTGCGGCAGGTGGCTGATGACGATGACCTGGTGCTGATCGGTCAGTGACCAGAGCTTTTCGCCCACCGGCTGGCCGCTGCGCCCGCCGACGCCGACGTCGACCTCGTCGAAGACCAGGGTGGGTGTGGCGTCGGCCGCGGAGAGGATCGACTTGAGGGCGAGCATGAGCCGGGCGGTTTCCCCGCCGGAGGCGATACGGGCCAGTGGCCGGGGCGTCTCCCCGGCGTTGGGGGCGATCAGGAACTCGACGCGGTCGAGCCCGGTTTGATCGAAGGTGAGCGTCGGGCCGTCGCGCCCGTCGTCGTCCGGCAGGCGGGCGACGGTGCCGCTCGTCAGCGGACGCAGGTCGACCACGAAGCGGGCCCGGCCCATGTTCAGCTCGGCGATGGCCTGCTCGACCGCCTGCTCCAGCTCGCCGCAGGCGGCGCGGCGGCGCTCCGTCAGCCGGGCGCCCTGCTCGGCGATCTGCTGCAGCAATGTGGCGGCACGGTAGCGCAGTTCCTCGGCCCGCTGCTCGCTGGTGTCGAGGTCGTGCAGTTCCTGGGCGGCCTGTTCGCCGTAGGCGATGACCTCAGCGATCGTCGCGCCGTACTTGCGTTTGAGTTGCTTGAGGAGCGCCAGACGATCCTCGACCTCCGCTAGTCGCTCCGGGTCTCCCTCGACCTCCTCGGCGTAGACCCGCACGCCGTGGGCGACATCCTCCAACAGGATGAGCGCCTCGCGCAGTTGGCTCGCCAGCGGCTCGTTCGTCGCGTCGACCCGCGCGAGTTCTTCGATTCGCTCGACCGCCAGCCGGATCTGGTCGAGCGCGCCGGAGACCGGAGCAGGCCCGGTGTCGTCAGCCCCTTCGAGCAACTGGTAGGTCTCGGCGGCGAGGCGCGCCAGTCGCTCGGCGTTGCCGAGCACGAGTCGCTCGTGCTCCAGCTCGGCTTCCTCGTCCGGGTGCAGGTTGGCGGCGGTGATCTCCTCGACCTGGAAGCGGAGCAGGTCCATCCGGTGCGCGCGTTCCCGCTCGTCGGCGACGATCTGGTCGATCTGACGGCGGGTCTGGTGGTACTCGTGGACGAGGGCGGCGAACCGTTCACGCTCCGCCAGCGTCCCGGCGTAGCGGTCGAGCAGGTCGACGTGGAGGGACGGGCGCAGGAGCGAGAGGTGCTCGCTCTGACCGTGGATGTCCACCAACAGCGAGCCGAACTGGGCGAGGGTGCTGGCGGTGACGGTGCGGCCGTTGATGCGGGCGGCACTGCGCCCCGCGGCGCTGATGTCGCGTGTCAGGATCAGCGTGCCGTCCTCGGGCTCGACGCCGGTCTCGGCCAGGAGGGCGCGGAAATCCTCGCGCTCGGCGAGATTGCGGACGTCGAAGACGGCCTCGACCCAGGCACCGGACGCGCCGGTACGCACGAAATCGGCGGAGACGCGCGCGCCCAGCACAGCGCTCAGGGCGTCGATGATGATCGACTTCCCCGCGCCCGTCTCCCCGGTGAGGGCGTTCAGGCCGGGGTGGAACGTGAGGCGCAGGTCGCGGATGATGGCGAAGTTGCGGATGGCGAGTTCCAGGAGCATGGCTCGGCGTCACGTCCCTCGGCTAGCTGCTGGTCCACCGCCGCGCACGGCGGGCGGTCGATGAGCGGAACAATTGTACTACAGGCCATTGGCCGGGCCTGGGCGGCGTCTCGTTGGCGTGCGGCGGGCGGAGCCGTCGCTTTGGTAGTGCGCGGCCTCAGCCGCGCCCGCGGACGCATGATGCGAGGGTGCCTGCATTCTGACAACGGTCTCGGCCGGGTGGTGTAAGGGTTCCGCCGCGCGGCGAAGACCGTTTGAGCTGGTCCCGGCGATGTCAGTTGTTTTTGGCGCCCTGGGCGATCCAGAGGCGGATGGTTTCGATCTGCTCGGGGCGGAGCTTGCGGCCGCCGAGGGGCATAGAGGGTTGCTTCTGGCCGGTGATGCGCAGGTACAGCTCGCTCGCGTCGGGATCGCCCGGGATGATGACCGGCCCGCGGGGGCTGCCCTTCATCACCGTCTCATACCGGTCGAGCCAGAGCCCGGCTGAGCCGCCGTGGCAGCCGACGCAGTTGCGCAGCAGGATCGGCTGCACGTGCTTCTTGAAGCTCACGTCCCCGGTCGGTACTTCGGCCGGCTCCTGGTTGCCGCCACCGCAGGCGGCGGTCAGGAGCGTCATCGCCAGCAGCGACCCGGCGACCAGCCGCCGCCACATTCGCACCCTCATTCCTCCTCATTCCTGGACTCACGCGGCACCGGTGCCGCTGTTCCCTGTCTCTGGTCCTGGGGTCATCCACTCGAACCGGTCGCGGGCTCTGAGGAACATCCGCAGGCAGTCCTCGGAGCAAAAGCGGATCACGGTGTCGCCATCGCGCGTCTCCACCCCGGTACCTGGCGCGACGCGGTGCCCGCAGACCGGGTCGCAGAACTCCACCAGGGGCGGTTCGCCGATGAGCAGGTCGCGGTAGAGGCGCAGCTCGTCGGCGATCAGGCGCGTCAGCAGGAAGCGCTTGCGCACCCGCTCCCGCCCGAGCTCCGCCAGGGCCTTGCCCTCCTCCGGGTGCCGGAGCAGCCAAAGGGTCCGCTCGGCGTACTCCTCGATCGTCTTCACCAGGAAGCCGCCGATGCCCTTGGGCATCTGGAGCGGGATGCCGCCGACCTGGCCGGCGACCACCGGGGTGCCTTTCCACAGTGCCTCGGAGACCACCAGCCCGAACCCCTCGCGGATCGACTTCTGGACGATGACGTCGGACAGTCGCTGGAAGGCATTGACCTCGAGGTTGCCGACCCCGGTGAGGTTGGTGAAGACGTGGATGCCGGGGTCGGTGTTGGCCGCCTCCCGGATCTGGCGGTAGAGGTCCCACGCTTCGGGGTCGTCGAGTGCCATCGAGCCGACCAGTGCGAGCTGGAGATCGGGCACCTCGGCCCTAATCATCTTGTAGCCCTCGATGACGCCGAGCGGGTCTTTCCATGGGTCGAAGCGGCTGACCTGGGTGATGAGCGGCTTGTCTACGTCGACGCCGATCCATTCGAGCACCCGTCGGGCCAGGAGCGGGTCCAGGTCGAGGTTCTTCGGGCTCACCGGGTCGATGGCCGGTGGGATGATGTCGACCCGCATGGTGGGGAAGCGTGGCGGGACGAAACTGCCCAGGGTGAAGACCGCCGCGTCGTAGCCCTCCAGGTAGGGCAGCAGGAACTCCCACACCGCGGGGTTCGGCTCCGACGTGTCGATATGACAGCGCCAGATCCAGCGGGCAGCGTTCCTGCCGTGGTAGTGGAGCAGCGCCAGTGGCTGGGGATCGTGGATGACGACGACGTCGTAGTGGCGTTCGAACTGCTCCGCGTTGTGCTTACTGTGTGCCTTATAGATCTCCTGCTCCTCGGGGGTCAGGGGATCCGGTGCGCCCTGTAGGCCGTTGTGGATCTTCTTGGTGACGGTGAAGAACGCCTCGTCGCCACAGATGATGCGCCAATCGGCCGCCAGCCCGAGGTCGCGCAGCAGGGGGATCTTGGAGCGGAGGATCTCGGCAACGCCGCCGCCGTACGGGGTCGCGTTCAGGTGGAGCACCCGCGCGCCGTGCAGGGGTTCGGCCAGAGCCCGGAGCTCTTCGACGACCTCTGCGCCGGCGCTGGCTGCGTAGGCCTCGATCGATTGGGTGCCGACATCGATGAGTTCGAGCAACGCACACCTCCTCGGGCTCGTGCCGTGCCCCTGGGGCACGGCGACGGCTCACGCACCGTCAGGATAGCGTAGCGCGCGGAATCGGTGCCGTCAGTGG
>NZ_JADGHZ010000050.1 GCF_019683595.1 Sphaerobacter sp. | reverse complement strand
CGTATAATCCGCCGAAGGTGCGGGCCGGTTGAGGGGGAGGGGCCCGCGCGCTCGTGACCAGTGATAGGTTGGCGACCGTTGGATCTCTCCGATGTGTTGTCGGTCATGCGGGCCGATGTGGCTCGGGTAGAAGACCGGCTCCGTGAGGAAGTACGCGTTGATTTCCCTTTCGTCGGCGAGATCCTTCAGGGTCTGATCGAAGCTGGCGGGAAGCGCCTGCGCCCGCTGCTCCTTCTGCTCGCCGCACGTCCGTTCAACTACGTCTTTGAGCGGCTCCTCCCGGCCGCGGTCGGCGTGGAGTTGCTCCACACTGCCTCGCTGATCCACGACGACACCGTCGATAAGGCAATGCTCCGGCGTGGGCGGCCGACGCTCAACTCGCTCTTCAACACCGAGACGGTCATCCTGCTCGGCGACTATGTTTTCGCGCGGTCGGCCATGATGGCAGCAGCCACTCAGAACCCGCGCGTCGTACAGGTCTTCGCCTCCAGCCTGGCCCACATCTGCGACGGGCAGCTCCGCGAGATCTTCACCGCCCGCGAGCTCCAGCAGAGCATCGACGACTACCGCAAGCGGATCTTCGGCAAGACCGCCTCACTCTTCGCCGGCTCGGCCGAGATGGGCGCCATCCTGGGCGAGGCCAACGACGAGCAGATCGACGCGCTGCGCCGCTTCGGCGGGCATCTCGGCATGGCCTTCCAGATCGTCGACGATGTGCTCGACCTGCGCGAGTCAACCGACCAGATCGGCAAGCCGGCTGGGCTCGACCTGCGGCAGGGCACCATCACTCTGCCGACCATGCTCTTCTTCCAGCTCAACCGGGGCAACGGGCGCCACGCCGAACTCGTCCGGCGCGTGGTCGGCGGCCACGACGCGACCGACGAGGACTACGCCACTGCCACTGCGGTAATCCGCGAGTCCGGGGCGCTGGAGCATGCCCTGGAGATCGCCGCGGAGTATGTCCGCAACGCCAAGGAAGAACTCCGCGTCATCCCAGCCGGCGAAGGGCGCGACATGCTCGAAGTCCTGGCGGACCACTCCCTCTCCCGGACGAGCTAGCCCCGCGCCGCTCAGGCCGCGATGAAGCTCCGCTCGTACATTCGGCTGTAGAGCCGTTCCCAGAAGGGCGAGTGGGGCACGACCTCTTCGTACGCCTCCGCCAGCGCGTCCGCGCGGTACGGCGTCAGCAGGATCGTCGACAGCCGCTGGTCATAGCGCCGGGCGACCGTCTCGTCGAGGAAGACCACCTCGTGGCGGTGCGCCGGCCGCATCCCGCTGACGATCAGGAGGTCAGCGGCGACCATCCGCACCATGGCGTCCCGCGACACGCGGGTCGCGATGTCGAATTCCTGCTTCGCCTTCCCTTCGAGTTGACCCTCCTGCGGGCGCAGGCTCTCCAGCTCGACCGCGACCATGTAGGCGTTCAGCGAGAAATCGCGCCAGGGCACGAAGTAGACCGTGGCCATCGGCATGTAGTCGCGCAGCCGGTTCGCGATGAAGGAAGCGATACGCGCGCCGCGCGCGCCGGTCGCGTTGAAGATGAACCAGCCATGCCCGGCCCGCAGGTGCTGGTCCAGGCTGTCAAAGTACTGGCTCAGCCGGTTCAAGAGATCCAGGTCCTGCAGAGGAATCCGCTCCTGCAACCCAAGCTCGTCTACCACTGGCGTACCCTCCTGCACGCCTGCTCGACCGAAAACGCGACCCTGAATGGCTGCCGAGACCGCGGGAGTCCCCGATCCGCCCCACGCCCCGGCCGATGCTCTATCAACCCGGCGTGCCGTCCAGCCCTAGCGTCGAACGGAAGAGCACGCCGAACCTGGCAACGTCCACCCCGAGGGCGACGGCGTGGCGCGGCAGTCCCGGCCGGTCAACGAGTAACGTCTCACCGGCGCGCTCCCCGAGGCCTGTCACGACCATGACGCCCGACTCCCGAACCTCGACCAGCTCCGGAAACGCTGCCACCGCGACCGCCAGCGGGTCGTGGAGGTGGAAGCGCTCGATGCCCCGGACGGCAAAGCTGTGGACGCACACCTCGCGCACGAGCCGCGCCGCCGGGTCGCTCGCCGCCTCGAGCGCGTCCCACTCCGCCCGCTCCAGCACCACCTGATGAGTCACGTCCAGGCCGATGAACGTGATCGGCAGGCCGCTTCGGGCGACGAGATCGCCGGCCTCCGGATCTGCATAGATATTAAACTCCGCAGCCGGCGTCGAGTTTCCCGGGACGGTGTACGCACCGCCCATGATGACCACCCGCCGCACCAGCCGCGGCAGATCCGGCTCCAGGCCGAGCGCCACCGCCAGATTCGTCAGCGGCCCGACGCAGACGAACGTCACTTCCCCTGGGCGCTCCCGCGCGGTGCGGACCATGAACGCAGGCGCCGGCTCCAGGTAGGGGTCAGCCGGAGAGGGCGGCGGCTCAAAGCCGCCGAGGCCGTTCTCGCCGTGGAACGCGGCGGCTGTGCGGAGCGGACGCACCAGCGGCCGGCTCATCCCCCGGGCGACGGGGATGTCGGCCGCCCCGAGCCAAGCCAGCACGCGACGGGTGTTCTCCGTCGTCCGCTCCAGCTCCACGTTGCCGGCCACGGTCGTGACGCCCAGCAGGTCGAAGACGCCCAGCCGCAAGGCCAGCGCGATCGCGATGGCGTCGTCGACTCCGGTGTCGACGTCGAGTACGAGCGGAATGCGCCCTGGGGTGCTCATCGCGCCACCTGCCGCGCCGCCTTAGCCGCCAGCCAGGCCGCCACCGGGGGCGTCTCCGTCAACGGCGACTCAGACACGATGTCGACGAAGGCCGGCTGCCCGGAGTCCAGCGCCCGCGCGATGGCCGGTTCGACATCTTCCGGATCGACCACCTGCTCCGCGCGGAAGCCGAAGCCCCGCGCGATCGCCGCGTAGTCCACCGGATTGAAGTCGACCGACAGGAAGCGGTCGTCGTGGTACAGGTGCTGCAGCTCCTTGATCCAGCCGAACGAGCCGTTATTGAACTGGATCAGCGTGATCGGGAGCCCGAGGCGGGAGATCGTCTCCAGCTCGCCGCACGACATGCCGAAACTCCCATCGCCGCACAACCCGACCACGCGCTTCCCGGCCGCGGCGAAGTAGGCCCCGACCACCGCCGGGATGGCGAAGCCCAGCCCGCCGTGCGCGCGCGGGACGACCGTCCAGCGTCCGGACTGCGCCAGGAGGTACTCGGCACTCAGGAACGGCGTCGGCGTCCCGGGATCGGCCACGATCACCGTCTCCGGGTCGAGCAGGCGGCGCAACGCGGCGAACACCCGCTGCGGCTTGATGGGACGGGACGTTGCCGCCGCCTTGACCGCCGCGTCGGCGAAATACGCATCCTTGCGCGCGGCGATCTCGTCCAGCCACGCGCGGCGCTCGGCGATCTTCGGGTCCTTCAGGTCAACCGCGTCGCGCAGGTCGCGCAGCGCCAGCTTCGCGTCCGCAACGATCCCGAGCACCGTCGGGTAGTTGTTGCCCGGCTGCCAGGGGTCGACGTCGATGTGGATCACCTTCGGCCCGCCGGGGCGCGGGAGCGTCCAGTTCAACGTCGTGACCGAATCGGTGCGGGTGCCGATGAAAATCGCGAGGTCCGCCTCGGCCAGGATCTCGTTGGCGTAGGGCCGCGCGCCGTTCCCGCCGACCACGCCCAGGCTGATCGGGCTCGTCTCGGGCACGCTCCCCTTGCCGTTGATCGAGGTGCCCACCGGAATGTTGCAGGCCTCGGCCAAAGCCGTCAGCTCGTCCCACGCGCCCGAGATGCGCACCCCACCCCCGGCCACGATCACCGGCCGGCGTGCCTGGGCGATCAGGTCCGCGGCACGCGTGATCGCCTCAGGGTCGGGCCGTGTCCGCTGGCTAGGCACCTCCAGCGCCTCCGGCAGGCCATAGACGGTCTCCTCGTCGACCGGCCCGCGCAGCACGTCGGCCGGCATCACCACCGACACCGCGCCCGGCCGGCCCGACGTCGCCATGCGGAGCGCCCGGCGCAGCACCTCCGGCGCGCTGCTCGAGGTCTTGATGCGCGTCGCCCACTTGGTCACCGGGCGGAAGAGCGACTCCTGATCCAGCTCGGTCAGGACGCCTCGCCCCTCCTCGGCGATCGGCACGTCGGTGGTCAGGCTCAGGAGCGGATAGGAGGATCCGTGCGCCTCGGCGATGCCGGGGAGCACATAGGTCGCACCGCCACCGCTCGGGCTCTCGACCACCCCGAGGCGGCCGCTGACACGTGCGTAGGCGTCGGCCATGAAGGCAGCAGAGCGCTCGTCGCGGGTCAGCACGTGGGTCAGTACGTCCCGGTGCCGATACAGCGCGTCGTAGAAGTCCATGCTGGTATCGCCCGGGAGGCCGAAGATGTGGCGCACACCTGTCTCCACCAGCATTCGAACGATGGCTTCCGCCGCGTTCATGGTGCCCTCCTCGCGTTTCCGCGCCCGCTCAGGGGTGGACCCCCAGTTCCATTCGGGATGGTTCGTAAGTACGGACTATAGCACCATCGCGCGCCTGAGACAGCGCCTGACGGCCCTTTGCTATACTGCCGCGCATGGGGAAGGGACTTCGCGCCACCCGGCGCGTTGCCGCACTGCTGCTCACGACCACGTTGACGATCTGCGCCGCACTCGCCCCGGCAGCCGGCCCGCCGGCACGCGCGGCTGAGCTTCCCTACCGCCTCGAGCCCGCCATGACCTCGGCGATCGGCGCCGACCAGCGCGGCCTCGTCGCCGATGGATCACTCATCGTCTGGCAGGACAGCCGCGACGGCACGCCCGACATCTTCGCCTACGACCTCGACGACGCGCGGGAGTTCCGCGTGGCCCAGGCCCCGGGCTACCGGACCCAGCCGGCCATCAGTGGCTCGCTGATCATCTGGGTTGCCGGGGAGGAACCCGGCCGGCGCACCATCGAGGGCATCGACCTGACCACCCGCACCACCATCACGGTCACCGACCAGCCGGCCGAGGTGGCAGACCCGGCCGTATCCGGCAACGTCGTCGTCTGGCGTGAGCGACGCGGCGGCTCCTGGGACATCGTCGGGAAGAACCTCGCCACCGGGGAGCGATTCGAGGTCACCCGTGACCCGGTGAACCAGGCCCACCCGACCGTCTCCGGCGCGGCCATCGTCTGGCAGGCGTACGTCGACGGGAACTGGGACCTGTACCGCTTTGAACTCGGCAGCCGCCGCGTGGAGCAACTGACCGACACTCCGGATGATGAGGTTGAGCCGGTGGTGGCAGGGAGCCGCGTCCTCTTCCGCCGCATGCCGGCCCGCGGCGGCCCGCCCTCCCTCGTCGTCCGCGATCTGGGCAGTGGGGCGGAACAGGTCATCGTCTCCGACCACATGGTGATGCAGGGAACCATGGCTGGCGACCTCGTGGCCTGGGAGGACTGGCGCACCGGCCTGCCCGACATCTACGCCTACGACATCGCCCACGACCAGACCTTCGCCGTGGCGCGCTCGCAACAGGCGTACGCACCGGCCGTCTCGTCGCGCGCGATCGCCTGGTTCAGTCGCAGCGATATGCGCCGCAGCCGGGTACAGGCGCTCGCGCTGGTCGAGCGGCTTCCCACCGATCCCCGCGATCCGCCCGCCGTCCCCTCGCCCGACAACATGTATGTCTCGGAGACGAAACACTTTATGTCATCCGGGTTCAAGAGCTACTGGCAGGCGCACGGCGGCCCGGCGCTCTTCGGCTACCCCCTCACCGAAGAGTTCACCGAGGTTAACCCCACAACGGGCCAGGAGCGCATCGTCCAGTACTTCGAGCGGGTGAAGATGGAGTACGACCCCAACGCGCCCGAAGATTCCCGCATCGCCCTGGCCCGCCTCGGCGCGGACCTGACGGCCGACCGCGACTTCCCGGCCGTCCCGCCTACGGAGAACAGCGGCGATCGTCGCTACTTCCCCGAGACGGGCCACACCATCGCCTACGGCTTCAAAGAGTTCTGGGAGAAACACGGCGGGCTTGCGATCTTCGGGTTCCCCATCAGCGAGGAGTTCACGGAGAACGGACGCACCGTGCAGTACTTCGAGCGCGCCCGGTTCGAGTTCAACCCCGACGCCACCTCCGAGGACGACAAGGTGATGCTCGGCCTGCTCGGCCGGGAAGCCCTCCAGCGCCTCGGCTGGCTCCCGCGCCCACCCATCGACACCACCGGCCTGTTGGAGTAGGCACGCGCAGACTGCGCGCA
This sequence comes from Sphaerobacter sp., assembly GCF_019683595.1. Taxonomy (GTDB): domain Bacteria; phylum Chloroflexota; class Chloroflexia; order Thermomicrobiales; family Thermomicrobiaceae; genus Sphaerobacter. Next base: position 14,698 of record NZ_JADGHZ010000050.1, on the reverse strand, counting down.
CAGTCGGTGGAGCACAGCGGTCAGCGTATCAGTCCGCCTGATCCCAAGGGCGAGTAATCCCTTTCTTCCGTGTCATCCTTCGCTGCGCCACGTCCGCACCCACATGGAGCACAACCAGCCCATCCCGCACGGAATTCGGCCGCGACTCGGACTGAACTGATCACCCCATCGCCGGCATGGACCAAAGCATCAACAGCGCGAATACCAGGAGGAGCAAGCCGATCAGGGCGCCGGGGACGAGATCGGCCCCTGGCGGGAGACGGCCTCCGGCGCGGCGCGCGCACGCCAGCCACACCATCCCGATCAACAGCAGGAAGATGCCGACGATCACCGCGTCGGCGATGAGCCAGCCGCTGCCATCCATGGTGGACATGCTCACTCGGTTCCTGGCGCACCCACGGAGCCGTGGTGCTCACGGGTGGAGCAGGTTGGGACATCATCACGACCGCATGCCACGGGCCGTGAGCGCGTATCCCTCGCGTATCCCTACAGAGTTGTCATTCGGGAAGGAGTGCCAGGTAGAGGTCGTTGACGTTCGTTCCGGTACCGCCGGTCTGGACCAGCCCGCCGGCGGCGGCCAGCGCGCGGGCACTGTCGTTGGCGGCGAGGAGCGCGGCAGGATCGAGCCCGGCGCCGCGGATGCGTGCGGCAGTGGTGCCGTCGACCATCCCGCCCGCCGCGCCGGACAGTCCATCATCGCCATCCGTGGCGAGGCTGGCGATCACCACGCCGGGCAGCCCGTCGATGGCCATGGCCGCCGCGAGCGCCATCTCGGTATTGCGCCCACCCCGCCCGTTGCCGCGGACCGTCACCGTCATCTCGCCGGCACCGATCAAGCAGGCAGGTGGCTTCAGGAGGCCATCCCCGGCGCGTGCGTGGCGGGCCAGCTCTGCCCAGAAGCGCGCGAACTCACGAGCCTCGCCGGCGAACCGGGTGCCGAGCACCGCGGCGTGGTAGCCCTGGTTACGCGCCCCCTCGGCCGCGGCCTCCGCCGCAGTGGCGGCGTCGGCCAGGATGATCGTCTCGATGACATTGTCCCCGCTCCCGCCGCTCTGCCCCCGAGCGTCGGTCAACGCGCGACGGACCGGCTCGGGCAGGTTATCCCAGGTGCCGAGCCCGCGCGCGAGGGCAACCGCGTCCAGCCCCGGATCAGCCGGGATGGTCGGCCCGCTCGCGATCACGGGCAGGGGATTGCCCAGTACGTCCGACACGATCAGGTTAACCACCCGCGCCGGGGCGATGGCCGCGGCCAGGCCGCCCCCTTTGATGCGGCTCAGGGGTCGGCGCACGGCGTTGAGGGTCTCGATGTCCGCGCCCGCCCGGAGCAGGAGATCCGTCGTGCGCGCGATGTCCTCGAGGGTCACCCCCTCGGCGGGTGCTTCGACCAGCGCCGATCCGCCTCCAGAGATGAGTGCCAGCACGAGGTCGCCCGGCCCCAACCCGGCCACCGTCTCCAGCACCCGGCGCCCGGCCGCCACGCTCGCCGCATCCGGCACCGGGTGGCTGCCGGTCACCACCGCGATCGGGCCGACGGCCGGCGGCAGTTCTTCGCCGGGGAGCGCCTTCGTCACGGCGATCCCGCGGTCGATTCGCGCGCCGAGCGCCGCCGCGGCGCCCCGCGCCATCCCGACCGACGCCTTCCCGATCGCCACGACGATCAGCCGGGCATCAGGAGCCAGGGGGTACGGGGTGCCCCGGACGACGACGGTATCCCCGTCGAGAGCCAGGGCGTCCCGCACCAGCGCCTCCGGGTCGACCCGGCGCAGCGCCGTGCGGAAGATGGCCAGGGCATCCGCCCGCGCGCGCTCCAGGTCCATCGCTATCCCTCGGCTCGCAGGCGATCGAGTACCTCCCGCAGGTCGGCGGGAAGCGCCGTCTCGACCTCGATGGGCCGGCCGCTCTCGGGCAGGCTGAACTTCAGGTAGCTCGCGTGGAGGAACTGGCGGGCGACGGGGATGCGGAACGGGCGCTTGCCGTACGTCTGATCGCCGACGATCGGGTGGCCGATGAAGAGCATATGCACCCGGATCTGGTGCGTCCGCCCCGTCTCGATCTGCACGTTGAGGAGGGTGGCGTCGCGGAAGCGCTCCAGCACGCGGAAGTGCGTCACGGCCGGGCGGCCGTTAGGCACGACCGCCATCCGCTTGCGGTTGCGCGGGTCGCGGCTGATCGGCGCGTCGATGGTGCCTTCGTTCTCGCGGATCACGCCGTGGACGAGGGCGATGTAGCGCTTGACGACATCGCGTTGCTGCCACTGCTGGACAAGATACCGTCGTGCCTCCTCGTTCTTCGCCACGACGATGAGGCCCGAGGTGTCCTTGTCCAGGCGGTGCACGATCCCCGGACGCTTCCCGCCCATCAGGAGCGGGACGTCCGGTCGCAGCGCCTTCACGACGTTGACGAGCGTGCCGTGCTCGTGCCCCGGCGCCGGGTGGGTCACCAAACCCGCCGGCTTGTCAAAGATGATGACGTCGTCATCCTCATAGATGACGGGCACCGGGATGTACTCGGGTGTCAGATCGTCCGGCTCGGGCACCGGCGGGAGGAGAATCTCGATGGTGTCGCCCTCGTGGATGCGGCGCGCCGGCCGGGCGGGCTCTCCGTTGACGTACACGTCCCCGGCCTTGACCAGTGACTGCGCGTAGCTGCGGCTGATCTCCGCCACCCGGGCGGCAATCAAGCGGTCGAGTCGCTCTCCGTCCTCCTCAGCCGCCACATCCAATACGATCCGGACCGCATCCTCCATCAATGCTTCACCCACGCACGAACCTATCACTCGTCTCACGTCGCGTCGTACCCGGAAGGTCAGGTCCGCAACTCGCCCATCTCGGCGCAGGCAGAACACGCGCTGCACCTGCGCACGCCAGAGGAGGGAAAGGGCTGGCTACGGAGTCAGCCGGACGGGGGCCGGGCGGAGCCGGACCCAGCTTCGTCGCTTCCCGGGGCGCCTACCTGCCGGGCCTCGATCGGCCGCTGCGGCAGGTTCTTCGGCACCGCCGCCAGCTCAGCCCGCAGCAGATAGATGCCGAGCAAGATGACGCCGATGGTGATGGCACTGTCCGCGACGTTGAACGTTGGGAAGTTGGGCACGTCGATGAAGTCGACGACGTACCCGAAGCGGAGCCGGTCGATGATGTTTCCAATGGCTCCGCCGAACTGGAGGCCGAACGCCACGGAGAGCCACGGGCTCTCGCGGATCATCTGCCAGAAGGCGACCGCCAGCAGCAGGACAACACCGAGCGCCAGCAGGACCAGGATCTGCCCGGCGCCCTGGAAGGCCCCGAAGGCTACACCGGTATTCCGCACGTAGAGGAAGCGGAGCACCCGTGGGACGACCCAGATGACGTCCCGATCGGCGTCCGGCCCGACTGCCGCCACGATCGCTGCCTTGGTCACCTGATCGAGCGCGATGATGATCCCTGCGACCGCGGCAGTAACGAACAGGCCCCAACGCCCGTGGGCCGGTTCAGCCTCACCCGTCATCGCCACCCGCCTCCCTGGCGTCGGTCCATGGCCGCCTGGCAGTCGATGCAGTAGCGCGCGAAGGGCAAGGCCTCCAGCCGATCAGGCGGGATCGGGCGCTTGCAGTTCTCACAATAGCCGTACTCGCCCCGGTCCATCTTCGCAATCGCCTGCTCGATGAGCGCCTTGCGGTCGGCCAGGCGGTCCCGCACCGACAGGAGGCGCTCCTGCTCATAGACGACGTCCGCCTGGTCCCCGATGTGGTTGTCGACGCCGTACGATGCGTCCTGCTCGCTGGCGCCGAATGACCGGACCTGTTCGTCAATCTCGGAGATTTCGGCCGTGGTCTCCATCAGCGCCTGCTGGAGACGTGCCCTCATGGCCTCGAGTTGCTCGTCGGTCATCACCATGTCGCGCACCACCCTCCCTCAACGCGGCAACGCCCTCGGAAGCGGTGGCACCGCTGCCTGGTGCGCCGCAATTGTAGCACAGGCCGTTTTGGCGGGCGGGACGCGGTCCCGTCCGCTGGCACCGCCCCCTCGCCCAGGCTAAGATACTCGGGCTGTGAGCATGTCCGGTGCCACAGCGACGCGAGGGGAGCCGTGGGGTCAAGAGCACTCAAGCTGGTCATTGCAGGTGGCGGGACCGGCGGGCACGTCCAGCCCGCGATCGCCACGCTCGACGTGCTGCGCCGCCGGCTCCCGCTTGAGCCGCTCTGGATCGGCTCCACCGGCGGCATCGAGGCCGACGCCGCGCGCCGGGCGGGCATCCCCTTCCAGGCGATCCCGACGGGCAAGCTTCGCCGCTACCTGTCGCTCCGCACCGCGATCGATGCCGTGCGCGTGCCGCTCGGGGTGCTCGCGGCGCTGCGCATCTTGCGGCGCGTCCGGCCCGACGTGGTCTTCGCCACCGGCGGCTTCGTCAGCGTGCCCACCGTCGTCGCCGCGCGCCTGCTCGGCATCCCCAGCCTCAGCCACGAGCAGACAGCGATCGTGGGCCTGGCGAACCGGATCAACGCCCGCTTCTGCACCGTGCTCGCGCTGACCTACGACAGCAGTGCCGCCATGGTCGCGGGCAGCCGCGCCCGCACCATGGTTACCGGCAACCCGATCCGTCCCAGCCTCCTCTCAGGAGATCCGGAGACCGTCCGCGACGCGTTCGGCCTCGACCCGAACGCGCCGCTGATCTACGTCACCGGCGGCGCCCTCGGCGCCCAGGCGATCAACACGGCCGTCCGCGAGGCGCTCCCCGACCTCCTGCCCCTGACCCAGGTGCTGCACCAATGCGGCCCGGCGGAAGCCAACGGCGACTACCCGCGGCTGCTCGCGGCACGAGCCGCACTCCCGCAGGACCTCCAAGCCCGCCATGTGGTGGTCGAACGGGTCGGCGATGAGCTACCGGCGATCTACGCCGCGGCGACCGTGGTCGTCAGTCGCGCCGGGGCCGGGACGGTCGCCGAGCTTGCGACGCTGGGGAAGCCGGCCATCCTCATTCCCCTGCCCGGAGCGGGCGGTGACGAGCAGACCCGCAATGCTCGCGTCCTGGCGGACGACGGGGCGGCGATCCTTCTCCCACAGTCAGAGCTGACGCCGGAGCGGCTCGTCGCTGAGGTGCGGAGCCTCCTCGACGACCCAGCGCGACGCGTGCGCATGAGCGAACGGGCCCGCGCCCATGGGCATGCCGATGCAGCGGAGCGCCTCGCCGACGCCATCCTGAGCCTTGCCGGTCACCCTGTCCCGGTGTCCTCCCGGGCCTGAGCACCCGCCGCGTCGCGTAACGATGCGCTCCCGTGGGCTTCGCCAGGCCCGCGAGCACGCGCTACGCCCCGCCCACCGGACCGTGCACCAGCGCCATCTCGATCGCCTCGGCGGCGCTCGCGGCCGGGATCACCTCGATGCCCGACACCTTGGGCAACTGCCTTCGGCCACCCGGCGCCGGGATCACCGCCCGCGCGAACCCCAGCTTGGACGCCTCGTTCAGCCGACGCTCGATCTGGTTCACGCTCCGCAGCTCCCCGGACAGCCCGACCTCGCCGATCACCACCGTGTTGGGATCGACCGGGCGCTCCCGGTAGCTCGACGCGATCGCCGTGACCACGGCAAGGTCGGCGGCAGGCTCGGCGATGCGCAGCCCGCCCACGATGTTGACGTAGATGTCCTGGCTGCCGAGCCCCAGGCCGACCCGCTTGCTCAGCACGGCCACCAGCATCTGCAAGCGGTTGTTGTCGAAGCCGTTGGCCGTGCGGCGCGGCAGGCCGAACGCGCTGCTGCTCGTCAGCGCCTGAACCTCGACCAGGATCGGCCGCGTTCCCTCGAGCGTGACGCCGACCGCCGAGCCGTGCGTATCCGGGGAACGCTCCTGGAGGAACGCCTCGGATGGATTCGCCACCTCCTGCATGCCGTCGCCGGTCATGGCGAAGACGCCCACCTCGTCGGTCGACCCGAAGCGGTTCTTCACCGCCCGCAACACCCGGTACTGGTGGTAGCGCTCGCCCTCCAGGTAGAGCACCGCGTCGACCATGTGCTCCAGCACGCGCGGCCCGGCGATCGCACCCTCCTTGGTGACGTGGCCAACGATGAAGACCGGAAGGTGCCGTGGCTTGGCGTACTGCATCAGGCGAGCGGTGCACTCCCGCACCTGGCTGACGCTGCCCGCAGCGGACGTCAGCTCCTCCAGGTACACGGTTTGGATCGAGTCGACGATGAGCAGGCCCGGCTTCACCGGGTCGACGGCGTCGAGCGCTGCCTCCAGGTTCGTCTCGGAGAGGAGGTAGAGGTCATCGGCGGTGATCCCGAGCCGGTCCGCCCGCAACTTGATCTGCTGCGCCGATTCCTCGGCCGAGACATACACCACGGGCCCGGCGGACGGCGCCAGCAGCCCGGCCACCTGAAGGAGCAGCGTGCTCTTCCCGACACCCGGATCACCACCGAGGAGCACGAGCGAGCCGGGGACGAGTCCGCCACCGAGAACCCGGTTGAACTCCCCGATCGGGACGACCTTGCGGCGCTCCTCGGCGCTGGTCACCTCGGACAGCCGCGCCGGCCGGGTGGCGGGCGCGCCGCGCTCTCGCCGCTCCCGCGCCGGGCCGCGCGATTCGACTGTCTCGACCAGGCTCCCCCATGCGCCACACTGCGGGCAGCGCCCGTAGTAGGCCGGGGTTTCCATCCCGCAGTTCTGACAGACGAACTTCGTCCGCGTCTTGCTCATCGCTCGTACTCCAGCGCCACAGCGAACATACGTTCGTATTGTATCAGGCCGGACGGGCCTGCGGTTAAGTGAGAGAGCCACCAGGGGATCCCCTGGTGGCTCGCGTCGTTCGCGTCGTCGGATCTGCCGCTACGAGACCGAGACGAGCTCGTCGGCCCGCTCCAGGACGAGCAGGTCGTCGCGGACATCGACCACGACGGTGCTGCCCTCCGGGAAGCGGTTCTCGAGCAGACCCTCGGCCAGCGGATCCTCGATCAGGTTCTGGATGATCCGTCGCAGCGGGCGTGCACCGAACTGCCGGTCGTAGCCACGCTCGCCCAGCAGCCGCATCGCCGCCTCGGTGACCTCCAGCTTGATGTCCTTCTCCTTAAGCTGCGTGCGCAGGCGCTGCAGCTCCAGCTCCACGATCTGGTGGATCTGCTCCGGCGTCAGCGGGTGGAACACGATCACCCCGTCGATCCGGTTCAGGAACTCCGGCCGGAAGGTCTGCTTGAGCTGCCCCAGCACCTTGTCCTTCATGGCCTGGTATTCGTGCTGGAAGCGCTCCTCGGGGTTCGAGGCAACCGCGAAGCCGAGCGTGCCCTCCCGCTGGATCATCTCGGCGCCGATGTTCGACGTCATGATGATGATCGTGTTGCGGAAGTCGACCCGCCGCCCCTTGGCGTCGGTCAGGTTCCCGTCCTCCAGAATCTGGAGGAGCATGTTGAACGCCTCGGGGTGAGCCTTCTCGATCTCATCGAGCAGGATCACCGAGTAGCTCTTGCGGCGGACCGCCTCGGTCAACTGCCCGCCCTCTTCGTAGCCGATGTACCCCGGCGGCGCGCCGACCAGCCGCGACACGTTGTGCCGCTCCATGAACTCGCTCATGTCGATCTTGATCAGCGCGTCCTCGCTGCCGAACATGAACTCCGCCAGCGCGCGGGCGAGCAGCGTCTTCCCGACGCCCGTCGGGCCGAGGAAGATGAAGCTCCCGATCGGTCGCCGCGGGTCCTTCAGGCCCGCTCGCGCCCGCCGCACCGCCTTGGCCATGGTCGAGATGGCCTCTTCCTGGCCCACGATGCGCTCGTGCAGCGCCTCCTCCATATGGAGCAGCCGCTCGGTCTCCTCGGTGGCGAGCCGCATCAGCGGGATACCGGTCCACATCGAGACGACCTGGGCGATGTCCTCCTCGGTCACCTGCGGCTCGTCGCTCTCCTGCTCTTCCTTCCAGTGCATCTCGAGGTCGGCGATCCGGCCCTGCAGCTTCCGCTCCCGGTCGCGCAGGTCGGCCGCCAGCTCGAACTCCTGCCCGCTCACGGCCGCGTCCAGCTCTCGCCGGAGCGACTCCAGCCCGCGCTTCGCCTCCTTCAGGCTCGGCGGCGATGCCGAGCGGTACATCCGCACCCGGGACGCGGCTTCATCGACCAGGTCGATCGCCTTGTCCGGCAGGAAGCGATCTGGGACGTAGCGCGAGGCCAGCACCGCGGCCGAGCGCAGCGCCTCGTCGGTGATCTTGAGCTTGTGGTGCTCCTCGTACCGCTCGCGGATGCCGCGGAGGATCTCGATCGTCTCCTCGACGGTCGGCTCCTCGACCTGCACCGGCTGGAAGCGGCGCTCGAGCGCGGCGTCCCGCTCGATGTACTTGCGGTACTCGTCGAGCGTGGTGGCACCGATCGTCTGCAACTCGCCGCGCGACAGGGCCGGCTTCAGGATGTTGGCGGCGTCCACCGCCCCCTCGGCAGCCCCGGCGCCCACGAGCGTGTGCAGCTCGTCGATGAACAGGATCGCGCCGGTCTCCTTGACCTCGGAAACGATCTTCTTCAGGCGCTCCTCGAACTCACCGCGGTACTTCGTCCCGGCAACCAGCGCGCCGATGTCCAAAGCCACCAGGCGCTTGTTCTGCAGCGGCTCGGGCACATCGCCCGAGACGATCCGCTGGGCCAGCCCCTCGACGATGGCCGTCTTGCCGACGCCCGGCTCGCCGATCAGGGCCGGGTTGTTCTTGGTCCGCCGGGACAGAATCTGCATGACCCGCTCGATCTCGGCCTGACGACCGATCACCGGGTCCAGCTTCCCCTGACGCGCGGCCTCGGTCAGATCAAAACCGAGCGCGTCCATGTATGGTGTCTTCGTCGCTTGTGCCTTCTGCTGATAACCGCTGCTCTGGCTGACGACCTGCAGGACCTGCTGGCGCACCTTCTCCAGGTTGACGCCCAGGCTCTCCAGGACGCCCGCGGCGATGCCCTCGCCCTCGCGGACGAGGCCGAGCAGCAGGTGCTCGGTGCCGATGTAGTGATGGTTGAGCCGGCGGGCCTCATCGACAGCCAGCTCGATGACCTTCTTGGCGCGCGGCGTCAAGCCGATCTCGCCAACGATCATCGAGTCGCCCCGCCCGATGATGAACTCGACCGCGCTGCGCACCTTGGGCAACTGCACGCCCATGTTGCTCAGCACGCGGGCCGCCACACCGTCGCCTTCGCGCACCAGACCGAGGAGCAGATGCTCGGTGCCGATGTAGTTGTGGTTGAAGCGATGCGCCTCCTCCTGCGCCAACGTCAGCACCTTGCGCGCTCGCTCGGTGAACTTGTCGAACTTGTCAGGCATCGTACTCTCCCACGGCCTTCGGCCTGTGCGACCCAGCACTAAGGTCTAACTTGCCGGGACGGTCAGCAATGGAACCTATGGAAACAGGGAGCCCCCGAACGCATATAGCGTGCCTGGGGGCTTCCCGGTCACCGGCACGCACCGCTCCTATCCGCGATGTGTACCGGTTCGATTCGTGATGTGCAGTGCTGGCAGGGGATCGGGCTACGAACCCGACTCCTCCTCGCCATCCTCGGCCCGCGGGGTTTCCTCCGTGCTCTCTGCGCTCATTACGACCGCGTCGGCTGGCTCTGTTGCTTGTTCGCCCTCGGGCTCGGATTCTGACTCGTCGGCCTCGGCCTCGATTTCGATCTCGCGAGCCATCAGCTCGTGCTTCAACTCCACGGCTTCCGGCCCCAGCGAGGCCGCGACCTCGTCGTCGGTTGCTTCTAGGGCCCGGCGTAGGCTTAGCCCCATTCGCCGCCGGGCGGGATCGATGCGAATGATACGCAAGATCAGGTCCTGACCCTCCGAGACGACCTGCCTCGGGTGCCCGATCCTCTGCTCCGAAAGCTCGGACACGTGGATCAGGCCCTCGATCCCGTCTTCGATCCTCGCAAAGGCACCGAAGTTCGCGAGCTGCGTCACCGTGCCGAGCACAAGCTGGCCGACTTCGTACTTCATGGCCACCCGGCTCCACGGCTCCGGCTGCGTGCGCTTGATGCTCAGCGCAATCTTCTTCTCCTCGGCGTTGATGCCGAGCACGTAGACATCGACTTCCTCGCCGACCTTCAGTACCTCGCTCGGGTGCTTCACCCGGCTCCAGGACAGCTCGGACAGATGGACGAGCCCGTCGGCCCCGCCGATATCGACGAAGGCCCCGAAGTCCGTAATGCTCGCCACCCGACCGCGGCGCGTCTCGCCCTCGGTGAGCTCCTCGATGAGGCGCTCCTTCATGACGTCGCGCCGCTCCTGAATCGCCTGCCGCTCCGACAGAATCAGCCGGTTGCGATGGCGATTGATCTCGATGATCTTGAGCGACAGCTTCGAGCCGATCAGCCGCGCCATGTCGGCCTGCTTGCTGCTGTCATCGCCGCCGCGGATCTCGGTCACCTGGGATGCGGGAACGAAACCGCGGACGCCATCCAGGTTGACCAGCAATCCACCCTTGTTGTAGTTCGTGACCTCGGCTTCGATGATCTCGCCAGCTTCGTAGATCTCCTGCAGGCGCCGCCAACTCTTCTCCTGGCGCGCCCGGTCGATGGAGAGAACCGCCTGGCCCTCTTGGTTCTCCGCCTGCACCACGAACACAAGGACTCGGTCCCCCACGGACAGCGCGGCCCGCTCTTCGTCGGTCAGGGTCGAAAACTCCCGAGCCGGGATGATGCCCTCCGACTTGGAGCCGATGTCGACCAGCAGCTCGTCCCGGTCGACATGCATGATCTGTCCCTCGATCACGTCACCGTAGTTCAGCACACGGTAATCGTGACTGGGGTCGCTAAGCAACTGCTCCATGAGCGACACCGACTCGCCGGCCTCCGCATCCGCAACAACCGCGGGCGCGGTCGCCGGCTCCGCGCTCATGCCTTCTTCGATCCGATCCATATACCTTCCTTGTGTCGCAGATTTGCCAGCCCAACCAGAGGGGTTCGGTTCTCCACCTGATTTGGTCCGGCACGACGCTAGCCATCATTATAGTATGCGGCCATACCCGGCGCAAGGAGACGACCGCCTGGCTGTCACAGATCGGAGCGCGTCATTTCGCGGCGAGCGAGTTGGTAACCGCGTCGAGCGCGGCCAGCGTTCGCTCGATCTCCGGCTCATGGACCCAGCCCATGTGCCCGATGCGGATGATCCGGTCCTTGATCGGCCCCTGTCCATCCGCGATCTCGATCCCGTACTCCTGCCGCATACGCGCGACCACGTCCTTCACCGCCACCCCCTCCGGCGGCTCCGCAGCGGTCACCGTGTCGGACGCGTACGCCGGGTCGGCGAAGAGCCGGTACCCGATCTCCTGCGCGCCGCGCCGCGTCAATTCTCCCAGGCGCCGGTGGCGCGCATAGACCGCCTCCAGCCCTTCGGCTTCGATCAGGTCGCAGGCCGCCTTGAGCGCGTACAGCAGCGTCAGCGGCGCGGTCGTCGGGGTGTTCCCCTCCGCCGCGGCCCGTCGCGCGTCCCCAAAATCCCAGAAGAAGCGCGGGAACGTCGCCCGCTCGTAGTGCTCCCACACGCGGGGTCCCACCGCGATGATGACCAGGCCCGGCGGGCACATCCATGCCTTCTGCGAGCCGCTCAGGACCAGGTCGACTCCCCAAGCATCCATTTCCAGCGGCAGGCCTGCCACCGCGCTGACCCCATCCACCAGCAGCAGCGCCCCGTGCGCGCGGACCACCGCCGCGACCTCAGGCAACGGGTTCGCGACCCCGGTCGAGGTCTCGTTGTAGGTGTAGAGCACCGCCCGCGCCTCGGGGTGTCGCTCCAGCGCGGCCCGCACGACGTCCGCCGTCGCCGCCTGGCCCCACGGGATCTCGACCCGCTCCACTCGCAGCCCGAACCGCTCGGCGACGCGGGCAAAGCGCACACCGAAGTCGCCGGTGATGACGGCCAGGACCGTATCGCCCGGCGAGAGCGTGTTGACGATGGCCGCCTCCCACCCGGCCGAGCCGCTGCCCGGCAGGATGATGACGTCGCCCTCAGTCTGGTGCACCCGGCGCACCTGCTCCAGCAGGCCCCGAAAGAACGCCCGGAACTCCGCGCCCCGGTGTGGGATCATCGCCCGCTGCATCGCCCGCAGCACGGCCGGCGGCAGCGGCGTCGGCCCCGGGATCCGCAGGTTTGTCGCGTCCACCCACGCCCTCCTCATCCACGAGCGGCTCACGCGCCTGAGCCGGCCCCCAAATGGTAGCGGATTCGCGCAGATCCGGCGGGCCCCGGCGTGCGAGCAGGGATTGCGACCTCGTCACGAAGGCCCCGATCTTGCAGCGGAGAATGTCCTCGCATGAAGCAGGCGAACCAACGGGGGGAGCACCGGCATCCTCTACATCGCACACCCCGCCCCACTCGGTGATCCTCTCTCCGAACGCCCGGGCCTGACCGCCCGCGCGAAGGCCGTGCGATGAACCCCGCTGCGACGAGCCCCGACGCCTCCCAGCGCGGATGCCCCGCAGCACGCGATGCCCCTCGGGGCAATGCGGATCACCGGAGCAGAGGCTGACGCGAACGGCACCGCGCTTCGCGACAACGGAGGTGATGAACCATGTCCGGCCAGATAGATCGTCGCGAATTCCCCGAGGGATTCAGGTGGGGCGTCGCCACGTCGGCGTACCAGATCGAGGGCGCCTGGGACGAGGACGGGAAGGGCCGCTCGATCTGGGACACCTATGCGCACACGCCCGGCAAGATCCGCGACGGGTCCACCGGTGACGTCGCCAACGACCATTACCACCGGTGCAAAGAGGACGTGGCGCTGATGAAGGACCTGGGGGCGAACGCGTACCGGTTCTCCATCTGCTGGCCACGGATCTTTCCGGAAGGCACCGGATCGCCCAACCCGAAGGGCCTCGACTTCTACAACCGGCTGGTGGACGAGTTGCTCGCCGCCGGCATCGAGCCGTTCCCCACGCTCTACCACTGGGATCTGCCGCAGGCGCTGCAGGACAGGGGTGGCTGGCAGAACCGCGACACACCCGTGGCCTTCGCGCACTACGCCGGTTACATGGCCGAGCAACTGAGCGATCGGGTCCGGCACTTCTTCACCACCAACGAGATCCAGAGTTTCGCCGATGGAGGACACCGGGGCGTCGACACGCACGTGGCCGGCGGCGAGGTGCACCTCGAGGCCGCGCCGGGCCTGCGGCTGCCACCCGGAGAACTCAACCAGGTGCGGCACCACGCCGTGCTCGGTCACGGGCTTGCGGTGCAGGCAATTCACGCGATGGGCAAGCCGGGCACGCAATGCGGCCCCGCGGAGGTAATCAGCATCGCGGTGCCTTTGATCGAGAGCGAGGAAAACATCGAGGCCGCGGAGATCGCCACGCGCGAGCTGAACGCGCCCTTCCTCACCGTCATGCTCGGAGGGCGGTACACGGACGCGTACCTGGAGAAAGCCGGCAAGGACGCACCGAAGTTCACGCCGGAGGATCTCGCGACGATCTCCGAGCCGGTCGACTTCGTCGGGATCAACGTATACAAGCCCAACATCTACCTGCTAGCCTCCGACACGGCGCCCGGGTACCGGGCGATACCCTACAGCGCGTCCCACCCGAGGATGTTTTCCGAGTGGCACATGTTGGGTCCCGAGGCGCTCTATTGGGGACCGAAGATGGTCCAGTCGCTCTGGGGCGCACCGGCGATCTACATCACCGAGAACGGCTGCGCGGCTGCCGATAGCCTGGCAGCGGACGGGAACGTCTACGACACCGACCGGATCATGTTCCTCCGCAACAGCCTCACGCAGCTCCAGCGAGCCACGGCCGAGGGCGTGCCCGTCAAGGGCTACTTCCTGTGGAGCATGATGGACAACTTCGAGTGGATGAACGGCTACGGCGACCGCTTTGGGCTGGTATACGTGGACTTCCAGACGCAGCAGCGGACCCCGAAGATGAGCGCGTCGTTCTTCCGTGAAGTCAGCAGGCGCAACGCCGTGGCGTGAGCACAAGGGTCGCACTGACCGTCGGGCAGCAGGCCACCAGTGGCTGGAGGCGAACGAACAAACAATGACCACCAACGAGGAGACGATGATCCACCAACCCGATCCAAGCGACGCCGTGCCGTCGCCATCCGGGGTGAGCCACGCGCCCGTATCGCGGGCCATCTACGGCCTGATAACCGTGCTGGCCGTGCTACAGGTTCTGGAGATCGAGACCCCGTCGGCGTGGCACGCCACCGTCGCCCTGTTCGGCACCACCGTCGCCGTCGCCCTGCTGGATGCCTACTCCGAGTCAATCGCCGAGATGCTCGCCGAGCGGCACTGGCTCTCCTGGCACGACCTGCGAGCGATCGGGCGCGACGTCGCCCCCGTGCTCATCGGGGCCCAAGGGCCGACGCTCATCCTGCTCCTATCGGCCCTCGGCTTGCTGTCGGTGGGGCTGGCGATCTCCCTGGCCCAGGTCGTTGCCTTCGCGCTCCTGTTCGGCTTCGGCTGGCGGGTCGGGCAGCTCCTCCACGAACACTGGCTGCGCCAACTCGCCAGCGCTCTCTTCCTCGTCGCCATCGGCGGTCTCGTACTCGGAATCAAGGTGGTCTTTCACTAGGGCCTACCGACTGCCAGCCAATCACTCGTCGCACCGTAGCATGGCTCGCGCGGTGCGGACAGACGGGGTAATGGCGTTTGACGAAAGACCGTGGTACACCGGAGCTGTCCCCATCGCCCGGTCGCTGTCATCCTCAGCGGAGCCGGGGGGGGCGCGCGCGCCCGCCGGCGGCGGGCCTGTCTCTTTTAAAAAAAAAACAGCCCCCCCCACACAGA
>NZ_JADGHZ010000049.1 GCF_019683595.1 Sphaerobacter sp. | reverse complement strand
AGCCCGGCGGCTTTAGCCCCGGGCACGCGCCGAGGCCGAAGACCCTCAACGCCACGGTGTTAGCGCCGGTTCGCCTCAGGTCGTGTTCGCGGGCTTCGCCTTGTGTGTCCGGCGGACAACGTCCCAAACCTTCGCTGCTGTGTGGCGAACAGAGAGCTCGCCCGCGATCTGGAACGGATCGTGCAGACGGGCAGGTGGTAGGTGCTGCCGAAGTGATGAGTGGAACTGGCGATACCGCGGCGTAGCCGGAGTACAATTGGAACTGCGCCGGGCCGGGAGCGGCTCGGCGTCGTCCGGAACACTGCCGTGGGGCCGGCTGTACGAGGCCGTCGCACGGGCTGGAGACGAGGGAGCCATGTCAATCGGAACGATTCGACACCAGGCCAGAACTCTGGCCCTCCAGATCCTCTACGAGGCCGATGTCGCCCAGCACCCGGCGTCGGACGTGTTGGCCCGCTATACCAGCGACTTGTCGCTACCGCAGCCGGTGCGGCGCTATGTGGAGCGGTTGATCTCGGGCGTGCTGGAGGATCTGGACAAGATCGACGCCGAGATCGGCGCCGCGGCTCCGGCGTTCCCGGTGGACCAGTTGCCGCCGATCGACCGGAACATCCTGCGGATCGCCATCTACGAACTGCGGAACGAGCACGACGTACCGGTGAAGGCAGCCATCAACGAAGCGGTGGAATTGGCCAAGCGGTTTGGCGGTGACAACTCCAGCCGCTTCGTCAACGGGGTGCTGGGCACCATCGCGGGCAACCTGGCCTCCTCGCGCTAGGAAGCCATGCCGGTTACGTTGCCGCAGGGCTTGATTCCGTGCATAATAGCCGGGAACTGACAGGGGTTGGGATCAGTCGAAGTGACAGGGGAGGTGATCGGCGTGGATTCGTCCTCGCTGCTGGAGCGAGTACAGAGCGTGGTAGCGGAGCAACTCGGTGTTGATCCGGAGAAGGTGACGCCCGACGCCGAGTTCGTGCAGGATCTGAACGCAGACTCGCTCGATCTGGTCGAGCTGATCATGCAGCTCGAGGAGGAGTTCGGCATCGAGATCTCCGACGAGGAAGCGGAGAACATCGTCACCGTCGGTGACGCACTGGAGTTCATCCAGGAACACACGGCGGCGAAGTAGCACGGGGGCGGCGGAGACCGGTCCCACGGCAGCAGTGGAGCAGACGAGTCTCGCCGGGATCGGGGTGCTGCCGCCAGCGACGCCCGCGGCGCGGGTGCTGCGGGCGACCATCACGGGCGACCTGCCGCGCCAGCGCGACGAGATTGAGTAGGAATGGTCAGTATCCTCGACCGCATGCGCGGTCGCGCCAACCCACCTGCGGTGCCGGAGGCCGAACCAGAGGAGGAAATCTTCGAGGAGATGACCCTCCAGGAGCATCTGGAGGAACTCCGATCGCGCCTCCTCTACTCGGCGTTGTTCGTCGCTGCCGGCTTCGTGGTTGGCCTGGCGTTGACGCTCCGCGTGCTGCGCATCATGGCCGACATGACGGGGCGACCGGACTTTGTCCTGATCTCGCCGCTGGAGGGCTTCGCCACCTACATGAAGGTGGCGCTCTACATCGGGATCGCCGTGGCGATGCCCGCCCTGATCTACCACTTCGTGCGCTTCCTTGCGCCGGGGTTGACGCGACGTGAGCGCCGGTACCTGTACCGTGCGCTCCCGTTCGTGACGCTGATGTTCGTCGCGGGCGTGGCGTTCGCCTTCTTCATCGTGATCCCACGCGGGCTGTCGTTCCTGGCCGGGTTCGGCGGCGATGTGTTCCGGGCCGAGTTCCGCGCGCAAGAGGTCGTCTCGTTCTACCTGACCCTCATGTTGTGGATCGGCCTGGTGTTCGAGACGCCAGTGGTGATCTTCCTGTTGGCGAAGCTCGACATCGTGACAGCCCAGCGGCTCGCGTCGCTCCGCAAGTACATGATCATCTTGATCCTGGTCGCGGCTGCGATCATCACGCCGACACCTGACCCCTTCAACATGTTCATGGTGGCGGCGCCGATGTACGCCCTCTACGAGTTCGGCATCCTCCTCGCGAGGATCGCCTGAGCGAGGGCCGCGACGCCGCGCGAGCCACGTAGCTGACCGATCGCCCCGCCGGAGGGTTCCCGGCGGGGCGACTTGCTTTGGCCGCTGTGCATCGAAGCAGCGCACCCATCCGGTGATACGGTTCCCGCGACGTTGGGGCGCGCGATGGGTAGTGCGAAGGTTCCCGCGCCGTGGCGCGTGCCCGGGGCTAAAGCCGCCGGGCTGACAACGAAAGCCGGCTGAAGCCGGCTGAGGCACGACGGGACTCAGATGCTGGTGACGCCTTGTCCGTCGCCTGGCACGGGCCGGGTGGTGAACACCCACCTAATTCGTCAAGACCCATGAACCCCGGGCACGTGCCACGGCGTGGGGATCCTCACGCCACCGATCCCCGCGCAAGGGCCACGGCGCGAGGAACCTCCCAGTACCGCAGGCGCTCCCGAAACTATGCGAGGCCCAGATCGGCGGGCGCGGTGGGGCGGACGTTGAGCGTGCGTTCGTTGCGGTAGGTCACCATGCCCGGGCCGGCCCCTTTGATCTTGCGCACGTAGCGGCGCGCGGTGGCATCGACCTCGACGCTGGTGGCGTTTCGACCTGCGCTGAAGTAGGCGGCCAGCGCAGCGGCTTGTAGCAAGACCTCTTCGTCCTCCGGACCGGCCCAGCGGACGATGACGTGGGCGCCGGGGAGGCCGCGTGCGTGCAGCCAGGTGTCGTCTGGGCCGGCGATGTCGAAGGTGATGAGATCGTTCTGGCGGCCGTTGTGGCCGATGTAGATCAGATCGCCGCGCGCCGTGCGCAGGGGTTTCGGGCGCTTCGGCTCGGACTGGCGGCGCTTGCCTGTGGAGGCGTCGGGGCGCTGGTCGCGGTAGCTCTCCCACTCCTGGCGGACCTGCTCGACCTGCTCCATCCCCTCGGCGAACCCGGCGAGGGTCTCCAGTTGCTCCAGGTAGGCAAGCTCGGTCCGGGTCGCCTCGATCAGCTCCGGCAGGTTCTCGGTGGCCGAGCGGGCCTTACGGTAGCGCTCGAAGTAGGCCTGCGCGTTCTCACTGGGTGAGCGCGCGGGGTCGAGCGGGATCGTCAGGTCATCCACCACCAGCTCCGTCTGGCCGGGCTGGATGGAGGCGAGATAGGCGTAGATCAACTCACCCATGGTGCGCCAGCGTTCGCCCTCCTCGCCGCGAGCCCGCTCTTCCTCGAGCGAGCGGAGGCGGGCGGCGGCGCGCTCGCGCGCGCTCCGAATCTGCGCCACGAGCTTGTCACGCCGCTGCGCCTGCGCCACGGGCTGGGGCGCTCCGGCGAGCGCAAGCCAGCGCTCGATCGCGGGCGACATAGTCGGGAACCGCTCGACCTCGGCGCCGGCGAGGTGGTCGAGTGGGATGGCGGAGAACGCGACGGCGCGGCCCTCGGCGACGTAGACGCCCGGAGTCCAGTTCCCGGTCTCCAGGGGCGCGAGCACGGATGCGACCGCCTCTGCGAGCGCCGCGGCGCCGTCACGGCTGGCGACGGCGCGCACGGGTGCGTCGGCGGCGCCGGTGGCGCGGTAGACCGCCTCACGTGCCATCTGGGGGCTGAATCCGGCCAGGTGTCGCACGAGCAGCGGAGCCAGTTCCTCGTCCTGCGGCGCGGGACGCAGCAGGTCATGGAGGGCGGAGGGCGTCAGGTGACGGGGGTCGACGGCGTCCTCCCGAGGCGGCGGCGGGACGTAGGGCCGGCCCGGCAGGATCGGCCGGACGCGGCTCATCTCGGGAGTGACACGCTTGATCGCATCGAGGATACGGCCCTCGTCGTCGGTGAGGATGATATTGCTCCGCCGCCCCATCAGTTCGACAATCAGGTGGGTATAGACCAGCTCGGACGGCGCCTCCTCTTCGTCCTCGGTGGGCACGTCGTCGCGTTGGCGCCGGTTGTCCAGGTAAAACGGCTTGGCTATACTCAGGCGCATAATGCGCTCAAGCGGCGGCTGCTGTACGGCAGCGACGCGACCGCCGCGGGCGTATTTCCGGAGGAGGAGTAGGAGCGGTGTCACGCGATCGGGGTCCGCGCTGAGCCGCTGCGTCGACAGGTAGAGTCGCGGATTTTGCGAGTCGGCGCTGGCGACCAGGATGGACCGCTGGTGTTCGGCGTACACCTCCAGGCCAATGGTCGCGTCATCGATTTGTAGGATGCGTTGGATGCGACCCCCAACCAGCCGGCTCGCCAGTTCGTCCGCCAGCGCGGCGATCGTCAAGACGTCGAACATGGTTGCAGCGTCTCCCTCACGGCCTTGGAATCCCAGCAACGGCCAACTGTGATAGTGTACGGTGGTCGTGTGCTGAGCGCATGACGTTGGGGGAGCGCAGCCGGGGAAGGAAGAACTTGGTGGCGGCACGGGTGCGATGGAACGAGCAGGCGGATGAACTCATTGAAGAGTTGCGCTCGCTCGCGCGCCCTCGCCTCATCGTCATCTCCGGTCCCTCCGGCGTGGGGAAAGACACCGTCATCGAGCAGATGCGCCTGCGGCACCCGGAATACAGCTTCGCGGTGACCGCGACGACCCGGCCGAGGCGGCCGGGTGAAATCGACGGCGTCCACTACATCTTCATGGCCCGCGCCGAGTTCGAGGAAGCCCGGGCGCGGGGCGAGTTCCTGGAATCGGCCGAGGTCTACGGTCACCTCTATGGCGTGCCGAAGGATCGGGTGCGCCGTGCGCTCCGCGCCGGGCAATACGTCGTGGTGAAGGTCGACGTGCAGGGCGCGGCGTCCATCCGCAAGATCATGCCGGACTCCATCTTCATCTTCCTCACGCCCCCCTCGATGGCTGAGTTGATGCGCCGCTTGCGCGGTCGGAAGACCGACGACCCCGAGGCGCTGATGCAGCGAATCTCGACGGCGGCCCACGAGCTCCGCCGGGTCTACGAGTTCGACTACGTGGTCTTCAACGAGAACGACCGGGTCGAGGAGACGCTCGACAAGATCGACGCGATCATCCTCGCGGAGAACTCCCGCCTGCCGCGCGAGGGGCGGGATGTCTGAGGGCGTTCTCGAGCGAGCGACGTGATTCCCACCGGATAGCTGACGCTGATCCTGCCGACGCTGGCCTGCGTCCGAATGTGCTCAGGACGGGCGGTGTGTGGAGCCCTGTGCTGTGATCTGGGCCTGGAGCAGGGCAGTCCTCGTCCGCCGCGGGGTGAGAGGATACGGCGCCTCGATTGGGTCCTGGGGTAATGGGGTTTGACGAATTACAGAGGTGCACGCGGTCGGCGCGTGCCCGGAGGTGGGTGGCGCGAAGGATCCCACGCCGTGGCCCGTGCCCGGGGCTCAAGCCGCCGGGCTGAAGAGCGGTAAGCCCACTGAAGGGGCTGCGATGGCTACCGACAGGCTTATCCGATTTGGCCACCCAGCGGACCCAGCGCCCCAGACCCTTCAGTGGGCTCTTGATTGTCAGGCCGGCGACTCTAGCCCCAGGCACACACCGTTCGGTGTGCTCCGTCTCACCGGAGTGTGAGCCCTGCTGCACCCCAGCCGGCTTTAGCCGGCTTTGGTTGTGAGCCCGGCGGCTTTGGCCCCGGGCACGGGCTGGGGTGCGGGATCCGTCGCACCACCCATCTCGCGTCCCAACGGCGGTGCGGAACCAACCCCGGCGCGCGGGGGGGGGCCCCCCCGGGCGCGGGCCGGCGGCCGCGCGCTGCCAAAGCGGCGGCTCGGTCCGCCGCACTCCAAAGAGCCGGCTTGATCCGGCTTGTCGTTGTCAGCCCGGCGGCCCGAGCCCGGGGCATGTGCCGAGCACGTAGACCCGACACTCGTGCCGAGCTCAGGCACGAGTGGGCAGACGGACCACGGCGTTGAGCTAGTCGTCCGCGGGGGTGGGGGCCTCTTCGGCGACGGGAGCGGGCTCGATGAACTGCAGGGTGCTCTTGTCCTCGACCCGGTCGGTGAAGAGGATCCCATCCAGGTGGTCGATCTCGTGCTGCAGGATGCGCGCGAGCGGGCCGGAGGCCTTGATGCGGATCTCCCGGTCGTCGAGGTCGCGTGCCTTGACGGTGACGTGCATGGCGCGCGGGACGTCGCCGTACCAGTTCGGGATGCTCAGGCACCCTTCGGGCCCGACCTGGCGCCCGCTGGCACGGACGATCTCGGGGTTGATCAGGGCCATCTCCATCGGCGGATCGTCCTCGTTCTCGAAGCCGGCCGGGACACCGATCACGACGATGCGGCGCATGACACCGACCTGTGGCCCCGCGAGGCCCACGCCGTCGGCGGCGTACATCGTCTCCAGCATGTCGGCCGCAAGCCGCCGCAGGTCGTCGTCGACCTTGCGGATTCGTACCGCCTTCTGCCGGAGTCGGGGGTCACCTTCGTAGACGAGTTTCAGAACTGCCATCGCGTTTCTCTTCGTCGTCTCGAATCGGCACGGGCGCCGTCGGGTCTAGTATACCCGGACCCGATGGCGCCCGTCTTGTGTGTCTCGCGGATTACGCGGTGCGTTCCAGGCGTGCCGCGCGGTACTGGCAGCCCTGGGTGGAGCAGCGAACGGCTCCGCCGCGGGTCTCCACCAGGACGCCCCCGCACTGCGGGCACGGTTCGCCGGTCGGCTTCTCCCAGCTCGAGAAGTTGCAGTCGGGGTAGCGACTGCAACCGTAGAAGACCCGACCCTTCTTGGTCCGCCGCTGAACGATGTCGCCCTCGCCGCACTGGGGGCAGGTGACGCCGATCTTCTGCAGCAGCGGCCGGGCGTTGCGACACTCCGGGAAGCCGGAGCAGGCGAGGAACCGCCCGTAGCGGCCGAGCTTGATCACCATGGGCCGGCCGCACTTCTCGCACACCTCGTCGGTCGGCTCGTCGGCGACCTTGACCCGCCCGATCTCCTTCTCGGCGCGCTCAACCGTTTCGTGGAACGGGCCGTAGAAGGCGCGCACCATCGGCACCCAGGACTGCTCGCCCGAGGCGATCTGGTCCAGCTCGTCCTCCAGCTTGGACGTGAAGTTCACATCCACGATGTCCGGGAAATGCTGGACCAGCAGGTCGTTGACCACGGTGCCGAGCTCGGTCGGGTAGAGGCGCCGCTGCTCGACGGTGACGTAGTTGCGTGCCTGGAGCGTGGCGATCGTCGGCGCGTAGGTGCTTGGCCGGCCGATGCCCAACTCCTCCAGCGCCTTGACCAACGTGGCCTCGGTGAACCGCGGCGGCGGCTGGGTGAAGTGCTGCTCGGGGAGCAGGCGCACCAGGTCGAGGACTTCGCCCGCCGTCAGCGGCGGCAGCGCCTCCCGGTCGATCTCATCGACGGTGTCGTCGTCCCGACCCTCGCGGTAGATGGCGAGGAAGCCGGGGAACTTGATGACCGAGCCCGTCGCACGGAAGCGGTAGGGCTTCGGCCCGCCCGGCGGCCCGGCGTCGATGTCGACCGCGGTGCTGTCGAACACGGCATTGCGGGTCTGGCTGGCGATGAAGCGCTGCCAGATGAGCCGGTAGAGCTTGTAGCGCGGGCTGCTGGCGCCGCCGAGGTACGCCTTAATCGACTCCGGGTCGCGGGCCGGGTCGGTCGGGCGGATTGCCTCGTGGGCTTCCTGTGCGCCCTTGGCCTTGCGCGTGTAGACCGGCGGGCGGTCGGGCAGGAACTCCGGGCCGAAGCGCTCGGCGATGACTTCGCGCGCACGCGCCTGCGCCGAGGCTGCCACGTTGGTCGAGTCGGTGCGCATGTAGGTGATGAGGCCGACGGTGCCGGCGTCGCCGAGGTCGATCCCCTCGTAGAGCTCCTGCGCGATCTGCATCGTCCGGCGCACGGGCATGTTCAGCTTCCGGGACGCCTCCTGCTGCAGGGTGCTGGTCGTGAACGGAGGCGCCGGACGGCGCTGGGTCTCCTTGACCTCGACCTTGACCACCTGGAACTCGGCGCCGTCGAGCGCGCGGACGATCGCCATCGTCGACGCCTCGTCTTTGAGGTCCGGCTTCTGGCCGTCGACCCGCGAGAGAGACGCGATGAACGGCTTCGGCTTGCGCCCGTTGACCGCCTCGCGTTTGGCCAGCTCGGCGTCGAGTGTCCAGTACTCCTGCGGGATGAAGTTCTGGATTTCCCGCTCACGCTCGACTACGAGGCGCAGCGCGACGGACTGGACACGCCCGGCCGACAGGCCGCGCTTGACCTTGCGCCAAAGCAGCGGGCTGATCTCGTAGCCCACCAGGCGGTCGAGGATGCGGCGGGCCTGCTGTGCCTCGACCAGCCGCATGTCGATCCCGCGCGGGTTGCGGAGCGCCTCGTGGATCGCCTCGGGCGTGATCTCGTGGAACACGATCCGGCGCACCGGCTTATCGCCGGGTTCGGTTGCCTCGACGAGGTGCCAAGCGATCGCCTCGCCCTCCCGGTCGGGGTCGGTCGCGAGCAGGATCTCGCGGGCCTCCTTGACGTCGGCGCGCAGCTCCTTGACGACCTTGCTCTTGTCGCGCGGGATCAGGTAGACCGGCGCGAAGTCGCGGTCGGTCTCCACCCCGAGCTTCGACTTGGGCAGGTCGCGCACGTGGCCCATGGAGGCCTTGACCGTGTAGCCCCGGCCGAGGATGCGCCCGATGTTGCGCGCCTTGGCCGGCGACTCCACGATGACCAGGGTGCCGTTCCCGCTCGCGCGCTTCGTCGTCCCGGTCGTCTTGGTGCTCTTCGTGGCACGCGAGCGCGCGGAAGTCGTCCCGTCACTCTTAGCCGCCGTGCGGCGCGTCGTGCGCTTGGCGCCCGTGGTCGGGGTCTCCTCGTCAGCGGTGCTGGTGGTCGTACGCTTCCTCTTCGACTCTTCAGCCATAATGATCGTCGTCAATCTCCATCCTGCGCGTCGTTGTGACCGCCGAGGCCGCGCCCCGGCGGAACCCGCGCGCGACGGTGGTCTCACGTCTCCGATTGGGGCGGCACGCAGTGATGGTGCCATGGTCCTCGCTGCCGCCCACGGGCCCATCGGCACACCGGGCGGGGCGCTCGCGCAGCGCGGCGCCCGAGCCGGTTCTACTACCTAGCCTCGGTCGGCGTGACAACTAATTTTAGCCAGCGGTGTCAACCCCGACTACACCGGCTCGCTGTTACAGGAGCCGCTGGTCCCCCTGTCCTCGCAGGCGCTCGACGATCCGCCGCACATCCTGGGCGCGGGAGCGATGGCAGACGAGGAGGACGTCATCGGTGTCGACGATGACCAGATCCTCGACTCCCAGCGTGGCGATGACGCGCCCGTCGCCGAAAACGAGCGTCCCGCGCGTATCGGTGGCGATGTGTTCCGCGCCGACCGCCACGTTGTCCCCCGCGTCGCTCGCCAGCAGCTCGGCCAGGCTATGCCAGTCGCCCAGGTCGGTCCAGCCGAAGGATGCCGGGACGACCGCGACGTTGTCGGCGTGTTCCATGATGCCGTGGTCGATGGTGACCTCGGGCAGTTGCGCCCAGAGCCGTTCCATCGTCTCCGCGCGATCCGGGCGATCCCAGGCGGCGGCGATCTCCGTCAGGAGCTCGTACACGTCCGGCAGCAGGCGCCGCATGGCGTCGAGCAACGTCTGTGCTCGCCAGACAAACATGCTGGCGTTCCATTGATACTGCCCGCTGGCGACGTAGCGCTCGGCCGTGGCCAGATCGGGCTTCTCCTTAAACTCCTCGACCGCGTGCACGGCCAGCCCTTCCCGGTGGAAGAGGATCTCGCCACAGCGGATGTAGCCGTAGCCCGTCTCGGGGTAGGTCGGCTGGATGCCGACGGTGACGAGATAGCCCTCCCTGGCCGCCTCGGCAGCGGCGCGGATCGCCTGGCGGAACGCGATCGGGTCGGCGACGTGATGGTCGGCGGCGAAGGAGCCCATGATCGCGTCGGGGTCGCGCCGGGCGAAGAGGGCGGCGGCCAATCCGATGGCCGGTCCCGTGCCGCGCGCCTGGGGCTCGACGATGATGTTCTCCTTCGGAACCTCGGGCACCTGGGCGGCGACGGCGCCGGCGTGGGGAGCGCCGGTGACGATGAGCATGTTGGCCGGTGGCACGAGCGGCAGGAGCCGCTCGACGGTCGCTTGCAGCATCGAGAGCGGGCCGGGCAGTGGCAGTAGGAACTTGGGCCGCGCCGAGCGGCTCGCCGGCCACAGCCGGGTGCCGCTGCCGCCTGCGGGGATCACTGCATAGAGCGCCATCAAGCCATGTCCTTTCACCGGGCGTGACCGGCGGCGCTCGTTCTCTCGCCGCCCCTCGGGTGACAGCATACCCGGCTCGGATGACAAGGTTATGAGCGGCGGGACGTGCGCCGTGCCATTGAGTATGACATCTGGTTCATGCGCCGGGAGCGGGCGTCGAACGGGGCCCTGTCGGTCCCTCTCTGGAGCCTCAGGCTCGAACGTAGTGTTGATGGCCGACGTTGCGGACCAGGCCCTTGAGTTGCATCTCCAGCAGGAGCGCACTCAGCCGGCTGATCGCGAGGCCCGACTCCAGCGCGATTTCATCGATGTGGCGCGGCTCGCCGTCGAGGTGTTGGAGAACGTCCTCCTCCTCACTCGTGGTCGGCAGCGCCTGGCGCGCTTCGAAGTTCGCCTGCCGGACGGTCAGCTTGAGGTCGGCCAGGATGTCTTCGGCCGACGCTGCAAGGACTGCCCCATCCCGCAGGAGCTGTAGTGGCCCCTCACTGCCAGGCGCCAGGGCAGAGCCGGGGACGGCGTAGACGGTCCGGCTCTGGTCGGCGGCGAAGTTGGCAGTAATCAGCGCGCCGCTCCGGCGCGGCGCTTCGACGACGACCACGCCCAGGGACAGGCCGCTGATGAGCCGGTTCCGGACCGGGAAGTTCGGCCCATCGGGCGGCGTGCCGAGAGGAAACTCTGACACAACTGCCCCCTGCTGTGCCACCTGCTCGGCAAGTTGCCGGTGCTCCGGTGGGTACACGACGTCCACGCCGCTCCCGAGGACCGCGATGGTTCGCCCGCCCGTCTCCAGGGCGGTACGGTGGGCGACGGCGTCGATGCCGCGGGCCAGGCCGCTGACGATGGTCATGCCCGCGCGCACGAGGTCGCAGGTGAGGCGGCGGGTCATTTCCCGGCCGTAGGCTGAGGCCCGCCGGGTTCCGACGATGCCGATGCTGTGCTCGTCAGCCGGGGTGAGCGTGCCGCGCACATACAGGAGGAGCGGCGGGCTGGGGATCTCGCGCAGGAGCCGCGGGTAGTCCGGATCGGCCAGGGTGACGAGCGAGACGCCCGCCCGCGCCACACGCTCCATTTCACGCTCGAGCGAGATCCGGCGACGGGTCGCCACCAGCTTCGCGGCGACACGCTCGCTCAGCCCGGCGGCGCGAAGTTCCTCCACGTTCGCCTCCCAGGCGGCGGCCAGCGAGCCGAAATGCTCCAGCAGCCGCGCAACCCGGGTCGCGCCGATACCGGGCACCAGATGGAACCCGAGCCAGTATTCCGTTTCGGTCATTGCCGCCTCCATCGCACGGCGCTTCGGTGTCGGGGTTATACGAGACCATGCGCCACGCGTCAACGCACCGCCGCGCGGGGGTGCCGGGGGCGTGCTAGAATGCGGCCAGCATGTGTACCCCGCGCAAGCAAGTGGCGCGAGGTGGATCGACGGCCACTCGGCACCGGCCCGCCCTGCGGGCCCGGAAGGGAAGCGTGGTGAGATGACGACGTCACCGCTCCTGCAATACGCGTTCTTTGAGGGGGAGTTCGTCCCATCGGATCAGGCCAAGGTCAGCATTGCGACCCACGCTCTGCAGTACGGGACCGGCGCCTTCGGCGGGATCCGCGGCTACCTCGACAATGACGGCCGGACGATCAACATCTTCCGGCTCCCGGACCACGTCCGGCGCCTGCTCCACTCCGGCCGGCTCCTGCGAGCGGAGCTACCGTACAGCGTCGATGACGTGTGCGGCATCATCACCGAGCTGGTCCGGCGCAACGCGCCGCGGCACAACGTCTACATCCGCCCCTTTATCTACAAGGCCAGCCTGCAGTTGGTGCCGCGTCTGACCGGGCTCAAGGATGAGCTGGCCGTGTACATGATCCCGCTCGATGACTACCTCGACCTGAGCAAGCCGGTGCGGCTGATGGTCTCCTCCTGGCAGCGCATCGAGGACAACATCATCCCGAGCCGGGGTAAGGTCACCGGCGGTTACATCAACTCCGCCCTCGCCAAGGACCAGGCGGCCGAGGCCGGCTACGATGACGCGATCATGCTGAACGAGCACGGCGAGGTCGCCGAGGCGAGCGGGGCCAACCTCTTCATTGTGCGGAACGGGACGCTGGTCACCTCGCCGGTCACATCCGACATCCTGGAAGGGATCACCCGCCGCAGCATCGTCGAGTTTGCGCGCGACGCGGGCATTCCGGTCGAGGAGCGATCCATCGACCGCAGCGAGTTGTACATCGCCGACGAGGCGTTCCTGTGCGGGACCGGCGTCCAGATCGCGGCGATCGGCTCGATCGACGGCCGGCCGATCGGCGATGGTCAGCGCGGGCCGATCACCGAGAAGCTGCAAGACATCTTCTTCACGCTGGTGCGCGGGGGTGAGTCGCCCTACCGGCACTACCTGACGCAGGTGCCGATCGAGTAGTCGCGGTCACTGGGGGGGAGTGCGCGGTCCCGGATGGTGGGGGACGGGACAACCCGCGTCGGCCGGCTCGCGACGCTGCTGGCGCTGCTCCTGGCGCTGACGGCCTGCTCGCCGTTCGGTCGCGGTGCCTCGTCGCCCACCACGGCGCCCGCCAATGTCGCGACGCCGGGCGCCGAAGCGCGGCTCGATCCGGTGGGGAGCCCCATTCCGACAGCTCCGGTCGTGACGGGCGGACGCATCGTCGAAGGTGGCCTGACCGAGCCGCGCACGCTCAACCCCCTCTTTGTCGCCGATCCCCTTTCCGAGGCGCTCAGTTCCCTGGTCTTCAGCGGGCTGGTGTCGGTTGACCCGGTCAGCGCCGAGCCGCGGCCGGATCTCGCCGCGTCGTGGGACGTCTCCGAGGATGGGCTGACCTATACCTTCCACCTGCGCGAGGGGGTGGTCTGGCACGACGGGCAGCCCTTCTCGGCGCGGGATGTCGTCTTCACCTACGATACGATGATGAACGACCGCGTGCGCTCGCCGCGCTACTCGCGCCTGGTGGAGCGCGTGCGCCAGGTGCAGGCGCTGGACAGCGCCACGGTCGAGTTCGACCTGATCCGCGCCGATGCTTCCTTTCTTACGACGCTGGCCACGCTGGGCATCGTCCCGCAGCATGCACTCGCTGGCGTGTTGCCGGAGGAGCTAATCACCAACCCCTTCGGCCTGAGCACGGCGGTCGGTACCGGGCCGTTCAGCTTGCAGCAGTGGATCCGCGGCGACCGCATCATCTTCCGGCGGCATGCCGGCTACTACGGCGGGCCGGTGGCGGCCCAGGAGTACGTGTATCAGGTTGTTCGGTCGTCCGAGGAACTGCTCGCCTCGCTCCGCGAGGGCACGATCGACTGGGCGGAGCTGGACCCGGCGGCCGCGGCCGAGGCGGAGCAGGTTGACGGGGTGGCGGTGGAGCGGCTGCCGAGCTTTGATATGACCTACGTCGCGCTCCAGCTCGATCGGGCGAAGAGCACGCTCTTCACCGACCCGCGCGTGCGGCGGGCGCTGATGCTGGCGCTTGACCGCGAGGCTGCGGTGAACGAATTCTGGCAGGGCCACGCCGACATCGCGGACGGGACGCTGCCTCCGGCCTCGTGGGCGTACCGTGCGAGCGCGACGGTCTACCGGCCGGACCTCGATGCCGCCCGGCAACTCCTCGACGAGGCGGGCTGGGTGCCCGGGCCGGATGGAGTCCGCGTCAAGGACGGTGTGCCACTCCGCTTCACGCTCACGACCAACGGCGACAACCCGCGGCGGCGCCAGGTGGCCGAGTGGCTGATCCGGAGCTGGCAGGCGCTGGGGATCGCGGTCGAGCCAGAGTTCGAGACCTGGAGCACGGTGCGGCAGCGCGTGATCCAGGAACGGGACTTTGACGCGGTACTGTTAGGCTACCGCTGGTCGGTTGACCCGGATCAGAGTATGCTATGGTCCTCGGACTCCTTCTTCGACGGCCTAAACGTTGGGCACTATGCGAGCGCCGAGGTGGATGCGCTGCTGCAGCGGGCGCTGCAAGCCACCGACCGGGCGGAGCGTGCCGAGCTCTACGCGCAGATGCAGGAACAGGTGATGCAGGATCTGCCGGTCATCCCGCTCGCGTTCCCTCATGTACTGGTGGCGCGATCGGAGCGCTTGCAGGCCGGCGAGATTACCGCTATCCTGGTGCGCAATCGTGCGGATATCGCGCAGTGGGTTCCGGTCGTAGGCGAATGATCGAGATCGGGATATCATTTGCCGGCAGCGGGAGGTTTGACCACCTGCGGCGCCCGTGCTACACTGCCGATAACGCAGATGGCAGCTTCAGCATCCGTACCTCGAAATAGGTTGGGAATCGGCACTCGGCTGGCGCGGAATCCGCGCGAGCGGGGCCATTGAACGCGATTGCACCGCGGATGCCGAGCGGGTGACAGTGTGGCGGCGCGAGGCGGAGAGGTGTGAAGGAGAGGCGATGGAACCGCTGCTCGAGGTGAGGAACCTGCGAACCCAGTTCTTCACACAGGATGGTGTGGTGAAGGCCGTCGATGACGTGTCCTTCCACATCATGCCTGGGGAGACGCTGGGGGTGGTGGGTGAGAGCGGTTGCGGTAAGAGCATTACCGCAATGTCGATCATGCGCTTGATCCCGACGCCACCCGGCAAGATCGTCAGCGGCGAGATTCTGTTTGAGGGTGAAGACATCCTCAAGATGAGCGACGAAGAGGTGCGCTCGATTCGGGGCAACAAGATCGCCATGATCTTCCAGGACCCGATGACGTCGCTCAACCCGGTGCTGACGATCAACCGCCAGATCAGCGAGGCGCTGGAGTTGCACCTGGGGATGAGCCGCAGCCAGGCGCGCCAGCGCAGCATCGAGTTGCTGAAGATGGTGGGGATCCCCAACGCCGAGGAGCGGGTGGACCAGTACCCGCACCAGTTCTCGGGTGGTATGCGCCAGCGCGTGATGATCGCGATGGCCCTCTCCTGCAACCCGCGGTTGTTGATCGCCGACGAGCCGACCACCGCGCTCGACGTGACGATTCAGGCCCAGATTCTCGACCTGATGCGGAACCTGCAGCAGGAGCACAACACCGCACTGATGATGATTACCCACGACCTGGGGGTCGTGGCCGGCATGACGGACCGCATCCAGGTCATGTATGCCGGGCACATTGTCGAGACGGCGCCGACGGAAGAGCTCTTCGCCAACCCGCGGCACCCGTACACGGTTGGCCTGCTGAACTCGATCCCGCGCCTGGACGCGCAGGTCAAGGAAAAGCTCCAGCCCATCCGCGGCCTGCCGCCGGACCTCATCGACCTGCCGGACATGTGCCCGTTCCTCCCACGCTGCGACTATGCGCGTGAAAAGTGTGAGCAGAAGAACCCGCCGCTGCTCGACGTGAATGAGCGGCATCGATCAGCCTGCTGGTACTGGGAGGAAGTGAGCAAGGAAGGGCCGAGGGCATAGGCGATGGCGACGGAGCAGGTGACGACCAAGGACGTCAAGCAGGGTGAAATCCTGCTCGACGTGCGCGACCTCTATATGCATTTCCCGCTGACCCGCGGCATCATCTTCCAGCGGAAGGTGGGCGCGGTCCAGGCGGTTGATGGGGTGACGTTCCAGGTCCGCAAGGGTGAGACCCTCGGCCTGGTGGGCGAGTCGGGGTGCGGTAAGAGCACGACCGGCCGCGCCATCCTGCAGCTCTACAAGCCGACTGGCGGCCAGGTGCTGTTCAAGGGCCAGGATCTGACGAAGCTCGATTCCGGCCAGATGCGCAAGATGCGGCGCTATCTCCAGATGATCTTCCAGGACCCGTACGCGTCGCTCAACCCGCGCATGACGGTCGGCAGCATCATCAGCGAGCCGATGCAGATCCATAACCTGGTGCCGAAGAACCAGCGGAACGAGCGGGTCCAGGAGCTGCTGGAGACGGTCGGTCTCAACCCGTACTTCGCCAACCGCTATCCGCACGAGTTCTCGGGTGGCCAGCGGCAGCGCATCGGCGTGGCCCGGGCGCTCGCGGCGAACCCGGAGTTCATCGTGGCCGATGAGCCGGTGTCGGCACTCGACGTGTCGATCCAGGCGCAGATCATCAACCTGCTGGAGGATCTGCAGGAGCAGTTCCAGCTCACGTACCTCTTCATCGCGCACGACCTGAGCGTGGTGCGGCACATTTCGGACCGGGTCGCCGTGATGTACCTCGGCAAGATCGTGGAGCTGGCGGATCGCAACGCGCTCTACGAGGACCCGCTGCACCCGTACACCAAGGCGCTGCTGTCGGCGGTGCCGATCCCGGATCCGGTTGTGGAGAAGAAGCGCGAGCGGATCATCCTGACCGGCGACGTGCCGAGCCCGATCAACCCGCCCTCCGGCTGCCACTTCCACACGCGCTGCCCGTACGCGATGGATGTCTGCCGGAAGGTCGAGCCTCGGTTCGTGGATCAGGGCGGTGGGCACTTCGTGGCCTGCCACCTGTATCCGAACTCGGGGGCTTAGCGCTAGGATCGAGCGGCTCCACTCGTGATCGGCTTCTCCGGCGCGCGAGCGGACGCGACCGTCATCATCATGACGATTCTTGCGTTCGTGATCGCGACGACCGTGCACGAGTTTTGCCATGCGTGGTCTGCCCTGATGCTCGGCGACGATACCGCCCAGCGTCAGGGCAGGATCACGTTGAACCCGGTCGCGCACTTCGACCCGATCGGGTTTCTCGGCATGATGCTGATCGCCGTCGCCGGCTTCGGCATCGGCTGGGGCCGGCCGGTCCCGATCAACCCCGCGCGCCTGCGCGGCCGGCAGCGGGGCGTGGCACTGACGGCCCTGGCCGGGCCGGCGTCAAATGTCGTGCTGGCGACGCTGTTCGTCATTCCGCTCCGCTTCGGACAGGCGGATCTGCCGTACGCGGCCGAGGTCTTCCTGAACCGGATGGTCTTCGTCAACATCCTGCTGGCGTCGTTCAACCTGATCCCGATCCCGCCGCTCGACGGTCACAAGATCCTGACCGGGATCTTGCCCGACTTCTGGTACCCATACCTGGCGCCGCTGGAGCGGTACGGCGTCCTGATCCTGCTCGGGCTGATCATGATCGGGCGCATCGGGCAGCCGATCCTCGTGTCGATGTACGCGCCCGTCTACGGGCTCCTCACGTCGCTGATCGCCGGCCCTGTGCCGCTGTAGCCATGCGTCGGATGGATCTCGGTCGTGGACCGCTCCGGACCGGTGCGGCGCGACCGGCCCAGCGGGTCGTGCAGTTTTTCGCCTATATCCGCCCGCGCCGCGGGGCGGTGGATCGGGAGTTGCGGCGACTCGTCACCCCGGAGCAGTGGGCGCTTCTGGCGCGCCTGAGCCGCGCCGATCGCGCACACCTGCTGGAGGTCCACCGGCGGCTGGTGGCTGAGGGCTGCCGGGATCGCGATGTCTTGCTGGCGGCGCTGTTGCACGACGTGGGCAAGGCTGACGGGCGGGCGCGCACGGGCGTGTCGCAACGCGTCGTCTCCGTGCTGCTGGGGCGCTTCGCACCCGGGCTGCTCACGGCACTGGCGCGCCCGGACCGTGACCGCTGGCGGCACGGGCTGTACCTTGCCCGGGAGCACGCGCGCCTGGGGGCGGAGCAGGCGCGACAGGCCGGCTGCAGCGAGCGGGTGTGCTGGCTCATCGCGCACCACCACGACAGGGCCGCGGAGGATCCGGACCTTCGGTTGCTCCAGGCGGCGGATGAAGGGATGGGATGGTAGGGGGTGACGGTCGCGCCACCCTTACGACTTTCCGACTGCCAGCTCCGGCTGCCCACGTTCGAGGGGCCGCTGGATGTCTTGCTGCGCCTGATCGAGCGGAACCAGCTCGACATCACTGACGTGTCGCTGGTGGCGGTAACCGACCAGTTCCTCGCCTACGTCGCGGCGCTGTCGAATACCCCGCCGGAGCTGCTCGCGGAGTTCACGGCCGTGGCGTCGCGGCTGCTAGCGCTGAAGTCCCGTTCGCTCCTCCCGGCGCCGCCGCAGGAAATCGAGGAGCCGGAGCCGGACGATCTGACGCGCCAGCTCCAGGCCTACCAGGCCGTGAAGGCGGCGGCGGAACATTTGCAGGCGCGGGAGCGGAGCGGACTGCGTGCCTTCGCGCGCCCGCCGGCACGGCTGGAGGGTCTGCCGGTGACCGAGCACCTGGCGCCGGTGCCTCTGCCCTTGTTGCTCCGTGCGCTGCGTCGCTGCCTCGGGCGAGGGCGCCCCGCGCCACGACCGTACCGCCCGACGCCGATCATCACATTGGCCCAGATGACGAGCCGCCTCCTGTCCCGCCTCCGTGACCGAAGCCGGTTCAGCGCGCTGCTCGGCGACTCCCCGAGCCGGGGAGAGTATCTGGTGGGCTTCATCGCGCTGCTGTCGCTGCTGCGCCAGCGGGTCGTCGACGCGACCCAGGCCACCCTTTTCGGCGAGATCGAGGTGTGGCGGCTCGACAGCGCGGCGGAGGCCGCCGATGACTGATTCCCCGATTCCAGCGCTCCAGTTGCCGCTCGAACAGGTCGCGGAAGAGGAGCGGGCCGCCGCGCTTGGCGCGCTCCTCTTCGTGGCGAGCGATCCGGTGCCGGTGGCGGTGCTGGCCCAGCACATCGGGTGCACCCCGGCCGAAGCGCGGGCTGCGCTCGAGGAGCTGGCCGCGCGCCTGGACGCGGTCGGGCTGATGGTGCAGTGGTGCGGCGAGGATCAGGTGCAGGTCGTCTCGTCGCCGCGCTATGCGCGGCAGGTGCAGCGCTTCCTCGGCCTGGAGCGCACGGTGCGCCTGTCGCAGGCGGCGCTGGAGACGCTGGCGATCGTGGCCTACCGTCAGCCCATCACGCGCGGCGAGATCGATACCATCCGTGGCGTCGATTCCAGCGGCGTGCTCCAGACGCTGCTGGCGCGCGGGCTGATCGAGCCGGTCGGCCGGCTGACGGCGCCGGGCAACCCGATCCAGTACGGCACGACCACCGAGTTCCTGCGCTTCTTCGGCCTCGGTAGCCTCGACGAGCTGCCACCACCGCCCGGCGGCCTGCCAGGGCCGGAGGACGAGGGGTAAGCTCGCCGAAAGAGCCCAGGTGAGGCGCCGTGCGATACACGCACTTGTATAGAGTTTGACGAATTAACCGTGCATACCCGCCAGCCGCCCGCGACTCTCCGCGTGTCATCCTTCGCTGCGCCGGGGGCGGCGGCCAGCCACCCTCGGCGCAGCGAAGGATCTCAGGTGCGCGACCGATCCGACGCGAGATCCTTCGCTCCGCCGCCCGCCGCTCCCGCGCCGGCCGGCTCCGCTCAGGATGACAGCCGCGCGTGAGCGGGTAGCGGGTAGGCGAGTAGGCGAGTAGGCGAGATTAATTCGTCAAACTTCATGTCAGGCGAGCGCCAGTGGCGACTCCGGCAGGATCTGGCCGCCATCCACGACGATCGCATGGCCGGTGATGTAGTTCGACTCGTCGCTGGCCAGGAAGAGCACGGCGTACGCGACATCCTCCGGAGTGCCCAGCCGCCCCATCGGGATGACGGCCTCGGCCTGGCGAATGTACTCCTCCCCGACATCGGCCATCCCCTCAGTGAGGATATTGCCGGGCTGCACGGCGTTGACGGTGATGTTGTCGCGCGCGACCTCGATGGCCAGCGTCCGAATGAACCCCATCTGACCCGCTTTGCTGGCGCCGTAGTGAGCCCAGCCGGGGAATCCGGTAACCGGCCCGGTGATCGACGACGTGACGACGATCTTCCCGTAGCGCTGCTGCCGCATGTGGGGCAGGCAGGCCTGGACGGTGAAGAAGGTGCCCTTGAGGTTGATGTTGTGCACCAGATCCCAGTCGGCCTCGGTCATGTCTTCGATCCGTGCCGACGGGAAGACCCCGGCGTTGGCGCAGAGGATGTGGAGCCCGCCGAATCGGCTCACCGCGAAGCTCGCCATGGACTCGGCGTCCGACCGTTTCGTGACGTCGGTGCGGACGAAGTCGGCCTCGTGCCCGGCCTGCCGAAGCTCTTCCGCCGTCGCCAGCCCTCGTGGCTCATCGACGTCCGCGATGACGACGCGGGCACCCTCCGCCGCCAGGATGCGCGCGATCCCCTTGCCGATGCCCTTCGCGGCACCGGTCACGATCGCGACCTTCCCCTCCAGCCGGTTTGGGCTCATGCGTCACCTCCTTTTGCCTCGTCATCGCCGGGCGTGGCCCGGGCCGCGATGGCTCGCAACTCGGCCAGGCCGGCTTCGACCTCGTCGCGGGGAAGATTTCCGGCCTCCAGGTCTGCGTCACTTCGCTCACATAGTCGCACATAGAAGGCCACACCGCGGTCGAGGAGATCGTCCGGCGCCTCCGGGTCATCGACCAGCGTGAACAACCAGTCCTCGGCCCGGGCGTACTGCCCGCGCCGCGCGAAGTGCTGCCACAATTCGTCGCGCACCCGCACGGGCAACTCGTAGCCGTCCAGCGCACGCAGCACTGTATCGACCCCCTCGATCGCCCGGTCCGAATCCGGCTCCTCGTCGCGGAGCGCGATCAGGAAGAGCATGAGTGCCTTGACGCGGCGGGCGTCCTCCCGCTCGAGCGTCCAGTCGGGCGTCCGCAAGTCCGCGGACTCATGCAGGAGGGTCGCGATCACGATCAGTTGTTCGGCAACCGTGGGCGGGCCGGGGTGATCGGCCTTGACGACGCGGAGGAGGCTGGCGATCTGCTCAGCGTCCAGCGCGTCGGCGTCAGCGAGCTGGAGTCCGACGAGGCGTCCCATGGTCTGATCGATGAGCGCCTGCGCCTGCTCCGGCTCCCCGCGCCGCCGCAGCCCCAGCACCACGGCGAGGACTTCGGTCATCTGGGCGATCAAGCGGAGTAGGTAGTCTCGCTGGTACATGCGCGTCCTCTCGCGCGGGCGCCGATCGTGTTTGACGCATTATAGAGGTGTCGGCGGTCGGCACGTGCCGGGGGCAGGGCACTTGGCGAAAGCGATGGGTATACGCGATCGGTGCGTGCTCCGGACTTGTGGAGTAAGACCTATTCCATGGAGTAGCGCGCACGGCTTGTGCCCGGGGCTAAAGCCGCCGGGCTGAACAGTGGGTAAGCCCACTGAAGGGGCTGCGATGGCGACATCCCGGCGTGTCCGCTTCGGCACCCAGCCGGACCCAGCGTCCACAGCCCCTGTCTCGTATACACAA
>NZ_JADGHZ010000048.1 GCF_019683595.1 Sphaerobacter sp. | reverse complement strand
CGGTGTCGCCGTGGGTTCGGTGGAGGACGCGCGTCGCTTCGCCGAGCTCGTCCCGGACCAGGTGCGGGTCTGGATCATGGAGCCGGCTGGGACCAGCGGCAAGTGACCGCCCGAGGCGGACCCGGCGCCGCTTGACACCGGAGAATCGAGTACCCTACCCTCTCCCCGCACGGCAATAGTAAGGGGGATGCGAGGGGATATGCTCAGCCGCCGCTCGTTCGTGACCGCCGTAGCCAGGGCGCTCGCCGGGATACTGGCTGCGGCGTGCAGCGGCCGGTCGTCAACAGGCCCGCGAGCGGCGGTGGCGCCGGAACCAACGCTCCAGGCGTCTCCAACGCCCCCGGCATCTCCCGCGCCCACGCCGACCGCCACGCGGTCACCGACACCAGCGCCGCCCCGCGTCTCGATCTGGATCGACCCCACACTCCCTCCACCCTTCGCCCGCTGTGCGCAGGAGGCGTTGGCGAGCTTGCAGAAGACGCTAGGCGACGCGAGGCTGGATCCGGCAACCAGCCCCGACGAGGCTGACGTGCGGGTCGCCCTGACGACCACACCAGCGGATGATGCGATCACCGTGGCGCGGGAACCCCTTGTCGTCGCCGTCTCCCCACGCCTGCCCGTGCGCGCCGTGAGCGCGGAACAGGCACGGAGCCTCCTCAGCGGCGCGACGCATGACTGGGCCGAAGTGGGTTCTCCGACCCCGAGGCCGGTCGTGCCACTGCCGCGGGACGCACCCGGCAGCCCCGCACCCGACTACGAGGCCCTCGTCGGGGAATTCGCAAGCGAACCGGGCGGCATCGCGCTGGTGCCGCTCTCAACGGTCGACTTCCGAGTCGGAACCCTGGTTATCGACGGACTTGACCCCGTGCGCCACCCGGACCAGGCGGAACCGTATCCGTTCCACCGCTACCTCGTGGTCGAGGGCGCCGACTCCGTCTCGGCGGACGACTTCGGCCCCCCGGCACAGCTTCTGCCCGACCAAGCCGTCACCATCACCATGGTCGGGGACATCATCCTTGGGCGGACGGTGCACACCATCATGACGCGCCTGGGCGACTTCACCGCGCCCTTCCACCTCGTCGCCGACGAGCTCAAAGCCGCCGATCTGACCGTGGGGGATCTGGAGTGCAGCCTCTCGGACACCATCCCACCGCCCACCGACCCGTACACGTTCTCATTCATGACGCGGACCGCCGGAGTGGAAGGGCTGCGCCTCGCCGGGATCGATGCCGTTTCCCAGGCAAATAACCACAGCATGAACTTCGGAGAAGGCGGGATGGTCGACACACTGGCCGCGCTCGAAGGGGCCGGGATCGTTCCCTTCGGCATCGGTCCTGACCTCGCCACTGCCCGTGCTCCGGCCATCTTCGACATCCGTGGCGTACGCGTCGCTTACCTGGGCTACGACGGCGTTACCGGTAACGTGTACGGCGCCACCGAATCGAGCCCGGGCACCGCCCCGATGGTGCTGGATTACATCGTTGCCGACATCGAGCAGACGCGCCAGCAGGCCGACCTCGTCATTCCCTTCATCCATTGGGGCGTCGAGTACACCCTCACCCCGAGCGACGAGCAGCGACTGATCGCGCGGCGGGCGATCGACGCCGGGGCCGCGCTCGTAGTCGGGTCGCACCCGCACTGGG
This sequence comes from Sphaerobacter sp., assembly GCF_019683595.1. Taxonomy (GTDB): domain Bacteria; phylum Chloroflexota; class Chloroflexia; order Thermomicrobiales; family Thermomicrobiaceae; genus Sphaerobacter. Next base: position 19,590 of record NZ_JADGHZ010000048.1, on the reverse strand, counting down.
TCCAGGGCATGGAGGTCTATCGCGGGAAGCCGATCGTCTACTCTCTGGGCAACTTCGTCTTCGATCAGGAGTGGTCGCTGGAGACGAAGCAGGGGCTGATCCTGCACCTCGCCTTCCATGGCACCCGTCTCGCTGCTCTGCGTTTCGTCCCAGTCCTCATCGAGAACTACTACCGCCCGCGCATCGTCGACGGACAAGAGATGACGACCATCCTCGACCGGGTCTGGGCGTCGACGGACGAACTCCTGGCCGCCCCACTCGAATGATGTGAGGCGCACGGCGCCACCGTATCGTAGAATGGCGCCCAGTCTTGCCATGCCAGGGATGTAGTGCGCGTGCGGCTGCGCAGCAGCCGACGCTTGGGAGGAGAGGGCGACGACACATGGGTGAGCGCGTAAAGGGCGGTCAGGCGGTGGTCAGGGCGCTGGAGGCCCATGGGGTGGATGTCGTGTTCGGCATCCCCGGAGTGCATACGCTCGAGATCTACGATGCGCTCCGTGACTCGCCGATCCGCCACATCCTCGCCCGCCACGAGCAGGGCGCGGGGTTCATGGCCGACGGCTACGCCCGTGCCTCCGGGCGCCCCGGCGTGGCGATTATCATCACCGGCCCCGGTATCACCAATGTTGCGACGCCGATCGGCGAGGCTTACTCCGACTCCATCCCGGTGCTGGTCGTCTCAGCGAACGTAGAGCAGGAGTGGGCCGGGAAGATGCTCGGTCACCTGCACGACCTCAAAGACCAGCTCGGAGTCATGCGCGCGGTCACGAAGTGGAACGACCGAGCCACCACCGTGCCCGCCGTTTCCCAATTGATCGCCGAGGCCTTCCGCCAGATGACGACCGGCCGGCCACGCCCGACGCACGTCGAGGTCCCGCTGGACGTCCTCCGCGCCTTCGGTGAGATTGAGGTGGCATCGCCCGAGCCGATCGCCCCGGTCGCTCCGGACCCGCAGGACGTCGAGCGCGCTGTAAGTGCCATTGCCGCAGCCGAGCGCGTGGTGATCTACGCGGGTGGTGGCGCGGTGGCGAGCGGTGCCCACCAGGCGATTACGGAACTGGCCGAGCGCCTCGGCGCGCCGGTCCTCACCTCGATCATGGGCAAGGGCTCGATCGCCGAGGACCACCCCATGGCGCTGGGGAACCTGTGGGAGCCTGGTAGCCCCGTGGAGGAGGTGCTGCGCGGCGCCGACCTGGCCCTGGTCATCGGCTCGAAGCTTGGCGCGCAAGACACCGACTACCAGCGCATGCCCATGCCGTCTACGATCATCCGAGTGGACATCGACCCCGAGGAGATCGGCCGCAACTATGCACCCACCCAGGCGATCGTCGCCGACGCGGCACTGACGGTTCGCGCCCTGGTAGACCACCTGGCAGCACGGGGAGTCAGCAAGCAGAGCTGGAAACCTGAGCAGGTCGCCGACATCCGCCAGCGGGCACGCGCCGTGGCCTGGGGCGCCGAGCAGCAGCCCTACGTCGACGCGCTGCGGTCGGCGATTCCCCGAGACGGCATCCTCGTCACCGACATGACGATGATGAGCTACGTTTCCTGCCGCCTTTACCCGGTCTACGAGCCACGCACCTTTTTCTTCCCGGCGGGCTACGGCACGCTCGGCTTCTCACTCCCCGCCGCCATCGGCGCCAAGATCGCGCGCCCCGACGCGATGGTGGTCCCGATCGTGGGCGACGGCGGGTTCCAGTTCACCATGCAGGAGGTGGCCACCGCCGTTCAGTTCCGCCTCGGCCTGCCCATTGTCATCTTCAACGACTCAACCTACACGGCGGTGAAGGAGACTCAGGCGCGCGAGTTCGATCGTCGTTTCATCGCGGTGGATCTGGTCAACCCCGATTACGTCAAGCTTGCAGACGCCTACGGGATCCCCGGCGTCCGCGCCGAGTCCCCCGATGCATTGGCCGAGGCGATTCGCGCGGCCGCGCGGCGCGACCTCCCCACGATCATCGACACGCCCATCCACTTCGATTACTGACCATGAAGAAGGGCCACTCCGGTCGAATATTTCGTATCCGACCGGAGTGGCCCGCGCACTGCCGTCCCTGGCTTGCCACGGCGCTCCCTCCCGAATCAGGCAGGGTCCTACCTTGGGCGCACCAAGTCGCTCGGTTGCCTTCCGCGCGAGGAAGGAGCAAACGTCGCGTCACGACTGTTCCGCCGTGGTGCTCAGGTCGATCCCAGGGCGGATCTCCTTCCGGTGGAGGATGTAGTTCTGCTTGACCTCCATCCCCGCGCGCCGGTAGAGCCGAGGGGCGCCCGTCCTGCTCTCCGAGTCCACGCTGAGCTCCACCTCCCGCACGCCACGACGGTAATAGACACCGAAGACGTCCCGCAGGAGGGCCAGCCCGATCCCCCGCCCCCGCCAGGGTCGCCGCACGCCGACCGAGCCAATCCATCCCTTGCCGGAGATCTCCTGCCCGAGGCACGTCCCGACGATCTGCCCGGAATCGGTTTCGATCGCCAGACGCCAGAGCTCAGGGTCCTTTCGCTCCGACTGCGTCATCGAAAGCCAGCGCTCGAAGGTGCTGGGTGGCCGCCCCCAGATATCGCTGAACGCCTCCTCGACGGCTTCGAAGGTCGCCCGCTCATCCTGTCCGGGTACGAACGTCCGCACCGTGATTCCTTCCGGCCACTCCGGCGCGGGTGGGGGCTGATCGAGCGTGATCGCCATGAGCCAGATATCTCGCACCGGGCGGTAGCCGTGCCGCTCCATCAGGCGGAGCGCCGCCGTGTTCGTCGACCGGATGTAGTGCTGCACCGTGACCTGCGCCTCCGCCCGTGCCAGGTGCATCCGCTCCCTGATCCACGCTTCGCCCCACTGAACCAACCAGCTACCTAGTCCCAGGCCCCGATACCGCGGGTGGACGGACCCGTACACCGAGAGTTGCACATACCGCCGGTTGAGCACATCGGCGTACGCCGCAGCCGTGCCGTCCGGAGCAACGACGAGCACCGCGTCCTGCTCGGGGTCGAGCCCTTCCCAGTCGCGCAGTACCTCTTCCGCCGACGCGTCCGGCTCGTCGCCATCGGCCTCCTGGCACGCTGCGATCAGCCCGGCAATCGCAGGGGCGTCGGCCGGCACGGGCGCACGCGCGATGAATCCATCTGGGAGCGTGCGAGCAGCCACGGTCTTGCCTCCTTGCCACATTGTCATTTCCTCGGCCGGCATCGCGGCCACGCCGGGCAATCATGGCGGTTGCGCCCGCGGGAGGCAATCCCCAGCGCGCCGCTGGCTCGAAAGCTGCGATACATGCCACCCTGACCGGGAACGACCAGCTTCCGCGAGCGGTGGGAGTGCCTGATGGACATCGGGTCCAAACGCCAGAGCCCGCTGCACGTCCCCACCCGGCTCGTGCGCAGCCGGTGGATCTGGCCGATGCAGCGCACCCCAAGTGCCGACCGGCCCGAACTGCTTGACCTCCCCGTTGTCGACCCGACCGCGCTTCAGGGCAACCTCGCGGATCTCGCCCGGGTTAATCGCTTCCTGGGCGGCATCCGGCTCTCTCAACGCGCGCTCGCCCGCCTTCTCGCCCCCTCCACGCCGGGAGACACCCTCCTCCTGCTCGACGTCGGCACGGGAGCGGGCGACATCCCCGCCGCGCTGATCGAATGGGCGCACCGCCGGGAGATCCGCCTTCATGTCGTCGGCGTCGATCGCAGCGTCGTCATCCTCCAACACGCGCGCAGCACAGCACCGAGCCCCGGGCTCGTCGCCGCCGATGGAGGCCGTCTCCCCCTCCGCGACGGCGCCGTCGACGTCGCACACTGTTCGCTGCTGCTACACCACCTCGACCCGCCCGACGCGATCCCGCTCCTCGCCGAGATGGCCCGCGTCGCCCGCCGGGGGGTGATCGTCAACGACCTGTTGCGCAGCCGGATCGGCTTTGCCGGAGCCTGGCTCCTCGGCCGCATCGCGACGAGGAACCCGCTCACGCGCCACGACGCGCCGCTGTCCGCGCGGCGTGCCTACACCTTGGCCGAGATGACCGATCTGCTCGCGGCAGCCGGGCTCCGCCTCGTCGCCGCGGATACCTACCTCGGCTACCGGGCTGCCCTGACGGTGGTGGCGCCATGAGCCGGTTGGATGCCGACGTCATCGTCGTCGGGGCCGGTCCGGCCGGCGCAGCCACCGCGGCGCATCTGGCATGCGCGGGTTGCGACGTGCTCCTCCTCGACCGCGCCACCTTCCCGCGCGAGAAAGCGTGCGCCGAATACCTCAGTCCCGGAGTCGTCGAGCAACTCGACGACCTTGGCGTCCTCGACGCGGTGGCCGAGCGTGGCGGGCAGTGGCTGCGCGGCATGCGGGTCGGCACCGCCCGCGGCGAGATCCACCTGGACTTCGCGGCATCCGACCCACCGCGCCGTGGCCTGGGCATCCCTCGGCTCGTCCTCGACCAGATCCTGGTCGAACATGCCGTGGCAGCCGGGGCGCGCATGTGGGAGCGAACCCGCGTCCGCGGCGTTGTGGTGGAAGACGGGCGAGTCGTCGGCGTTGCGGTGTCCGCTACGGGATCGCACGGGGGCGACGCAGTGCTCCGTGCCCGCTTCGTCGTTGGCACCGACGGCGTGCACTCCACCATCGCCCGGTCGCTGGGCCTCACCCGCCCCGTCCGCTGGCCCCGCCGCCTGGGCCTCGTCGCGCGCTACGCGGGTGCCACCCGCCTCGACGGCACCGGGCACATGCGCGTCGGTCCAGATCTCTACTGCGGACTGGCGCCGGTCGGCGACGGCGTCGTGAATGTCGGGTTGGTTGGACCGCTGGGCAGAAAGCCGCCCGGAGAGCCGACGTCGGCCTACTTCGAGCGCTGCCTCGCCGAAGTGCCCGGGGTCTCGGAAGCGCTGGAGGGTGCGCAGCGCGTCACGCCGGTCCGCGGCGTCGGCCCGCTGGCGAGCCGCGTCCGCCGCGTGGCTGGTCCCGGCTACCTGCTCGTCGGCGATGCGGCGGGATTCCTCGACCCGTTCACCGGCGAAGGGATCTTCCGAGCGCTTCGCGGCGCCGCGCTGGCCGCGGACGCACTGGTGTCCGCGCTGGCACGCGGCGACACCGTCGCAACCGGGTATGCCGATGCCCGGCGCGCCGCGTTCCGCGACAAGGCCGCGCTGTGCCTGCTGATCCAAGGATTCCTTGGGGCACGGCCGCTGCTTGACTATGCGCTGGCTCGCATCGCCGAACGCCCGGATATCGAAGCCCGCCTGACGGGCGTGCTCGGCGACTTCGCACCCGCGCGCCCGGCGCTTCACCCGGGATTCCTCTGGGCACTGCTGAAACCGTAGGGGGAGCCGATGCACACCGCAAACGATATCGTCATCCACGCCGATCCCACCACCGTCTACGAGCTGGCGGCCGCGGTCGAGCGCTGGCCCGACATCCTCCCCCACTACCGCTGGGTCCGTGTCCTGCGCGACGACGGACACGAGCGTCTGGTCGAGATGGCCGCCCGACGCGACGCCATCCCCGTTCGCTGGCGCGCGGTGCAGGTGCGGGAGCCGGCGATCCCGCGCATCAGGTTCCGGCATGTTGGTGGGGTCACGAAGGGCATGGACGTCGCCTGGCTCTTCGAACCCGGCCCGGACGGCCTGACCGTCCGCATCGTCCACGATTTCGACCCTCCCTGGCCTGTGATCGGCGGGCTGGTCGCCGAGCGCATCATCGGGCCGCTCTTCGTGGAGAACATCGCCGGGAAGACGTTGCGACGGATCAAGGAACTGGCCGAGATGAAGGCGGGGGTGCCGGGATGAGCGAGCCTGGCGCCGGGCGCCGCGTGGTTGTAACCGGGATCGGCGCCGTCACGCCGATCGGGTTTGGGCGAGAGGGCCTGTGGCGCGGGCTGCGCTGTGGGCAGCCGCGGGTGCGGACCATCACCCGCTTCGACCCGGCGCCGTTCCGATCCCAGGTCGCGGCCGAGATTGACGGCTTCGTGGCCTCCGACCACGTGTCCGCCGAGCGCGCCCGGCGCGCCGATCGCTGCACCCACCTGGCAGTGGCTGCAAGCCGGATGGCACTCGCCGACGCAGGGCTCGATGCCCCTCGCGACCGTGCCGTTCGCCGCGCAGCGGTCTTCGTCGGCAGCGCACTCGGCGGCGTCCCGTTCGGCGAGGAGCAGCATGCGCGCTTCCTCAGCCGCGGCATCCGCGCCGTTGAGCCGGCCCTCGCCCTGACCGTCTTCGGCGGTGCGCCCGCGGCCGCCGTCGCCATCGAGTTCGGCCTGACCGGCCCGATCGTCGGGAACGCGAACTCCTGCGCCTCGGGCGCGGTCGCCATCGGAGAAGCCGCCCGCGCGATCCGGCACGGGACGGTCGACGTGGCCCTCGCCGGCGGGTCTGAGGCGCCGCTGGCGCCATTGACGTTCGGCGCCTTCGACCTCATCCGGGCCCTGTCGACCCGCAACGCCGACCCGGCCGGCGCGAGCCGGCCCTTCGACCGGGAACGGGACGGCTTCGTGATGGGCGAAGGGGCAGTCATCCTCGTCCTGGAGTCCTTGGAGCACGCCCTGCGGCGCGGTGCACAACCGTACGCCGAGGTTCTCGGCTACGGCGCGACGAACGACGCCTATCACATGGTCCGCCCACTGCCCTCGGGGCACCAGGCCGCGCGTGCAATGGTCCTGGCGCTGCGCGACGCGCGACGATCCCCGAGCGAGGTCGGCTACATCAACGCGCACGCGACCTCGACCCCTCTCGGCGACGCGGCCGAGACACGCGCCCTCCGGCACGTCTTCGGCGCTGCGCCCAAACAGCCTACGGTGAGCGCGACGAAGGGACTGTACGGGCACCCGCTGGGCGCCAGCGGCGCGATCGAGGCGGCCATCACCGCCCTTGTCCTTGCCCGTGGCTGGCTTCCGCCGACCACCAACCTCGACAACCCCGATCCCGCCTGTGCCGTGCACCACGTTCCACCCAATGGATGCCCTGCCCAGGTCGCGGTCGCGATGACGAACTCCTTCGGCTTCGGCGGGATCAACGCCAGCCTCGTCTTGGGCCGTTTCATGGAGTGAATGCCGTCGAGGGTTGCTGGACGCGAGGTGACGACGTGCGCGCGTCACGGCGCCCAACGCTGGCAAACCCTCCAGCCGCAGATAGGCCGAGCCCTTCAAGGCAGCCAGTTTCCCGCTACCCGAACATGATTCGAGGCGGGCACGATGCCCGCCTCGAGATCCATTGTTCGCTGCTTGAGCCGCGCTCGGACTAGAGATCCTTGGTGAGCGTCGCCAGGAACTCGGCGTTGTTGGCCGTCTTGGCCAGCCGCCCGAGCACCAACTCGGTCCCCTCGGTTCCGCCCAGCATCGAGACCATCCGGCGCATCGTCCAGACCTGACGCAGCGTCTGCTCGTCGAGGAGCAGCTCCTCGCGCCGGGTCCCCGACCGCTGAATGTCGATGGCGGGGTAGATGCGGCGCTCCGCCAGCTTGCGGTCCAGGTGCAGCTCCATGTTACCGGTCCCCTTGAACTCCTCGTAGATGACGTCGTCCATGCGGGAACCGGTGTCGATGAGACAGGTGGCGATGATCGTCAGACTGCCGCCGCCCTCGATGTTGCGGGCCGCACCGAAGAAGCGCTTCGGCGGGTACAGCGCCACCGGGTCGATACCACCGGAGAGCGTGCGGCCGCTCGGCGGAACCGCCAGGTTGTAGGCCCGGGCGAGCCGCGTGATCGAGTCGAGCAGGATCACGACGTCCCGGCCCGACTCCACCAGCCGCTTGGCGCGCTCGAGGACCATCTCAGCAACCTTGGTGTGGTCCTCCACCGGCTCATCAAAGGTCGAGCTGATCACCTCACCGTCGACCGACCGCTTCATGTCGGTCACCTCTTCCGGCCGCTCGCCGATGAGACAGACGATGAGGTGGATGTCCTCGTAGTTCGTGGTGATGCCGTTGGCAATCGCCTTGAGCAGGATCGTCTTGCCCGCCTTCGGCGGCGACACGATCAACCCGCGTTGTCCGCGCCCAATCGGGGCGACGAGATTGAGCAACCGGGTCGAGAGGATGTTGGGCGAGGTTTCGAGGTTGATCAGCTCGAGGGGGAAGATCGGGGTCAGGCTGTCGAAGTTCGGCCTTCGTCGCGCTGTCTCCGGATCCATGCCGTTGACGGCTTCGACCCGCAACAGGCTGTAGTATTTCTCGTTCTCCTTCGGCGGTCGCACGTGCCCCGAGACCCAGTCCCCGGTGCGCAGCCCAAAGCGGCGGATCTGCGACTGCGAGACGTAGATGTCGTTGGGGCCGGGGAGGTAGCGCTCGCCGCGGAGGAAGCCGAATCCGTCCTCGATGATGTCGAGCACACCCTCGCCGTAGATGTTCCCCTGCTGCTCGGTCTGCGCCTGGAGCACGCGGCTGATCAGCTCCTGCTTCTTCATGCGGGAGAAGCCGGTGATCTCCAGTTCGCGCGCGATTTCATGCAGCTCATCGATGGTTTTCGACTCAAGTTCGTTGATGGTTACGGTCATTCCGTTCCTCTTCCCACACCAGCCGCCGCCGTGGTGGCTGAGCGGGCTGCGTGTTGTCCCTGAATCTCTTGTGGTGGTGCGTGGTGGTAATCGGTTGACGGCGGCCGGGAGCGGGCGCTCGCGCAGGTGGTGGGGATCGCACGCTCAGTTCCGGCGCGGCCGTGGCCACAACCGGTGCTCACTCCCACATGCGGCCACGACGGTGCCGCCCAGCGGAGCGAGCCTCCGGGGCAAGGTTGCAGGCGGTCCGGCACCACTAGTCCGGCAGCCATGCGCACGTCGCGTGACCACGTGTGGTTGACCTCTCATGCGCAGAAGATAAGTGCTCGTGAAGTGCTCCAGCCTCAATGACAGGCGAACACGTCGCGCGGGTCTGGGTTGCCGTTCGGCCCCGGCTGGGTTGCGCAGTGGACTCCGAAGCGTTACAGGGTGCCCTTCGGGACATTCCATACGGGAATCGCCAGCGGCGGGGATGAGGTCGCGGCACCGATCCCACCGGTGCCGCGACCAGTATAGCATGATGTCCTGTTCTAGTCAAATGGAACGGCGGCAAACTCCTGGAGCTTGCTGAGCCGGTGTGACGCCTGGATCCGCCGCACCGTCCCGGAGCGCGATCGCATCACCAGCGACTCCGTCGTCGCCCCCTCCGCCGTGTAGTGCACCCCGCGCAGGAGCTCCCCATCGGTGATGCCCGTAGCGGCGAAGAAGACGTTGTCGGACCGCACCAGATCGTCGGCGGTCAGCACCTGCTCCAGATCCAGCCCCGCCTCCAGCGCCGCACGGCGCTCGTCGTCGTTGCGAGGCCACAGCTTGCACTGGATCGCGCCACCCATGCACTTCAGCGCGGCCGCGGCGATGACCGCCTCCGGCGCCCCACCGATGCCCATCAGGACGTCGATGCCCGTCCCCGGCATGGCCGCCATCAGGGCGCCGGCAACGTCACCGTCGGTGATCAGCTTGATCCGCGCCTGGGTCGCGCGAATCTCGGCGATCAACTGCTCGTGGCGTGGGCGGTCCAGCACGACCACCGTCAGATCGCGCAGACGCATCCCTTTGGCATCCGCGATCCGCTGGAGGTTCTCCGCCACCGGCGCGTTGATGTCGATGGCGAACGCCGCCTCCGGCCCTACCGCGATCTTGTTCATGTACACGATTCCGGGCGGGTAGTACATCGAGCCGCGGTCCGCTAGCGCCACCACCGACAGGGAGTTCGGCATCCCGTTCGCCAACAGCCGGGTCCCGTCGATCGGGTCCACCGCCAGGTCGGCCTGCGGCGGATCCTTGGTGCCGACCTCCTCCCCGATGTAGAGCATCGGGGCTTCGTCCTTCTCGCCCTCACCGATCACCACGACGCCGTCCATGTGGACGGACTGGAGCATGGTCCGCATGCCGTTGACGGCCGCCTGGTCCGCAGCGTTCTTGTCGCCACGCCCCATCCAGCGCGCGGCCGCGAGCGCCGCGGCTTCGGTCGTCCGGACCAGCTCCAGCGCCAGGTTCCGGTCGATACTCGAACTCATCTGCGGCTGCCTCCACTCCCTCGGGCTTTGCCCGATCCCGATCAAACCGACGCCGAAGCCGACCGCGCCTGCAGCCACTCGGTCGCGCGCGCCGGCAACTCGGACGTCGGTCCTACCACCACCGTGCAGTCCGGTAGGGACCGCACGAACGATGACCCATAGCGTCGGCTTACCGTTCGTCGGTCGAGCACCACACAGACGCCTCGGTCGGTGCTGCTGCGGATCAGCCGGCCGAATCCCTGCTTGAAGCGCAGCACCGCCTGCGGAATGGCGTACGCATTGAAGGGGTCGTCGAAGAGCTCGCTGCGAGCCGCAAACACCGGGTCGCTCGGCACCGAGAAGGGCAGTCGCGTGATCACCAGCAGGCTCAGGGCGTCACCGACGATGTCTACCCCTTCCCAGAAGCTGTTGGTGCCGAGCAGCACCGTCTCCGGGTGGCTCTTGAGCCGGTCGATCAACTGGCGCGGGCTCCCATCCATGCGTTGCGCCAGCACCAGGATCCCCTCTGCCTCCAGCGGCCGTTTGATGGCCCGGTAGGTCGTCTGGAGCGCACTGTGGGAGGTGAAAAGGACCATGGCCCGACCGCGTGTCGCCTTGCAGAGGTCGATCAGCGCCTCCTGGACGTGGCGCTGGTGTCCCGGCTGCCCCGGTTCCGGTACGTCGTCGGCCAGGTAGAGGAGCGTCGTCGCCGGGTAGTCGAACGGCGACGGCACCTGAAGCTCATTCGCCTCCTCGATACCGAGGCGTTGCCGCACGTAGTCGAACGAGCCATCCGTCGTCAACGTCGCCGAGGTCAGCACCGTCGTGCGGCAGCGATCGAAGAGGTGCTCGCGCAGTACATCGCCCACGTGCAGCGGCGCAGCCGAAATGGCGACGTCGCCGTTGGCGACGTTCCGCGTGAGCCAGTAGATCGTGTCGGGGCTCGGGTTGGCGATCGCGCCCAGCACCCGCTCGATCAGTTCGTGCCCGGTGCGGATCAAGACCTCCAACTCGGTCGCCACTTCGTCGCGTTCGGGGATCTCCTCCTCACTGATCCCCTCCCACTCTCCCGCGGCCCAGACCAGCACTGCGACGATCTCACGCAGGCGCCCCGCCACCTGGTCCCACGAGACCTCAATCGTGCTCCAGCCCGGATCGTGCCGCACGGCGTCGGTCAGGCGCAGGCGCCGGTCGTGCTCGCTCTGGCCGGCCTGGTACCGCTCCACGAAGTCCCCGAGCGCGTGGAAGAAGCGCTCGATCTCGTCGCTCACCTCGCGCGCGGTACGGACCAACCCGTCCAACTGCGGCTGCAGCGACGCCGCAATCTCGCGGGCGAGCGGCACGCGGGCGTTCGCCACCACGCTCCAAAGGCCGCCGAGCGCACCACCGAGGGCGCCGTCGTCGTCCCGCGTGACGCAGCGGGACACGAAGTCGAGGACGCGGTGGCGGCTGATGCTGAAGCCGAGCTGCGTCGTCGCTTCGTCCTCCAGGTTGTGCGCCTCGTCGATGATGAGGTGGCGGTACGGCGGCAGAACGTTATTCGCCGCCAGCATATCCGACAACAGCAGCGCGTGGTTGACGACGATGACGTGCGCGCTCTCGGCCTTGTGGCGCGCCCGGTAAAGAAAGCACTGGTTCCGCCGGTGGAAGATGCACCGGCCTGGGACGCAGCTCCCCTCCTCCTCGGCCAGCGCCAACCAGTACACCTGCTCCTCCGGGGAGAGGTGCAGCTCCGCGCGGTCTCCCGTCTCCGTCTGTTGGAGCCAGGTCAGGATCTTCGCGTAGAGCGTGGCCCGCTCGGGCGATACGGACGGTTCACGCTGTGCCAGGAACCACCGGCGCAGACAGAGATAGTTCGAGCGGCCCTTGAGAAGGGCCGCCTCGAAGGATGCCACGCGCTCCAGCTCCGGCTGGGTGCGGGCCATCTCCTTGAGCGCTCGTCGCAGGTCCGGCAGGTCCTTGCGGAAGAGCTGGTCCTGCAGGGCGATGGTATTGGTGGAAATCACCACGGGCTCGCCGCGGGTCACGGCGTGGAGAATGGCCGGGAGCAGGTACGCCAGCGACTTGCCGGTCCCCGTTCCGGCTTCGATCAGGTACGTCCCGCCCTGGTTGAAGCCTTCGGCCACGGCCTCCAGCATCGCGACCTGCTGCGGCCTCGGCTCGTAGCCGGGGAAGGTCTGCGCCAGTGCACCCCCCGGTTCCGTCCAGGCCCGGAGCGCCTCAACGTCGATCGGCTCGTCGGAGCCGGTCGGCTCCAGGCGTTGGGGGCGGTCCCGCTGGAACAGAAACAGCACCTCAGGCCCGCCGCGGCTCATCCCGGTCTTCGCCATCAACTGCGCCGCGATGGTCCCGTGACCCATGCCGTCCAGGCTCGCCACCTCACGCCGCGCCTCCGCGAACAGCCGCGCCAGCGGCGACCCGGCTACGCGCGCCAGCTCAGCCAGCCGCGCCAGGGTCTCCGCGTCGTGGCTGAGGAGAATATCCTGGAGGCCCAGGAAAACGGCCATGGTCGTCTCGACGTCCGCCATCGCGCGGTGCTGGTGCGGGACCGAGACGCCCAATCGCGCCGCGATGGTGGCCAGGTTGTAGGCCGGCAGGTCCGGGATCAAGATGGTGGCCAGTTGAAACGTATCGTAGAGCGGGTTTTGCAGCCGCAGCCCGGCCCCGGCAAGCATCTGGATGTCGAACTCCGGCGATTGCCCGACGATTGGGTGGTTCCGCACGAAGTCCCGCAACCGGGGCGCCACCACCGGGAAGATCGGTGCACGACGCACATCTTTGGCGCCGATGCCGGTCAGGCTGGTGATGTTGAACGGGATCGGGCCGCGGGGACGCACCAGGCTCTCCCAGCGGTCGAGCACCCGGTCGTTGCGGAACTTGATCGCCGCGATCTCAATGATCTCGTCCCGCTCCGGGTCCATCCCCGTCGCTTCGAGGTCCAGCGCGACGTAGATCCCGCTCACCGCGACGGCCTCTCCCCGTCGACGCGTTTGCTGCCCTGCGCCTCGCCCACAAAACGCTCGGCAATGAGCGCCAGTTGCACCAGCCCCACCGCCGCCGGCGCGATCTCGATCTCCTCGTCGGTGCGGTGAGCGCGCGCGCCGTGGCTGAGGCCGATACACACCGCCGGTATCCCGCGGGCAATCGGGATGTTCGCATCGGTGCTCGACGCGTTCAGCTCCGGCTGGAAGCCGAGCTGTTCCAGCACCTCCACCGCCAGGCGGACGAGCGGCGACGAGGGCGGCACCGAGCCGGCCGGTCGCTCGCCCAACACCTCGATCTCGGTCGAAACCCGGTCGGTCCGGCGGCGCTCGACGATGCGCGTGACCTCCTGCGCCAGCCAGGCGAGCCGGTCGGGGTCGGTCGAGCGCATGTCGATCACGGCCGAGGCGCGCGGCGCGATCGTGTTGACCGACACCCCACCCTCGATGAGCCCCACGTTGTAGGTCGTCTTGGGCTGCAGCGGCACCGGGATCATCGAAATCTCCTGGATGATCCCCGCGAGCTCGTGGATCGCGCTCGGCTCGCCGAACGCACCCCAGCTATGTCCACCCGGCCCGGTCACCGTCACCCGGATGCGCTTGGACCCGACTGCGATGTGGGTGACGCGGCCCAGGTTGTGCCCTTCGACCGCGATGACGCCACCCAACTCCGGCTCAAAGCGATCGACGGCCGCCTTAATGCCGCGCAGGTTGCCGAGTCCCTCTTCCCCGACATTCGCGACCAGGAGCAGGTCGCCAGGGGTGGTGATGCCTGCCGCCTCAAGGAGATCCACCAGAACCAGGAGACCGGCGACGCCGAGGCTGTTGTCCCCGATACCGGGTCCGGTCAGTACCCCGTCGGATCGCTGGACGGTGATCGGGGTGCCTGGCGGGAAGACCGTATCGGTGTGCGCCGCCAACATCAACGTCGCCCCTCGCCCGCTCCCCGGGCGGCGGGCGTAAACATTCGGGAGGTCGTCGACCTCCACCGCCAGCCCGCGCTCCTCGAACGCGCGCGCCACCCAACGGGCGCGCTCGGTCTCGTGGTAGGTCGGGGCCGGAATCAAACAGATCTGCTCGGTCAGTTCGGCGAGGCGCGGCAGCAGGCTATCGGCAAGCCGCCGAAGCTGTGCGAGCCTGGCTTCCCGTTCGGACACGTGTTGTCCCTCTCAACGCTTCGCTGGCCACGCGAGCCACAGGGGTGTGCGAGATGCCGGCTCCGGGTACCCGGCCCTGGGGACGGAGGGAGCCGCCACCGGTTCCGGTCGACCATGCCGGCAGGCAAGACGCTGGCATTATAGCAGAGGTACTTCCCGCGCTCGCCGAAACCAATCAGCCGTGTTGACAGGCCCGGCGAACCGCCGTAGATTTGCGACGGCTGCCGCAATGGGAGCCGGCGGCGCGGCATGGGCCGCGCGCTGGGGCCAAGAGGACGCTGGAGCAGGGGGACCGCGAGTGGCATCAAACTATCGCGGGTACCGGCCACCACAGGGGATGGTGTCCTGGGCACTACACCGCCTGGCCGGTCTCGGGGTGCTGGTCTTTTTGTTACTGCACATCGTTGATATCTTCGCTGTGGGCTACGGCCCGGAGGCGTTCAACGACCTGTTGTTCATCTATCGCCATCCGATCTTCCGCGCCGGCGAGGTGATCTTGGTCGCCGGGCTCTATTACCACGCACTGAACGGGATCCGCATCATTCTGGTGGACTTCTGGTCGAAGGGCTGGAAGTACGAGCGGCAGATGTTCTACGCAGTGGTCGCCCTCTTCCTCCTCAGCTTCATCCCCACGGCGATCTTGATGCTGCGGCCGCTCTTCTAGCCGGGTTGCGGCCGTCGGGCCGCGGCGCATGGGAGGTTCAACGGTGGTTCAAGTCCCCACGGGTAGCGGTCCGGATCAGGTCAGTGCCGCCCCACGATCCGCGCGGCGCGCACCGATCCCGCGCGTCGGCCGCGAGCGCCCCACGGGCAGCAACTTCGAGCTGTATTCCTGGTACTTCTTCCGGGTCAGTGGCCTGCTGCTGATCTTGCTGGCTGTCACCCACGTGGTCATCATGCATGTGGTCAACACGGTCGACGAGATCAACTACGACTTCGTGGTCGACCGCTGGAACTCGCCATTCTGGCGCGGGTTTGACTGGCTCATGCTCATCCTGGCGCTACTGCACGGGCTGAACGGTGCGCGGATCGCGGTTGACGACTACGTGCGGCCGCGTGGGTGGCGCGTCTTCGCCCACTCCGTTCTCTGGAGCGCCGCGATCATCTTCTTGATTATCGGTTCCATCGCGATCGTCACGTTCAACCCCGAAGCCGTCGTAACGGCAGGGAGATGAGGCATGTACCATCGATTTGACGCCGTCATCGTCGGCGCCGGCGGGGCCGGGCTCATGGCCGCCGCCCAGCTCGCCGGGAAAGCCAACGTGGCAGTCATTAGCAAGCTCTACCCCACGCGGTCCCACACCGGGGCGGCTCAGGGCGGGGTGGCGGCCGCGCTGGGCAACCTCGAAGAAGACCACTGGATCTGGCACATGTTCGACACGGTCAAGGGGGGCGACTACCTCGTTGACCAGGACGCCGCCGAGGTCCTCGCCCGCGAGGCCATCGACGCCGTCTACGAACTCGAGCACATGGGCCTCCCCTTCAACCGTACGCCGGACGGCCGGATCGACCAGCGGCGCTTCGGTGGGCACACCCGCAACTTCGGCGAGGGGCCGGTGCGCCGCGCCTGCTACGCCGCCGACCGCACCGGTCACATGATCCTCCAAACCCTCTATCAGCAGGGGATCAAGCATCAGGTCACCTTCTTCAACGAGATGATGATGCTGGACCTGCTGATCACCGACGACGGCGTGTGCACCGGGGTCGTGGGGTATGACATCCACTCCGGCGAGATTCACGTCTTCCACGCCAAGGCGGTCCTGCTGGCGACCGGTGGCTTCGGGCGCGTCTTCAAGGTCACCAGCAACGCGCTCTCGCTCGCCGGGGACGGCTGCGCCATCGCCTTCCGGCGCGGCCTGCCGCTGGAGGACATGGAGTTCTTCCAGTTCCACCCCACCGGGATCTACAAGCTCGGCATCCTCCTGTCCGAGGCCTGCCGCGGCGAGGGCGGCATCCTGCGCAACGACAAGGGTGAGCGCTTCATGGAGAAGTACGCGCCCACCCTGCTCGACCTCGCCCCGCGTGACATGGTCTCCCGCAGCATCTACATGGAGATCCGTGAGGGCCGGGGGATCAACGGCCAGGATTACGTCCACCTGGATCTGACGCACCTGCCCGCCGAGGTCATCGAGACCAAGTTGCCGGACATCACCGACTTCGTTCGCACCTACATGGGCCTCGACCCGGTCAAGGATCTCATCCCGATCCAGCCGACGGCCCACTACAGCATGGGCGGTATC
Organism: Sphaerobacter sp.; assembly: GCF_019683595.1. Classification (GTDB taxonomy): domain Bacteria; phylum Chloroflexota; class Chloroflexia; order Thermomicrobiales; family Thermomicrobiaceae; genus Sphaerobacter. The sequence goes on along the minus strand of NZ_JADGHZ010000048.1, from coordinate 3,265 downwards.
CCGACCGACGTGGACGGCCGGGTCACCATCGACGAGGAGAACACGGTCCTGCCTGGGCTGTACGCGGCCGGCGAGTGCGCCTGTGTCAGCGTCCACGGCGCCAACCGGCTCGGCACCAACTCGCTGGTCGACCTGATCGTCTTCGGCCGGCGCGCCGGGCGGCATATGCTGAAGACCATCAACGAGAACGACTTCCACCCGCTGCCCAAGGAGCCCGACTTCCGCGCCCGCGCCGAGGTCAGCGCCCTCCTCGAGGGCGACGGCACCGAAAACGCCAACGTCATCCGCGAGGAACTGCAAGAGGCCATGTTCCGCGACTGCGGCGTCTTCCGCACCGCGGAGGGCTTGACCTCCCTGCGCGAGAAGCTGACCGAGTTGCGGCACCGCTACAGCCGGGTCGGTGTGCGGGACAAGAGCCGCACCTTCAACATGGACCTCGTTGAGACGATCGAAACGGGATATCTGCTGGACGTCGCCGAGGCCGTCGTCGCCGGGGCGCTCGCCCGCGAGGAGAGTCGCGGCGGTCACTTCCGCGAGGACTTCCCGCAGCGCGACGACGTCAACTGGCTCAAGCACACGTTGGCCTACCGTACGTCGGGTGGGATCGAGATGCGCTACAAGCCGGTCGTCATCACCCGGTTTGAGCCCAAGGAACGGAAGTACTGATGCAGGTACACCTGCGAATTCAACGCTTCAACCCTGAGGTCGACAGCAAGCCGTACTACGAGGACCACGAGGTCGAGGTCGAGCCGACCGACCGCGTCCTCGATGCGCTCAACAAGGTGAAGTGGTTCCACGACGGCACGCTCACGTACCGCCGGAGCTGCGCCCACGGCGTCTGCGGCTCCGATGCCATGCGCATCAACGGGCGCAACCGGCTCGCGTGCAAGGTGCTCATCCGCGACGTGGGCACCAACATCACCATTGAGCCGCTCGTCGGCTTCCGTGTCATCCGCGACCTGGTCGTGGACATGGAGCCCTTCTTCAACGCCTACAAGTCGGTGTTGCCCTTCCTCATCAACGACGACCCGGCGCCGACCACGGAGCGGCTGCAATCGCCAGAGGATCGCGAGCGCTTCGACGACACGACGAAGTGCATCCTCTGCGCGTGCTGCACCAGTTCCTGCCCGATCACCTGGACCAACGACGAGTTCGTCGGTCCCGCGGCGATCGTCAACGCGCACCGCTTCATCTTCGACAGCCGCGACCAGGGCGCGGCCGAGCGGTTGGCCGTGCTGAACCAGAAGTCGGGGGTCTGGCGCTGCCGCACCGTCTTCAACTGCACCGAGGCGTGCCCGCGTGGGATTCAAGTCACGCGTGCCATCGAGGAGGTCAAGCGCACCTTGCTGACCGGGGACGTGTCGTAGCGGCATCGTCGGGCGCGAGCGGGGGCGCTAGGCAGGCCCGCGTCACCGCCCACCCCACGGGTCGTAGCGGTACACGATGTCACTGAACGCTGGGGAGCGAGGAACGCGCGGATGCGCAATCCGCTGAGTTGGGACTATCTGAACGCACCGCTCTGGGATACGCCTGTCTGGGGGCCGTTCTCGATCGGCTTTGTCGCGCTCTGCGGCATAGGCTTCGTCGTGTCGCTGCTGGCGTACTACGATGTGGGACGGCTGTCCCGGCGCTACCCGATCGCCCGTGACGAGATCCAGCGCGGCGCCGCCATCGCCGCGGTGCTGTTCGGATTGGGCCTCTTCTTCTTCACGTTCCGGTTCCTCCACGTCAGCGCCTTCGGCTTCTACAAGCGCTTCTGGCTCTACCTGGTCCTCCTCGCGCTACTGGCCGAAGCTGCGTACTACATCTGGTGGGCTCGGACCGTCTACCCGGCCAAGGTGCGCGCGGCAGCCGCCGAGGAGCTCAAGCGCCGCTATCTCGAACCGGCCTCCAGCGGCCGCCGTCGTGGCGCGCGCCGGAGGAGGCGGTCGCAGGCTCGCGAGCGGGTGCGCTCGTAGCATCCGCCCTGCTGTTCGGAAGCTAGTGAGCCTCCCGGACCCTGCCGAATCATGCATCCGCTCGGCAGCGTCCGCGGAGGCTCTTCGTTCCTACCGCCGCGATTAGGCCGACGATGCGTTACTGTCCCGTTGGCTGATCTTCCAGGGCAAATGAGCCGTATGTGACGGCGCCCGCGCGCTCATACGTGGCGATGATCACGCCGGTCGTCGATACCCGGGAGTCGACGAGGCGGAGGTTGCCGGGGCGCGCTCCATCGCCGAACAACCGCTTCCCAGTCCCCAACGTCAGCGGGAAGATCATGACGCGGTACTCGTCGACCAGATCATGAGCTATCAGGGTCTGGACCAGTCGCGAACTCCCCTGTACCTGAAGCTCAGGCCCGTTCCCCTGCTTCAGCTCGGCAATTCGCTCTACCACGTTGTCGCGGATCAGGACCGCAGGCCCCCAATCCGCACTCTTCAGGGTGGTGGAGACGACGTACTTGGTGGCCGCGTTCAGCGGGCCGGCGCCCTCCGCCTCAGCGGCGTTGGGCCAGTGAGCCGCGAAAATCTCGTAGGTCTTCCGCCCGAGGAGGAGGTCGAACGGCTTGCTCATGGCCTCGCCCACGAACTGGCCCATTCGGTCGTCCCAGTAGTTGACCGACCATCCTCCATGGCGGAAGCCGCCCTCCGGGTCCTCGTTCGGCCCGCCAGGGGCCTGCATCACGCCGTCGAGAGTCAGGAAGGTATTCACAACTAGCTTTCGCACGTGGCGTGTCTCCCTTCGTCGGAAGGACCGGGCTCCCGACCGAGCGGTCGGACCACGCGCAACCGGTCCTACATCGTGGTCGAACGGGCACCACCGAAATCGACAGCGCCGTCCGCCCGATCACGGGAGAGCACCAAGAGCACAGGTCGTTCCAGGATCACGTCGCGAGGGCATCGAGGCAAACGAAAAGCGGACCGCCCATAAGGACGGTCCGCTTTGGTGTTCAAAGAAGGTCGTGCACCCTCTGTCGATCACGACCCTCCGGCTTGCACCGAGCCAGTTAGCTCCAGCCAGGCACCCCCACGTCACCCAAGGATGGCCACTTACGGCTGCTTCCTTCCGGACCTGACCGGGTTCGTGGGTCCTTGCCGCGTGGGACCCAACCTTCCTCACCACTTAGCCCGAGCAGTCCCACAAGGCCGGACCTCGAGAGGGAACTCAGCCCCGCTATAGCGGATTGCGGGTACAGGGCACCGCTAGTTCCCCGCCTAGCACGACCAGGACTTTATCATACCCGCCCCCACCCCTCCCGGCAAGGGGACGGCCACCCCCGCGCGGG
>NZ_JADGHZ010000245.1 GCF_019683595.1 Sphaerobacter sp. | reverse complement strand
GGCGCGACGGATCCCACGTCGCGGCCTGTGCCCGGGGCTCAAGCCGCCGGGCACGCGCCGGTTCCGAGCATCCATTCGCCAGGATGTGGACCCTGCCGTGTCCCAGCCGGCTTATGAACTTTGACGAATTAATCCGGTAAACGCGACAGCCGTCCGCGCCCCCCGCGTTGTCATCCTGAGCGGAGCCGGGGGCGGCGGCCAGCCGCTCCCGGCGCAGCGAAGGATCTCTCCGCTGCGTGGCCGGTCCGACGCGAGATCCTTCGCTGCGCTCAGGATGCCAGCCGCGCGAGAGCGGGTGGCGGAGTGAAGGATGACAGCAACCGGGCGCCGGCAGCGGGGAGCTGGGGCTAACTCGCCAAACCCCATTTGCCCCGGTGGTGAAGACTCGGCAAGGGGATACTACTGGCCGACGCGCGCGGTCATCATCCGCACGCCGCGGGGGTTCGCGGCGAGCGGGCCGGACTCCTCGGTGACGACGATCCCGTCGTAGCTGGCCAGCGCGTCGGGCGGGGAGATGTAGAGGGTCGCGCGGCCGTCATTGCCGACCGGGAGGACGCCGACGTTGAAGTGCTGGTTGCCGCGCACCATCCAGACGACGTAGGCCTGTCCCGGTGACGGCTTGGGCAGCCCGTCCACCATCAGCAGGGCGGCGTTGCGGGTCGGGTCGAGGATCACACCCCCCTCAGCGCCGGGGGCGACGCCGGTGCTCTCCAGCGCGGTGACGAAGCCTCGGGGTGAGCCGACGAAGCGTGCGACGGCGCGCTGGCTCTCCTGGGCCGCCGTCAACTCCAGATCTTTCTGCTTGACCTGCTCGTGCATCCGCAGGCTGTTGATCCCCAGCACCGCGGCCACCAGCACCGCGGCGACAGCCGCCACCCAGCCGAGGCGCGCCAGCGGGCCGGACAGGCGCCGCCGGGTAGCGATTGGAACCGGTGCGGCATCGATCCGCGCCAGCAACTCGCGACGGGCACGCAAGGGCACCGACCGCGGCTCGGCCAGGTAGGGCAGCAGCGCGGTGACCTGGCGCTGCGCTTCGACCTCCGCACGACACTGCGGGCACTCGAGGAGGTGCAGTTCGACCGCCTCGATCTCATCCGGCTCCAGCGCACCGAGCACGTAGGCCGGGATCAGCTCCGCTATCGCGTCGTGATGGTCCTCGTGCTCACTCATACCCCGAACAGTCCTCAGCCCTACGGCTCCTCCTGTGGGCCCAGCACGTCCTTGAGCTTCCGCATCCCTAGACGCATGCGGGTCTTGATCGTGCCGAGCGGTTCGTTGAGCAGCGCTGCGATCTCGCGCTGGGTCAGGCCCTCGAAGTAGGCCAGCTCGATCACCCGCTGCTGCGCGGGGGGCAGCGTTGCCATTGCGGCGCGGATGCGCTCCCGCAGCTCCGACGCCTCGGCGGTCTCCTCCACATCCGCCGTCGTATCGACTTCGCTGCGCAGCACGTCGGCGATGTCCACCAGATCAGCGCGCTGGGGCCGGCGCTGACGCTTGCGGACCTCATCGATGGCGAGGTTGTGGGTGATGCTCAAGAGCCAGTTCGGGAAGCTCCCTCTGGCGTTCTCGAAGCGGCCCGCCTGCTGCCAGGAGCGCATGAACGCTTCCTGGAGCACCTCCTCAGCCAGCAGTCCATCCCCGACGATCCGTACCGCGAAGGAAAAGACGACTCGCGCGTACCGATCATAGAGCACTTCCAGCGCTTCGACCTGACCCTCGCGCATGCGCTGGACGAGCTCGTCGTCAGGGAGTTGCCGCAGGTCAGTGCCCATGCCGACCTGTGCAGCCGCCACGCCCCGGCCACCAGGCGTGGCATTTCAATATACGTCCGGATCGTCGCAACAGGATGCGTCTCCCGCTGAAATCCGGGCCCGTTCCACCCCTACCCCGTCGTACGCCTGTACCGCATAGTATAACCGACCCGTCGGAAAACCTCGCCTTGACACCCTTTCCCAGCGACTGGTAGGCTCAGACCGACAACGCGAGAGCGTGAATGGCGACGACCGGAGCGAGTACGCGCCGACACGCGGCCCAGAGAGTCGGCAGCCGGTGGAACGCCGACCCGGCGGCGGCGCGGAATGGTTCCGCGAGCCGCGCCCCGAACGCGCGGGATGCCGCAGCCAGTAGGCGGCGCCGGAAGCTCCACCGTTACCACGGAGCCGAGCCCCGGACGGCGCATGCCGGTCCAAAGGCTCACCGAGTGGGGCGCCCACCTGATCGGCGCCCAATGAGGGTGGCACCGCGGAGTTGACACACCAACCTCCGTCCCTTGCGGGCGGAGGTCTTTTGCATGTGAACTGGCTCTCGAGCCCGGCCGCGACGATCGGCTCAGGGCGAACCTATCGTACGGAAAGGCGCAGCGCACATGGTCCAACAGGCCACCACCGCCAGCCGTGAGACCGCGGACGCGCCGAAGCAGCGCCCGCGCGTCTTCTCCGGCATCCAGCCCACGGGCGGCATTCACATCGGTAACTACCTGGGGGCGATCCGCAACTGGGTCCGCCAGCAGGACGACTACGACAACGTCTTCTGCATTGTCGACCTGCACGCCATGACTCTCCCCTACGACCCGGCCGACCTCCGGGCACGCAACCTCGAACTGGCCAGCGTGCTCCTGGCTGCCGGGATCGACCCCGCGCGCTCGATCCTCTTCATCCAGTCCGACGTGCGCGAGCACACCGAACTGGCGTGGATGCTCGGTACCCTGGCAACCTACGGTGAGCTGCGCCGGATGACGCAGTTTAAGGAGAAGTCGAAGGGGAGCGAGCGCGTCGGCGCGGGCATCCTCTTCTACCCGGTGCTCCAGGCAGCCGACATCCTGCTCTACGACGCGGCACTGGTGCCGGTGGGTGAGGACCAGAAGCAGCACATCGAATTGACGCGCGACCTGGCCATCCGTTTCAACAACACCTTCGGCGAGACCTTCGTCGTGCCCGACGCCGACATTAAGGAAGCCGGGGCCCGCATCATGTCGCTCCAGGATCCGACCAAGAAGATGAGCAAGAGCGACCCGGACCCCAACAGCCGCGTCGAACTGCGCGACAGCCCGGACGTGATCCGGCGCAAGATCCGCCGCGCCGTGACCGACTCGGGCACCGAGATCCGCTACGATGAGGACGAGAAGCCGGCCATCTCCAACCTGCTCACCATCTACAGCCTCTTCTCGGACATTCCGATACCGGAGCTGGAGGAGCGTTACGCGGGCCAGGGCTATGGAGCCTTCAAGCAGGACCTCGCCGACGTCATCGTCGAGCGCCTGGCGCCGCTCCAGCAGCGGCTGGAGGAGTTGAGCGCCCAGCCGGCCGAGGTGGTGCGGATCCTGCACGAGGGTGCTGCACGGGCACGGGAGATCGCCGCGGCGAAGATGGAGCGCGTCCGCGACGTCACCGGGATTGGATTACCGCAGCTCTAACGGGCGCGGATAGGGTATGGTTGCATTGCATGGGGGATGCGACCGTGCCCGGCACGGTCGCGAGTGAGGGGGAGCGGGTTGGTCCGCCACGCCCGAGGCGCGGCGGCAGGAAAGGAAAGCGGGATGCCACTGGAGGCCGGTGCCAGAGCGCCCGAGTTCACGCTCAAGGACGCTGCTGAAGGGCAAGAGCACAGCCTGGCCGAGGCTCTCAAGACCGGTCCGGTCCTGATCAGCATCTACAAATCGTCCTGCCAGGCGAGCAAGACGATCTTTCCCTTCCTGGAGCGGATCTACCAGCGGTACCCGAAGGATCGTCTCACCGTCTGGGGGATCGCGCAGGACTCGCCGAACGTCACACGCTCGTTCGCGCGCCGCTACGGGGTGACCTTCCCGCTCCTGGTCGACCAGGACGACTACGCGACCTCGCGCGCGTACGACATCATGGCCACGCCGTCGGTGTTCCTCATCAACCAGGAGGGCGAGATCGTCTGGCAGGGGATGGGGTTCCAGAAGCCGGCGATCGACGACCTGAGCGCCGAGGTGGCCAAACTGCTCGGCGTTGAGCCGGTGGACGTCACCTCCGGCACCGACGACGTGCCCCCCTGGGTGCCCGGCTGACCATCCAAGCACCTGTCCTGAGTGTCAGGACACCCACCGACCAGGAGCGCCGGCCGCATCCCGGCGCTCCGAGCGTGAAAGCCTCATGCCTCGGTGCCATTCGGACCGGCTCGGAGCCACTTCGTATGAGTGCAGGAGTCCATCACCGCCCCTCTCCCCTGGTGGGCTCCATCCGAGAGGGGCCGGGG
>NZ_JADGHZ010000244.1 GCF_019683595.1 Sphaerobacter sp. | reverse complement strand
GGGCTAGGAGGCGAAGTCCACTAAAGGGACTAGGGACGGAAATCGTTTCAGCCCCTTTAGTGGGCTTTTCTGTATCAGCCCGGCGGCTTTAGCCCCGGGCACATACCGACGACGATGCGCTCCCTCACCACACCGATGCCCTCCGCCGACATTCCCAGCCCGCTTTAGCGGGCTTTTCGTTGTGAGCCCGGCGGCTTCAGCCCCGGGCGCGCGGCACCGTCGCAGTCCCATCGAGTTCGCCAAACGCCATCATCCCGGGTCTGCGCCGCCCGCGTACTCCCATGGCCGCGCCGGTATCACCCCCGTCAAACGCCTCCGGATAGACCACGAGCCCGTGGACGCCGTCGAGCGCGCCGGGCACGAGTGCCAGTGCCATGAAGGCGGGGTCGGAGACCGGGAAGGGGGCTTCGAGTCCCTGTGCCCGGGCTGGGGTGAAGCCGAAACGGGGGTAGTAGTTGGGGTGGCCGACTACGACCACGATCCGGTGGCCGAGGTCGCGGGCGCGGTCGAGACCGGTGCGGATCAGTGCGGCGCCGATCCCCTGACCCTGGTGCTCCGGCAGCACGGCGACCGGCGCGAGCGCCAGCGCCGGGATGTCTGGTCCCCCGCCGGTGCGGATCGCGATCCGGCTGAAGAGGACGTGGCCGACGACACGGCCGTCGCGCTCGGCGACGAGCGAGAGCGCCGGGATGAACCCCGGTGTGTCGCGGATCGTCTCGACCAGTCTCGCCTCGTTCTCACGGCCGAACGCGAGCCGGTTGACCTCGGAGATCGCTTCGATGTCGGCCGGTGTCTCGGCTCGGATCGTTGTCATCGCCTCCACCCCCTCTTCTCGACTGCTCGACTGTTGGAACGTCTTGATCGCCCTCTGGGAAGGATGCCATGGGACGTGAACATCGCTATGTGGAGTTGCACCTCCACACCGCGTACTCGTTCCTCGACGGCGCCTCGTTGCCGGAGGAGATCATTGCGCGCGCCTCGGAGCTCGGCTACCGGGCGCTGGCCATCACCGACCACGACGGCCTTCACGGCGCGATGGAGTTCGCCCAGTTGGCGCACGGGGCGGACATCCAGCCGATCACCGGCGCCGAGCTGACCCTGGCCGACGGCTCGCACCTGACGCTGCTGGCGGAGTCGGTGACCGGCTATGGGAACCTCTGTCGCCTGATCACCGCCGCGCATCACGCGGGGGAGGACCGTGTGCCCCGGCTCGACCCCGACCTGCTGCCCCGGCACGCCGAGGGGTTGATCCTGCTCACCGGCTGCCGGCAGGGGGCGCTGGCGCGGCTGGTGGATGCCGGGGATCTGGCCGGGGCGGAGGCGCTGCTGCGGCGGTACGTGGAGTGGTTCGGGGCGGAGAATGTCGTCGTTGAGCTGCAGCAGAACCTGGTCTACGGCGATACCCGGCGTGTCCGGCTGCTGGTGGAGCTGGCGGAGCACCTGGGCCTGCGCTACGCCGCGACGGGGAATGTCCACTACCACCGGCCGGAGCGGCACCGCCTGCAAGACGTGCTGGTGGCGATCCGCGAGCGGACGACGCTCGACGGGGCGCACCGGGCGCGGCGGGCCAACGCGGAGTTCTACCTGCGTGCCGCCGAGGAGGTCGCCGCGCTCTTCGACCGCTACCCGGCGGCGCTGCGGGCGACGCTGGAGATCGCCGAGCGCTGCGCCGGGTTCGACCTGCCGCGTGATCTCGCCTATCGCTTCCCCGACTACCCGACGGCACCGGGGGAGACGCCCGACGACCTGCTGGCGCGGATCTGTCGGGAGGCGCTGGCCGAGCGCTACCCGGAGCCGGAGCGGCGCGCGGCGGCTGAGGAGCGGCTGGCGGAGGAGCTGCGGCTGATCGCCCGGCACCGGCTGGCCGGCTTCTTCCTGCTCTACCGCGACCTGTTGCTGCTGGCGCAGGAGGTGGCGGCGGAGGTGCGCGGGACGGACACGCCGCGCGCGGTCGGGAACCTGCCGCCCGGGCGGGGGCGCGGTTCGTCGGTCAGCTCGATTGTCTGCTATCTGATCGGTCTGTCGCACGTCGACCCGCTGGCGCACGGGCTCTTCCTCGGTCGCTTCCTCAACGAGGATCTGCGCTCGGTGCCGGATATCGACCTCGACTTCCCGCGCGACATCCGCGAGCGGCTGATCGAGCGGGTCTACGAGGTGTACGGCCCGGAGCATGCCGCGCTCGTCTGCGCGTTCTCCACCTACAAGCTGCGCAGCGCGGTGCGCGACATCGGCAAGGCGCTCGGCCTGCCCCAGCCCGACATCGACAAGATCGCCAAGCTGAGCGAGGCGCGCTCGGCGAAGGACCTGGGGGAGGAGCTGGCGCGCATCCCGGAGTTCGCCGCGCGGCGGGACGCGCCACCGCTGCGCTATCTGGTGGAGCTGGCTGAGGAACTGGCCGGCTTCCCCCGCCACATCACCCAGCACGTCGGCGGGATGATCGTCTCCTCCTCGCCGCTGGTGGAGCTGGTGCCGATCCAGCCGGCCGCCATGCCGGGGCGTTACCTCTGCCAGTGGGACAAGGACTCCTGCGACGATGCCCGCTTCATCAAGATCGACTTCCTGGCGCTGGGGATGCTCTCGCTGGTCGAGGAGTGCCTGGAACTGATCGTCCGCTCGGGTAAGCCGCCGGTGGATCTCTCGCGGATCGACTTCGCCGACCCGGCGGTCTACGACATGATCTGCGCCGGGGACACCATCGGCGTGTTCCAGATCGAGAGCCGGGCGCAGATCCAGATGCTGCCGCGCACCCAGCCGCGCTCGCTGGAGGATCTGATCGTCCAGGTGGCGATCGTCCGCCCCGGCCCGATCGTCGGCAAGGCGGTCAATCCCTACGTGCAGAACCGCCAGCGGCGGATGCGCAATCCCCGAGCGCCGATCCGCTACGACCACCCGTCGCTGGAGCCGGTGCTGGAGGAGACGCTGGGGGTGATCCTCTACCAGGAGCAGGTGCTGGAAGTGGCGATGGTGCTGGCTGGGTTCACCGCTGGGCAGGCCGAGGCGCTGCGCCGGGCCATGAGCCGCAAGCGCTCGCGCGAGGCGATGCTCCACTTCTGGCGCCAGTTCCGGGATGGGGCGCTGGCGCGGGGGGTGCGCCTGGAGGTGGCGAAGGAGGTGTTCCGCAAGTTGCTGGGCTTCGCCGAGTACGGTTTCCCCAAGAGCCACTCGGCGGCGTTCGCCGTGCTCGCCTACCAGTCGGCCTGGCTGCGGTGCTACTACCCGACCGAGTTCACCTGTGCGCTGTTCAACAACCAGCCGATGGGGTTCTACCCGCCCCACGTGATCGTCAACGACGCCAAGCGGCACGGCGTGCGCATCCTCCCGCCCGACGTGAACCAGAGCGGCGCCCGCTGCACCGTCGAGGGGAACGCCGTGCGCATCGGCTTCGGCTTTGTCCAGGGGATCGGCGAGGACGCCGCCCTGCTGATCGAGCGGGAGCGGGAGGCAAACGGCCCCTACCGCTCGCTGGCGGACTTCGTCCGCCGGGTGCCGCTGGCACGGGAGGCGGTCGAGAACCTGATCGTGGTCGGCGCGTTCGATAGCTTTGGGCTGGGACGCCGGGAGGCGCTCTGGCAACTCGGCCTGTTCATCCCGGCTCGGGGATTCGGGAAGAACGGGGCTGCCGGGAAGCAGCTCCCGCTGGCGCTGCCGGTGGAGCAGGACATGGTGGAACTGCGGCCGATGAGCCCCTGGGAGCAGATGGCGGCAGACTACGACACGCTGGGCCTCTCGCCCCGCTATCACCCGCTTGGGCTGCTCCGCCCGCACCTGCCGGAGACGATCGTCTCCACAGTCGATCTGGCGAAGCTCCCTGATGGGACCGAGGTGCGGGTCGCGGGGTTGGTTGTCTGCCGTCAGCGCCCAGGGACGGCCAAGGGGATCACCTTCCTGCTGCTGGAGGACGAGCGGGGTCTGGTGAACGTCATCATCTACCCGGCGCTCTACGAAGAGCAGCGGCTGCTGGTGCGGGGCGAGCCGTTCCTGGTGGTCGAGGGGCGCCTGCAGCGGCGCGACGGGACGATCAACCTCATCGCCCACCGCCTGCACACGCTGGACGCAGCGCGCCGGGCCTTCGCGCCGGCGCCGTCGCCCACCGTCCACGAGGCCGGCCCCATCTTCCCCGAACGCAAGCCCGACCGCCGGCTCGTCCCCGCCTCGCACGATTTCCGGTAGCATCGCGCAACTCATCCTTCCCAGCGCGCTGATGAAGAAGCCCCCTCTCCCCTTGTGGGAGAGGGGGTTGGGGG
>NZ_JADGHZ010000243.1 GCF_019683595.1 Sphaerobacter sp. | reverse complement strand
CGCCACGGTCGACCGCCAAAGCGGCTCCCGTTCGACTTGCATGCATTAGGCACGCCGCCAGCGTTGTTCCTGAGCCAGGATCAAACTCTCCATCAAGATACGATCCCCATTCACGGGGTTTCGCTTCCTTGATTTGCGATACCGGGGAGCACTCCGCCGCCTCTCGGCGACGGCCTCCATCGGAATCGCCGGAGTGCTCGCTGTACGAACCACACTTCAGTTGTCAAGGTGCATGCGGGCGTGAAAAACCCGCCGGCTGGCGGGCGGCACAGGATCCTCGCGCTAGTCGCGTTTCGGCTCCCTTACGTGCCACACCTCCCGCACTCGCCTGATGAGTCTCCGGGCCGCGTTACCGCGTCCACCCAGAGCCTATGTATTATACTCATCGGAGTTGCCCTCGTCAAGGGCATTGCTCCTCCGGGGCTTGCGCCCCGCCGGCCTTCCGGCCGGGCTGGCTGCCCGCCAGCGCAGGGAATATTACTCAGCCACCCCCGCAGCGTCAAGGGTGATCCACCATCATTTCCAGCCCAGGCCCACTGTCCCTTCAGACCCCAGCCCTCACGTACGAACGCACAGCTCGACGAACGGGCAGGCCGCCGCCCGGGACCACCGGGCGGCGGCGAGGCAGGCGCGCCGGGGACGTGACGGCTCAGGCGTGCTCGACTTCGGCAGCCGCGAGCTGATCGCGAAGCTGCTCGCGGAGTTGCTCGCGCAGGGCGGACTTGAGGAACTTGCCGGTCGATGTGCGCGGGATCTCGGTGCCGAAGACGATGTAGTCCGGCAGCCACCACTTCGGGAACTGGTCCGCCAGGTAGGCCCGCAGTTCTTCCGCGGTCGCGGTCTGGCCCTCCTTGAGGACCACCACGGCGGCGGGCCGCTCCAGCCACTTCGGATGCGGCACGGCCACGACGGCCGCCTCGGCGACGGCCGGGTGGGCCATCAACGCGTTCTCCAGGGCCACCGAACTGATCCACTCGCCACCCGACTTGATTACATCCTTCACCCGATCGGTGATCTGGATGTAGCCCAGCGGGTCGATGGTCACGATGTCGCCGGTGCGGAACCAGCCGTCGTCGGTGAACTGCGCGTCCCCCTCCGGGTCGTTGTAGTAGGCGCGGGCGATCCACGGACCCCGGATCTCCAGCTCGCCCATGGTCTTACCGTCCCAGGGGACGAGGCCGTTTTCCCCGCGGGCGCGGATCTCGATCATCGGCAGCGGGCGGCCCTGCTTGGCGAGGTAGTAGTACTGCTCGTCCATCGGGGCGTCGAGGGCCTGGCTGGGGACGTAGGCCATGGTGCCGACCGGAGTCGTTTCGGTCATGCCCCACCCGTGAACCACATGCAGGTTGTGGCGCTCGCGGAAGCCACGGATCAGCCCCTCCGGTGCCGCTTGCCCACCGATGAGCATGGCCCGCATGCTGGAGAGATCGTAGGCGTCGGGGTTCTTGTCGAGCACTTGCAGCAGGCCAAGCCAGATCGTCGGCACCCCGGCAGTGACGGTCACACGCTCGGTCTGGAAGAGCTCGGCCAGGCTCACCGGGTCGAGGTGCGGTCCGGGGAAGACCTGCTTGGCGCCGACCATGGTGCAGGTGAAGGGCAGGCCCCAGGCATTGACATGGAACATGGGCACCACCGGCGTGACCACGTCCGTCTCACGCAGGCCGATGGCGTCGGGGAAGAGGCTGCCGAAGGAGTGCATCACGATCGCGCGGTGGGAGTAGACCACGCCCTTGGGCCGCCCAGTGGTGCCGGAGGTGTAGCACATTGCGGCAGCCTGGTTCTCGTCCAGGTCGGGCTCGCGGTACTCGCTCGGGTCGGCCGAGGCCAGCAGTTGCTCGTAGCCGATCGTCCCCTCGTGCTCCGTGCCCTCGTTGGAGATGACGACGACGTGCTCAACGTTGAGCTGCGGGCGGATCCGCTCGAACAGCGGCAGCAGCGACTCGTCCGCCAGGATGACGCGATCCCCGGCGTGGTTGATGACGTAGATCAGATCCTGCGGGGGCAGTCGGAGGTTCAGGGTGTGGAGCACGCCACCGAAGGCCGGGATGCCGAAGTAGGCTTCGAGATGCTGATAGTGGTTCCAGGCCAGCGTGGCGACACGGTCGCCCGGTTGGATGCCCAGCCGCTGCAGCGCCACGGCGAGTTGCTTAGCGCGCCGAAGCATATCGGCGTAGGTATACCGGTGGTAGCTCTTGTCCGGCAGCCGGGAGACGATCTCCTTGTCGCCGTACAGCGCCTCGGCCCGGCGCATGATGGCGGGCAGGACCAGAGGGTAGTTCATCATCAGGCCGTCCACGGTCATCCCTCCTTCGCTCGACCTACCCCACGGAACGAACTCCCGCGGCGCGCTCAGCCCGCGCGCGATGCCGCCGGCTGTGGATAGCCGCCGGCCGCCAGGACGGCCGCCGCGACCTCACGCTGCACACCAATGCGGTCGAACGGCTCTCGACGAGTCAGCCGCCGGGCGACCGAGAGGCACATCGTCAGGTCGTCCCCGTCGGCCACGCGCGGGAGGACGCCCGTCGCGGCGAGCAGCGCTTTCCCCAGCACCGCGTCGAGGTACAGGCGGGCCATGTCGCCCCAGAGCGGGACCCCGGTCTTCCGGGCGCGGACCACGCCCGACTCGGCGGCGTAGGTGTCGATCAACAGGTCTCCGATCGTAAGCAGGACCTCCTGCTCCTCCTCGATCGCCGTGCCGAACTTCTGCACCGCCAGCCCGGCGATCATGAGCGCCAGCTTCTTGAGATTCGCGACCTGCGCCTCCTCTCGTGCCCACGGTCCCTCTGGCTCGTCGAAGTCCGGCTCCAGCAGCTCCTCCTGGAGCCTGGCTGCCGCCTCCGTCAGGGGCAACTCGCCCTTGAGCGCGCGGCGGAAGAGCATCTCGGGGATCAACAGGCGGTTGATCTCGTTGGTCCCCTCGAAGATGCGCTGTACGCGCGAATCGCGGTAGGCGCGCTCGATCGGGTAGTCCTGAAGGAAGCCGTAGCCGCCGTGGATCTGCACGCCCTCGTCGACGGCGTAGTCCATCGTCTCAGTGCCGAGCACCTTGAGGATCGAGCACTCGACGGCGTACTCCTGGATGCCGGCCAGGATGGCGTCGGTGCCGGTCTTGCCCGCGATGGCCTCGTCGATCAGGCCGACGGTGCGGTAGACGGCGCTCTCGGTAACGTAGGTGCGGGTGGCCATCTCCGCCAGCTTCTGCTGGATCGCGCCGAAGGAGGCGATGGGGCGGCCGAACTGGCGGCGCTCCTTGGCGTACGTGGCGGAGAGGGCCAGGGCGTGCTTGGCGGCACCGACCCCGCCCGCACCCAGCTTGTAGCGGCCGAAGTTCAGGATGTTGAAGGCGATGCGGTGCCCCTTGCCGATCTCCCCCAGCACGTTCTCCACCGGCACCTGGGCGTTCTGCAGGATCAACTGGCGGGTGGAGGAAGCCTTGATGCCCATCTTCTTCTCTTCGGGACCGAGGCTGACGCCGGGGAAGTCGCGCTCGACCAGGAAGGCGGTGAAGTGCTCGCCGTCCACCTTGGCGAAGACGGTAAAGAGGTTGGCGAAGCCGGAGTTGGAGATGAATTGCTTGGTCCCGTTGAGCAGGTAGTGGCGACCGTCGGGGGAGAGCGTGGCGCGGGTCCGAGCGCCGAGCGCATCGGAGCCGGAGCCGGGCTCGCTCAGGGCGTAGGCCGCAATCCACTCACCGCTGGCCAGCTTGGGCAGGTACTTCTGCTTCTGTTCCTCCGTGCCCCAGTAGACCAGCGGCAGGGAGCCGATGCCGGTGTGGGCGCCGTAGGTCACGGCGAAGCCCCCGGTCGGCGCCATCTCCTCGGTGATGACGGCGCCGACAACCTTGGGCAGGTCGAGCCCGCCGTACTCCTCCGGCACCTCCGCCCCCAGCGGTCCGAGCTCGCCCAGCTTCTGAATGAGCGGGACGTTCAGCTCCAGTTCACCCTGATCCATGCGGTCGAGCACCGGGAGGACATCGCGCTCGACGAAGGTGCGGGTAATCTCGGCCAGGGTCTTGATGGTATCGTCGAAGTCTTCCGGGCAATAGATCTCCTGCGGGCTCTCCAGCAGCCATCCGCCCCCACGCCGCCACAGTGCCGTGTTCTCTGCCATGACCGTGCTCCTTCGTCATACGTCATGCGTCACGCGTCCCCCTCACCCCCGGCCCCTCTCCCACGAGGGGAGAGGGGAGCATCACGGATGACGGGTGACGGATGACGCATGGCGTTTGACGCACTACCCATACACCTCAAACA
>NZ_JADGHZ010000242.1 GCF_019683595.1 Sphaerobacter sp. | reverse complement strand
CTGACGCTCGCCGAAGCCGTGGAGCGCGCGCAGCGCCTCCTAGCCGCCCCGCCCGGTCCCGGTCGACACTACCGGCGGCCCCGCCCCCACCTCGGCGGATTGACCCGGCGGGAGTATGAAGTCGCCCTCCAGGTCGCGCTCGGGAAGACGAACCGTGAGATCGCCGCGGACCTCTCCATCGGCGAGAAGACGGTCGAGATGCACGTCAGCAACAGTCTGAACAAGCTCGGGCTTCGCTCCCGCGCCCAGTTGGCAGCCTGGATCGCCTCGTCCACCACGAGCGAGCCCTTCGGCGCCAGCGCCGAACACTGAAAAACCGCGCGCCGAGGTCAGGCCCGGAGCTAGAGCCGCCGCGCACGGGTCGACCGCGTAGACCCTTCACACCACCCATTCCCGGGCACGTGCCGCAGCGCGGGGATCCTCTCAGCACGCGGCATCGCGCCTGGCACCTGCCCGCATCCTCCCCACCGACACCCCAAACCCAGGGGAAAATACCGGGAATCCCCGGGTACCGGCCGCCACCCTGCTCTCCTATGCTGCCAGCATCGAGCACGGCGTGCCGGCACTAACCCCCTGGGAAGCACCCAGGCAAGAAGGGGGTGCATCGATGACGCTTCAGACGGCAACCGAGATGCGCGAAATCCCGGAGGCCGACATCCAGGCCTTCACCCAGTCGTTGCGCGGGCAACTCATTCGCCGGGGAGACCCGGACTACGACGAGGCCCGCAAGGTCTACAACGCCATGATCGACAAGCATCCGCTGCTGATCGCCCGCTGCGTCGACGTGGCCGACGTCATCGAGTCGGTGAACTTCGCCCGCGAGCACGGCCTGCTCCTTGCCGTCCGCAGTGGCGGGCACAACGGGGCCGGCCTCGGCATCTGCGACGACGGGCTGGTCATCGACCTGTCGGGGATGAACAGCATCCGGGTCGACCCCGAGGCGCGGACCGCGCGGGTCGAGGCGGGTGCCACACTCGGCGACGTCGACCACGCCACGCATGCCTTCGGCCTCGCGACCCCCAGCGGCACCGTCTCGCTCACCGGCGTCGGCGGAATCACACTCGGGGGCGGAGTCGGCCACCTCACGCGCCGGTTGGGGCTGGCCATTGACAATCTGCTGGAGGCAGACGTCGTCCTGGCGGATGGCCGCTTCGTCACGGCCAGCGCCCAGCAGAATCCTGACCTCTTCTGGGCCCTGTGCGGCGGTGGCGGCAACTTCGGCGTCGTCACCTCGTTCCTGTTCCGGCTGCACCCGGTGAGCACCGTCTATGCCGGCCCGATGCTATGGGACGCGGACAAGTCGGCAGACGTGCTGCGCTGGTTCCGCGACTTCCTGCCGTCCCAGCCGGACGACCTCAGCGGCTTTTTCGCCTTCCTGAAAGTGCCGCCGGTGGCGCCGTTCCCGGAGGAACTGCACAACAAGTCGATGTGCGGCGTCATCTGGACCTATGCCGGCCCGATGGAGCAAGCGGAGGCCACCTTCGCGCCGATCCGGGCGCAGTTTGGCCCGCCGGCGCTCGATTGGGTCGGGCCGATGCCGCTGCCCGTGCTTCAGCAGTTGTTCGATGCGCTCTACCCTCCGGGCCTCCAGTGGTACTGGAAGGCCGACTTTTTCAACGACATCCCGGACGCCGCGATCCCCGTGGAAGTCGAGTACGGCACCAACCTGCCGACGTACCTCTCGGGGGCGCACATCTACGCCATCAGCGGCGCCGCAAACCGGATCCCGAAGGACGCCACCGCCTGGAGCTACCGCGAGGCCAAGTGGGTTCAGGTGATCGTCGGCGTGAGCGACGACCCGGCCGACAAGGACCGGATCACCAAGTGGGCGCGCGATTTCTGGGAGGCGCTACACCCCTACTCCGCCGGGGGCGCCTACATCAACTTCATGATGGAGGAAGGCGCGGAGCGCATCCGAGCCACCTATCGGGACAACTACGACCGGCTCGCCGCGATCAAGGCGAAGTACGATCCGGCCAACCTGTTCCGCGTCAACCAGAACATCCCGCCACGGTGACGATCCCGACGGCGACACGCCGGCGGTCGCCATGACGGGTCGGAGCCGTCGCCACGCGCGGGGGTTGGGGAGCTGGGGGAGGCCCTGTAGCCTCCCCCGTCGTCATGCCGGCAACGCCCGGCAAGGAGCGCCGGCATCTCACCGGCCCCTTCGTCCTTGTGGGCAATGCGAGCCGGCACTGCCCGGCACGCTCCGGTTCCGTGCGGACGCACGCGCCGCGCGCTCGGTATGATGTGCGCATCCGCGCCGCGCGCGTGGCGAGTGCGTCCGCACCGAAGGGAGGTTCCGGGTGAGGCGGGAGGACATCTGCGTCGCGACGTTCGACTGCTACGGCACGTTGGTCGACTGGGAGGGTGGCGCAGCCTCGTTCCTCTATGCGCTCGCGCTCCGGCTCGGGGATCCGTCGCCCGACCCCGGCATGGCGCTCCGTGAGCGATGGGAGGCGATCCAGTTCGAGCTGCTGGCCGGCGGCTATCGCCCGTACAAGGAGATCCTGGCCGAGAGCCTGCGGGTCTGGGCCGAGGAGCGAGGCTACCCCTGGGATCCGGCGTACGGCGAGGATCTCGTCCGCGCGATGCGGAGCTGGCAGCCGTTTCCTGACACCCGCCCGGCCCTCCTCCAGGCGCACGCTGCCGGGTTGCGCCTCGTGATCCTCTCGAATACGGACCGCGACATCATGGCGCACACGCTGCGGCAGCTCGACCTCCCGTTCGAGCGCGTCATCGTGGCCGAGGACGTGGGCGCCTACAAGCCGTCGGAGCGGGGCTTCCGCTTCTTGCTGGAGCAGGTTGCCGAGCCGCCGGAGCACATCCTGCACGTCGCCTTCGGCTTCAAGTACGACATCGGCCCGGCGCAACGCCTCGGGTTCCACACCGCCTGGGTCAACCGCCACGTGGAAGCCCCACCCGGCCCGGAGCAGCCCGATTTCATCTGGCGCGACCTGTGGGGGCTGGCCGAGTTCGCAGGCGGGCCCGGACCGGTCCCGAGCGGCGCCCCGAGCCATCGGTAGCGCGCCGCGGCGCGCCGTCGGGACCGACCCTGGAACCACAGGGCGGCAACCCCGGAATTCACAGAATATTCATAGCCATTGACTACTCATTGGCCCTGCCTAGAGTAGATGCATGTCGCACATCGGCATCCGGGGCCGCGCGAGGGCCGCACCCACTGCCCTGGTGACGGCTTGCGGATCGGGGCATTCCAAAAAGGGGGTTACGATGACACCCTCGCCGCGCCGCCGGTTGCGTCCCTTGGTCCTGCTCGGCGCAACACTCATCCTTGCCGCCAGCGTGCTCTGGTCCCCGGCCGTCGCCGCAAGCGCACCTGTCCTCGAGCCGGGGCCTGTCGTCAGTCCTGCCGCGCCGCCCCCGGAGGTGGAAGCAATCTTCCAGCGAACCTGGGCGCGCATGGACCGCCCGGTTACCGAGGGGCGGGTGAACCGTACCTGGATCTGGGGTCCGGGCAACGCAGTCACGGACATCGTCGAGATCTATGGCGACGCCCCCAATGGCGAACGCCACGTCCGGTACTTCGACAAGACCCGTATGGAGGACAACTCCTGGCGCGCGGAACAACCCTGGGACGTTACCAACGGCCTGCTGGCACAGGAGCTGGTGACCGGCGTGGTGCAACTGGGCGACGACGCCTTCTCCGACCCACGTGAACCTGCCAACGTTGTCGTCGCGGGGGACCCCGACTCACCTGGGCCGACGTACGCCACCTTCGCCAAACTCCTGAACGAGCCACCCCACCCGATCGACCGGCCGATCATTCATACGATCACCCCGGAGGGCGTGGTTGGCACCGACCCCTCGCTGGCAGCCTATGACGTCTGGACTGCCGGGTTGTTCAACGAGCGCATCCCTGTGCATTCGGTCCCAAACGTCTTCTACGACTTCATGACCGGGACGGGGCTCATCTACGAGGACGGCCAGTACGTCGTGGGGCCGTATTTCGAGAACCCGCTCTACGCGACCGGCTATCCGCTGACCGAACCGTACTGGACCCAGGTAAACGTCAAAGGGGTGCCGACCCTGGTGCTGGTCCAGGTCTTCGAGCGACGGGTGTTGACCTACACCCCGAGCAATCCCGACGGCTGGAAGGTTGAGGCGGGCAACGTCGGCCAGCACTACTTCCTGTGGCGGTACGGCCAAAAGCCGTGAGCTCCCGTTCGTGCGCGACGCTCGGTCATCCTGCCGCGAGGAAACCGTCGTGGGGGCGGCCCCCCCGCGCCGCCGGCGGCGCCCCGCCGCGCGCGCCCCCCCCCCCGCCAACCCCC
>NZ_JADGHZ010000047.1 GCF_019683595.1 Sphaerobacter sp. | reverse complement strand
TATCTTCAGCCTCTTCCTGGGCTTCCTGTTCACCACGGGTATTGGGGTCGAGCTCCCCGATCTCCAGGAGTTGATCGACCGCGTCATCTAGTGGCCGGGCCTCGTGCCTGGCTTTGTGCGGTCTGATGTCCCCTGGGAACTGGCGCCGATGCGCAGTGGCGCTCGCCCCGGGAACACGCGCCACGCTCGCGAGCAGGTCCGTTCAAGGGCGATAGAAGGAGAAGAGGCCGGGCGATACATCGCCCGGCCCCGTTATGCTGGCTAACTCGACGTCGGGCGGGATGCGAACCGGCGCAGGCGCAGGGAGTTGGTCACGACGAAGACGGAGCTGAAGGCCATGGCGGCGGCGGCGAACATCGGGTTCAGCAGGCCCAGAGCCGCGATCGGGATGCCGATCGTGTTGTAGATGAACGCCCAGAACAGGTTCCACTTGATCGTGCGGACCGTCCGGCGTGACAGGGCGATGGCCGTCACGACGCCGCGGAGGTCGCCCCCGACCAGCGTCACGTCGCTCGCCTCAATGGCGACATCGGTGCCCGAGCCGATGGCGATTCCGACGTCGGCCTGGGCCAGCGCCGGGGCGTCGTTGATACCGTCCCCGACCATCGCGACGCGGTGGCCTTGCTCCTGTAGCCGGCGCACCTCGTCGGCCTTGTGTCCCGGCAGGACCTCGGCCAGCACCCGCTCGATGCCGACCTGCCGGGCGATCGCCTCGGCGGTGCGCCGGTTGTCGCCGGTGATCATGGCGACGTCGAGCCCCATCCGCTTGAGCGCGGCGATGGCCTCGGCGCTCCCCGGCTTGACCGTGTCGGCCACGGCGATCACCCCGGCTGGCCGGCCGTCGACCGCGACGAGCATGGCGGTCTTGCCCTCGGCCTCTAGCCGCGCGGCATCCGCCTCCAGACCGTCGGGGGCGATCCCGTGGTCGCGCAGCAGCTTGCGAGTGCCGACCAGGACCGGACGGCCCTCGACCGTGCCGGTGATGCCGTGCCCGGGGACGGCGGTGACGTCGGTCACTGGGGCGCTGAGGTCGATCCCGGCTTCACGTGCGTGCTGAACGATGGCCGCGCCGAGCGGGTGCTCGCTGCGCTGCTCGACCGCAGCGGCGAGGCGCACCAGTTCGGCGGCAGGGTCGGCCGCGCTGTTGAAGCCGGAGGCCGGGACGACGTCGGTGACGGCGGGCTTGCCGCGGGTGATGGTGCCGGTCTTGTCGAGCACCACCGTGGTCAACTCCCGGGCGCGCTCGAGCACCTCGCCACCCTTGATCAGGACGCCCAGCTCTGCCCCTCGACCGGTCCCGACCATGATCGCGGTCGGCGTGGCCAGCCCCATGGCGCAGGGGCAGGCGATGACCAGCACGGCGACGGTCGCCAGCAGGGCGTGGGTCAGGTCGCCGGTCAGGAGCATCCAGGCGGCGAAGGTGAGCACGGCGATAGCCAGCACGGCCTGAACGAAGACACTCGCCACGCGGTTCGCCAGCCCCTGGATCGGCGCCTTGGATCCCTGCGCCTGCTGGACCAGGCGGATGATCTGCGCCAGGGCCGTGTCGCGCCCGACCTTGGTCGCGCGGAAGGTGAAGCTCCCGCTCGTGTTGAGGGTGGCGCCGATCACCTCATCGCCTGGACCCTTCTCGACCGGCAGGCTCTCGCCGGTCAGCATGCTCTCGTCGACCGCGGAGCGGCCCTCGATGATCCTGCCGTCGACGGGGATCTTCTCGCCGGGGCGCACGACGACGAGGTCCCCGGCTCGCACCTGGCTGATCGGGATGTCGATCGCCTCGCCGCCGCGGATCACCCGCGCCGTGCGTGGTTGCAGGCCGAGCAGCTTCTTGATGGCCGAGGAGGTCTGGCCCTTGGCCCGCGCCTCGAAGTACCGCCCCAGCAGGATCAGGGTGATGATGACCGCAGCGGTGTCGTAGTAGATCTGATCCATGCGGCCGAGAACGAGCGTTCCCACCAGGGAGTAGCCGAAGGCGGCGGTCGTGCCGAGGCTGACCAGGGTGTCCATGGTGAACTGGCCGTGCCGCAGGTTCTTGAGTGCCGCCCGGTGGAAGCGCCAGCCGAAGTACGCCCAAACCGGGAGCGCCAGCGCCAGCAGCACGTACTCCACGTTCATCAGCGACATGAAGAACATGTTCAGGATGACGGTCGGCACGGTGAGGACGGCCGCGCCGATCACGTCCCGGCGCAGGCGGGTGAGCTCGCGCCGGCGTCGGGCCTCGTCCTCATCGGCCGTGTCGCTGATTTCCTCCGGCTCGGCGATGACCTCGGCGCCGTAGCCGCCGGCCTGCACCGCGCGGAGGATCTGGTCCAGGCTCACCCGCTCGGGATCGTAGGTGACGCTGGCCCGCTCGGTTGCCAGGTTCACGCTGGCTGCCTCGACCCCGTCGAGTCGCGTCAGAGCCCGCTCCACCCGGCGCACGCAGGAGGCGCAGGTCATGCCGGTGATGGCGAGGTCCACGGCGGCCGTGTCGTGTGGCGTCGTCTCGTGTTCGGTTGCTTCGACCTCTGCTGTGTAGCCCGCTTGCTCGACGCGCTGCACCAGATCGTCTACCGAGACGCTTGCCGGGTCGAAGGTCACGGTCGCGCGCTCGGTCGCGAGGTTCACCTGCGCGGCGGTGACGCCGGGCATGCGCTCCAGCGCGCGCTCCACCCGCCGGACGCACGACGCGCAGGTCATGCCGCCGACCAGCAGTGTCGCCGTGGCCTCCGGTCGCGCCTGCGCGGCGCCGCGTGGTGTGGTGGTTGTGGTCATACGTTCGATTCCTTCTGCGTCAGGCGTGATGCGTCACACGTCATGCGTCATACGTCACCCGTGGTGCTCCCCTCTCCCCTGGTGGGCTCCGTCCGAGAGGGGCCGGGGGTGAGGGGGACGGTTGACGCATGACGCATCACGTCCTGATCCCTACCCCACGCTCTTGGTGAAGCGGTCGATCGCCTCGGTCAGCTCCTGGATCCTGGCCTCCTTTTCGTCGTCCGCGGCATTGATGACACAGCCGCGGATATGGTCCTCCAGGAGCAGCAGGCCGATGCTGCGGGCGGCGGCCATGATGGAGGACAACTGGGTGAGGATGTCCACGCAGTACTGGTCCTCCTCTACCATGCGCTGGACGCCGCGGACCTGTCCCTCCATGCGCCGCAGCCGGGTCAGGATGCGCTGCTTGTCATGCTGATACGAGTCGACCTGCTTCGGCTTTTCGATGATCGGCTTCTCGGTCACGTACTTCCCCTCCTGCGCGGTGCACGCTCTTCATGCCCAATTATACCCCCTGGGGGTATCTATGTCACGCCACGCACGCAGGTGCGGCGGGGAATGCGCCGGCGTGGTCCGTGGATTGGCGCGCGGCGCCCGGCGCCGCCATGCGTCACAGCGTCAGCGCGAGCGTGGTGACGGCGCCGGTGGTGGTGTCGGCCACGCGGATGGCGTGGTTGTTGGTGTCGGCGATGTAGAGCCGGGACCCGGCCAGGGACAGGCCGCCCGGCTCGTGAAAGCGAGCCGCCGTGCCGGTCCCGTCGGTGTCGCCGGGCTCGCCGTCGCCCAGCCACGTTTCACAGCGCCGGGTGGTCGGGTCGAGCCGCTTGATCTTGTGGTTGTAGCTGTCGGCAACGTACAGCACGCCGTCCCCGTACGCGACGGCAAGCGGGTGTTGCAGGCGCACCTCGTCGCCGGTGCCGTCCACGTCGCCGAAGTCGAAGAGGCCGATCCCGACCAAGGTCCGCACTTCGTCCCCGGGCGGGAAGGTGACCGTGCGGACGGCGCTCGTCTCGCTGTCGGCGACGTAGAGCACGTGGCCGTCGGTGGCCAGCCCGCTCGGCTGCGCCAGCCAGGCGCGCTGGAGCGTGTGGTCGCGGATCGCTTCCCGACCACTGCCGGCGTAGGGGCGCAACTCGTCCTCGTCCAGGTCGAGCGCCCAGATCTGGTGCATCCCCGCCATGGCGATGTAGAGGATGCCGTCGTGGAAGACGAGATCCCACGGCGAGCGGAGGTCGACGGCGCGGGCGGCTCCGGCCCGGGCGTAGCTCCAGCCGAGTTTGCCGGTTCCGGCGATCGTCTTGACCGTGCGGGCGGCGAGGTCGACCCGGCGCACGACGTGGTTGCCTGTGTCGGCGACGTACAGGGAATCACCGTTGAGGGCGAGGCCCTGCGGGTCGTGGAAGGCCGCGGTCGCCGCCGGGCCGTCGCGCAGCCCCGCCTCGCCGGAGCCGATCACCCAGGCATCGCTGCCGTCGAGCCGGGCGACGATCAATCGGTGGTGGCCGGAGTCGGCGATGATGAGGCGGTCGGTGGCGGAGTCGGCGAGCACCTTCCCCGGGAAGGCGAGCGTGCCTGCTGGCGGTGCCATGGGCTGCAAGCCGGGGATCGGGCTGCGGTCGATCAGCCCCTGCGCGTCGTACTGATCGACCAGTTCACGGACGACCCGCGCCAGGTCGTCGGCGGACGCCTCTCCTTCGTGCCGACCGATGACGCGTCCTGCCGGGTCAATAAACATCAGGGTCGGCCAGGCCCGCACGGCGTAGCGGGTCCAGACGTCGAGGTTCGCGTCGTTGAAAACCGGGTGGTGGACGTCGTAGCGCTGAATTGCCGCGCGCAGGCTCTCACTCCGGCGCTCGGCTGGGAACTTGGGGGAGTGGACCCCGATCACGACCAGCTCATCGGGGAAGCGGCGCTCGAGCTCCCGCAACTGCGGGAGGATGTGTAAACAATTTATTCAACAATAGGTCCAGAAGTCGAGAATGACGATCTTGCCCAGTAGGTCCTTGATCTCCAGCGGGCGGGTGGTGTTAAACCAGTCGCCGGGTGGAAATTCAGGTGCCCGTACCGTGCCTCGATACCCGCTATAATCAACCATGGGTCACTCCGTTTCGTGGCCCTGTGGGCGAATGGAGGTGTTTCATACTTCTCGCGAGCGCCATGCCGCAGTGCCCCATCCGCGATTGTACGACAGTTCACGGCACAAAATCTGCGGATCGACCCTGGACGCTTGCCGATCTGCTTTGCGCGCTATTCCCGCTTCGACGTCGTATGGGTACGCCCTTCCTCCCGCTCCGGCGACGCGGCGGGTCGGTCGGTGGAGGAGACGCGGGCTAATGGAGAGTACCGCCAGGAGGCGTGACCGCCCCGGCGCTGATCCAAGGCGCGCATCGGCCCCGTCGGAACGATGCTGCGGTACACCGCTGCTGGATCCGGACGCCGCCACGCGCGGTCCCCCTCCACTCCACATCGCGATCGAATCGGTGGGCTCGTTTCGAGCCGGGACATGTAGGAGGAGACACTCGTGACGATTCACGATCGCAGGTACCAGGACCTGTATCGCGCGGCTCTTTCGGGACGGCTTAGCCGGCGCGACGTGCTGCGCCGGGCAACGGCTCTCGGATTGTCGATGCCCGCGGTCGCTGCGCTCCTGGCCGCGTGCGGCGGCGGTGGCGGCGGCAGCGAGGCGACGTCCACGACGTCCGGTGGGGCGGCGACCACGCCGACCACGGCCGCAACGCCTGCTGAGTCGCCGGCCGCGTCTCCGACGACCTCGGCCGCGGCAACTCCGTCCGGCTCGCCCACGGGCGGGGCGACCTACACGCTCGAGACGCCGCCTGAGGTCTTCAACGCCGATGCCGCGAGCCAGTACAGCGGCCAGACGATCACCTACTACGGCGATACCGTCGGCATCGGTGGCGAGCTGGATCAGCAGCTCGCACGAGCCTTCACCGAGGCGACGGGTATCAATATCAACATCGTGCCCAAGCCGCAGAGTTCAACCGAGAACTATGCGACGTACCTTCGCCTCTTCCAGGCGCAGTCGCCCGACATGGACGTCATGATGATCGACGTCATCTGGCCGGGCGCCTTCGCCCAGCACCTGCTTGACCTGACCGACGCATTCCGCGAAGAGGCGGCGCAGCACTACGAGACGATCATCCAGAACAACACCGTTGATGGGAAGCTCGTGGCCATCCCCTGGTTCGCCGACTTCGGCATGCTGTACTACCGCACCGATCTCCTCGACAAGTACGGCTTCAGCAACCCACCGGCGACGTGGGATGAGCTGGAGGAGATGGCGCGGACGATCGTCGAAGGGGAGCAGGCGTCCAACCCCAACTTCGGCGGTTTCGTCTTCCAGGGCAACGCCTACGAGGGTCTGACCTGCAATGCTCTGGAGTGGCTCGCCTCGACCGGCGGTGGCACCCTGATGGATGAGCAGGGGAACATCACCATCAACAACCCCGAGGCGATCGCGATGCTCAACCGGGTCCGCGGTTGGATCGGCACGATTTGCCCGCGGGGCGTGACGTCCTACCAGGAAGAGGACTCGCGCAACGTCTTCCAGGGCGGTAACGCCGCGTTCCTGCGCAACTGGCCGTACGTCTACGCGCTTGCGACGGGCGAGGACTCCCCGATCAAGGGGAACGTCGGGGTCGCTCCGATCCCGGCGGCCGAGGGGCAGGATCACGTCGGTACCGTGGGTGGCTGGCAACTGGCCGTGTCGCGGTACTCGCGAGTCCCGGAGGCGTCGATCGAGTTCGTGCGCTACATGACCAGCCCGCAGGTGCAGTCCTACCGGGCGCAGGTGGGCTCGTTCGTCCCGACGATCCCGTCGGTGGCGGGCGAGGCGGCCGTGCTCGAGAAGATGCCGTTCCTGGAGCCGATGCAGGAGGTGGTACGCGTTACCCGGCCGTCCACCCAGACCGGCGAGCGGTACAATCAGGTCTCGACGGCGTTCTTCCAGGGCGTCAATGCGATCCTGAATGGCCAGGACGCCGCGCAGGTCGTGCCGCAGACGGCACAGCAGATGCAGCGCGCCGCGGGCTAGGCGCCACGCCGAGGGATCGGTACGGTGCCGCGCGTGGTGCGCGGATGAGGACGGGGGCGGGCGCCTGTCCGCCCCCAGGATCGAACGGAGGCCGGAATGGGCGGCACCGCGGTCGAGGAGAAGGAGCTCGCCGTCCCGAAGCGCCCGCGCCGGGTGCTCGATCTGGCCGAGCGGCAACGGCGGCTCGCCTGGATCCTTCTGCTCCCCACCGTCGCGGTTGTCGCGGCGGTCGCGTTGGTCCCCCTCGGACAGACGATCTACTACAGCTTCACCAATGAGCGCCTTGGGAGCTTGACTCCGGGCGAGTGGGTCGGCCTGGAGAACTACCGCTTCCTGGTGCAGGATACGACCTTCCGCAGTGCAATCTGGGTGACGGTGAAGTTCACCGTCATCACCGTGGTGTTTGAGTTCATCCTGGGGCTGCTGATCGCGCTGGTGGTGAACTCGAACTTCCCGGGTCGCGGGCCGATGCGGGCGGCGATGCTGGTACCCTGGGCCATCCCGACCGTGATCTCGGCCCAGATGTGGAAGTGGATGTACCACGACGTCTACGGCGTCATCAACGACCTCCTCGTGCGCCTCCACATCATCGACCACAACGTGGCCTGGTTCTCGCAACCGAGCACCTCACTGTTCGCAATAGCCTCAGTCGACATCTGGAAGACGACCCCCTTCGTCGCCCTCCTCCTCCTCGCCGGACTGCAGGTCATCCCGACCGACGTCTACGAAGCGGCGACGGTGGACGGGGCGAGCAAGGTCCAGCAGTTCTTCCGGATCACGCTGCCGCTGCTGCGGCCGGCGATTGTGGTGACGCTGATCTTCCGCACGCTGGACGCGCTGCGCGTCTTCGACGTGTTCTACGTCGTCTTCGGCACCCGCCTGGATACCCAGACGATGGCCATCTACGCGCAGCAGAACATCGTGGCGTTCGCCGATGTCGGCTACGGGTCGGCCATCAGCCTCGGGATCTTCGTGATCATCGGGATCTTCGTGGTGGCCTACGTGACGACGCTGAAGGTGGAGCAGGCATGAGCGGGTCGAAATCGCGCATCCTCTCACGGATCGGGTTTTACATCCTGCTGGCGATCATCGTCGTCTACCTCATCTTTCCGTTCTACTGGGTGATCCGTTCGGCGATCGTGCCCAATTCCGTGCAGTTCACCACGCCGGTCGTCTACTGGCCGGACGATCCAACCTGGGACAACTTCCGCACGGTCCTGACCGACCGGCGCTTCCTCCGCTCGCTGCTAAACTCGGCGATCGTCGCCGGCACGGTGACGCTGCTCTCGCTCGCGATCGGGGCGTCGTCGGCGTACGCGCTGGGGCGGTTCCAGTTCCGCGGGCGCACGCCGGTGCTGTACATCGTGCTGGCGATGACGATGTTCCCGGCGGTGTCGGTGCTCGGCGGGTTGTTTACGCTGGTCAATGAGTTCCACATGTACAACTCGCTCCGAGCGCTGGTCTACAGCTACCTGATTTTCACCCTGCCCTTCACCGTCTGGGTGCTGACGAGCTTCTTCCGGCAGATGCCGAAAGACCTGGAGGAAGCGGCCTACGTGGATGGGGCGACGCCGTTCCAGACCTTCTGGAAGGTGCTGCTGCCCCTCTCGGCACCGGGGTTGGTGACGACCGGCCTGCTGGCGTTCATCGCCGCCTGGAATGAGTTCCTCTACGCGCTCTCGTTCTTGCAGACACCGGAGCACTACACCATCACCCTGGCGATCTTTAACTTCTCGCCGCAGACCGGCGGCGGGTTTGAGATCCCCTGGGGACCGATGATGGCGGCGACGGTCGTGGTGACGATCCCGCTGATCGTCCTGACCCTGATCTTCCAGCGGCGCATCATCCAGGGCCTGACCGCCGGGGCGGTCAAGGGGTAGCACCTGCGGCCGCCCGCCTCCTATCCAGAAGCCAGTAGCGCGGGCGTGTCGCCGAGCCCGATGCACAGGGAAACGGCGGCATGGGCGGAGCGAGACGCCCGTGCTGCCTGGCTACGGCTTACCCTCTTGACGCAACTCGCTGCATGGACCATGCTGTGCCAGCCTGTCGTATAGCCGCGCCGGGATCGGCGCGGCGAATGAGTATCCTGGGGCGCCTCGTTACTCGTCTGGCATGGCGTGCCCACCAACGGGGCGACCGTCAGAGAGGAGTCTAGGGTGCAGGCAGAGGAGCGGTTCACACTCGACAAGAGCCGCGCGATGTTCGAGCGCATCTCGAAGTCGATTGCCGGTGGCGAGAGTTCCTACGCGCGGCTGAAGAAGGGCCTGGAGCTCTGCTTCGATCGGGGCCAGGGCTCCCGCTTCTGGGACGTCGACGGCCACGAGTACATCGACTACAGCCTCGGCTACGGCCCGCTCATCTTCGGGCACAACCCGCCGGAGGTGACGGCCGCGGTCGTCGAGGCGATCACCACGCGGGGCAGCGTCGCGACCTTCCCCTATGACCTCGACTATGAGGTCGGGGAGCAACTGGTGCAGATGGTGCCGGGGGTCGACAAGGTGCGCTTCGCCAACTCCGGCACGGAGGCGACCATGGCCGCGGCGCGGCTGGCACGCGCCTACACTGGGCGCAACAAGATCGTGCAGATGGAGGGCGGCTACCACGGGTTCGCCGACACGCACTACTGGAGCAGCCACCCGGATGTCTACTCCGAAAACCCGGCTCCCTACAGCCCGGAGCCTCGGCCGGGTTCGCGCGGCATCCCCCCGTCTTATGGGGAAGCGCTGCTGATCGCCCAGTACAACGACCGCGAGAACATGGAGATGCTGTTCGACCGGTACGGCGACGACATCGCCGCGGTGCTGGTCGAGCCGATCCAGGCCAACAGCGGCCTGATCCCACCCGAGCCGGGCTACCTGGAGTTCCTGCGCGACATCACGCGACAGTACGGGGCGCTGCTCATCTTCGACGAGGTGATTACCGGCTTCCGGGTCGCTCCCGGCGGCGCCCAGGAGCTCTACGGGGTGACGCCCGACATCACGACGATGGCTAAGGCGCTCGGCGGTGGCTACCCGATCGCGGCCTTCGGTGGCTCCGAGGAGGTCATGGACCTGGAGGCGCGCAACGAGGTGATGCATGGCGGCACCTACACCGCCAACCTGGTGGCCCTGGCCGCGGCCAACGTCGTGCTGCGCACCATGCGCGAGCGAAAAGACGAACTCTGGGGCCGGCTGAACACGTTCGGCGAGCGGATCTGCCAGGGTATCGGGGACGCCTGCCGTGAGGCCGGGCTGCGGAACATCGTGCAGGGCGTCGGGCCGATCTGGCACATCTTCTTCGCCAAGCCGGGAGCGCCGGACCTCGACCGCATCCGCAACTACCGCGACGCGCTGGCGTACACGAGCGTCGATATCTTCGATCGCTTCCACGAGGAGATGCTCCGCCGGAGCGTCTACTTCCACCCCTACCACCTGGAGCGCTGGTTCCTCTCGACGGCGCACGACGAGCGGGACGTGCAGGAGACGCTGGAGGCGGCAGCCGATGCGGCCGAGGCCGTGGCGGCGGAGCTGCGCGCGGAGGGGAAGCTGTAGGGGGTAGCGGCCCTCACCCCAACCCCTCTCCCAACCCTGGGAGAGGGGAGCTGGGAAGAGATCCTTCGACTCGGACGGAAACGCCGGGACCGGCGCTCAGCGGTCCCGGCGCAGTCGCAGGATGTCAGGTCACGAAACGAGGTGTGCCCGTATCCGGTACCAACCGGTGCGGGCCTCCACTTACTTCTGGAAGTACTCGCGGTTGATGCGCAGGAAGTCGGCCCACTGCTCGGGCAGGTCGTCCTCAAAGAAGATGGCCTCCACCGGGCAGACCTCGGCGCACACGCCGCAGTCGATGCACTCGTCGGGATTGATGAAGTACTGCTCGGCCTCGTCGTCGGAGTGGATGCAGTCCACCGGGCACACCTCAACGCAGGAGGCATCCTTGAGCCCGATGCAGGGCTGCGCAATGACATAGGTCATTCGTGAGTTGTCCTTTCTGTAGCGGGCGACCGATGCCCGAGGACCGCATGGGACCGCGAGCCAGCGCTCCGTGCACCTGGCCGCTCCGGGGGTTCAAGTATAGTGGGCGCGGCCGCGCAGGCAAGGGGTTCGGCGGCCTGGAGCGGGCGAGGATCCCGGTGCGGCGCACGGAAACGGGCGCGCCGAGGAAACACCGGACGCGCCCGTTGGGTGAGCAGCGGATCACGCATCAGGACTTGAACTGGCCACGCGCGTAGAGCCACTTCACGAAGCGCAGATGCTGCCACTCACGGCGGGTATCCACGTACTCGATATAGGGATAGGCATCACGCAGCTCACGCAGGCGGGCGATCTCTTCCGGCGAGAAGCCCTCGCGTTGGAGCTGCAGTTCGCTCATCTCATTGGGTCGTGGTGAGACAGACAGGGGTCCGGGCATCGTCTCTTCACTCCTTGCGTGTGATGATGAGGGGTGCGGCGCTGGCCCGGTGTGAGGGGCGCCGCGGTGCGCTTCGACCCCTCTCACTGAGTATAACGCATGGCGGCGGAAGATGGATCCATTGCGCCATTACGCAACCGTGACAATAGTCCCGAAAAACCATCGGCGCGTGCAGGTATCCGCACGCGCCGATCTTGGTCACGGCTCGTTGAACCGTCGCACGCGACGGATACCCGTGTTAGCTCGCTGGCTCCCCTTCGGGGGTGTCCTCATCGGGCGTGACCAGGAGCTGCTGCTCTTGCCGCTGGTTCCGCGCCCGCTGCTCGAGCTTCCTCTGCCGCCGCTCCGCCTTCTTCTTGCGAGGCGTCTCGGAGGCGGCCTCCAGGCGCTTCATGAAGCGCTCCACCTGGCCGGCCGTGTCGACGATCCGCTGCTCACCGGTATAGAACGGATGGCAATTCGGACAGAGGTCGATGCGCAGGAGCGGCTTGGTCGACCTCGTGTTCCAGGTATTGCCGCAGGAGCAGATAACCGTCGCGTCCTGGTAATTGGGGTGAATTCCCGGCTTCATCAGTGTTTGTTCCTCGTGCGTTGCGCCGATTGGTCGGTGCTTAGTCCGCGGCGGCCGCCTCGGTCGAAGCACCCGTCTCGGCCAGCGGGTAGACGCTGACGCGGCGCCGGTCGCGGCGGATCCGCTCCCACTTCACCGTGCCGTCGATGAGGGCGAAGAGGGTGAAGTCGCGACCCATGCCGACGTTGTTGCCCGGGAAGTACTTCGTCCCGCGCTGGCGAACGAGAATGGAGCCGGCGCGGACGACGTTACCGTCGTAGCGCTTGACACCCAGCCGCTTGGACTTGCTGTCGCGCCCGTTCCGGGAGCTGCCCATTCCCTTTTTGTGCGCCATGTCTCTCCTCCGTGCCTTGGCTCCCGCAGGTGCGGCGTCGCGTCAGGCGACGATCTCCTTGATGGTCAAGCGGGTCAACTGCTGGCGGTGCCCCTGCTTGCGCCGGTAGCGCTTCTTGGGCTTGAACTTGAAAACGATGACCTTCTTGCCCTTGATCTGATCTTCCACGCTGGCGACGACCCGGGCGCCTTCGACGACCGGCGTGCCCACGCGCACATCCTCGCCGTCAGCGACCAGGAGCACCCGGTCCAGGGTCACGTCAGTTCCTGGCTCGGCGTCGAGGCGCTCGACCTCAATACGATCGCCGACCGCTACCCGGTATTGCTTCCCGCCAGTCTCAACTACCGCGTACACTGAGCGTCCCCCCGCGTGATCCCGGCAAAACAAAAGCCGTGGACGCCGAACCCACGACCCGTAATCCTATCAAATGCCTGCCAGCATGTCAAACAGCCCGGCAGCGCGACACGGCGACCGGGCGGCCGCCGCAGCGCGCTGAATCATACCACGTGTGTATGCGCGATGCGCCTTGACACCCCGCGACAGCGGCACGTAGAATGAAAACGATGTTAAGGTTTGCACAGATTTAGGCAACTTTGCCGAGAATCTGTGCGCCGGTCCGTCTCGCCCGCATCGGGCGCGGATGCGCTCACCGCGAAGGGATCGGAGCCCTCCTCATGATTCACCCCGGCTCGAAGTGCCCCGTCGAGCCTGCCAGGCACCCCGAAGGGGAGGTGCGGCCGTGACTTCCGTCCCGTCGCCTCGGCTCCAGGTGCGTCTGGGCACCCGCGGAAGCGCACTGGCGCGGGAGCAGACCCGCCGCGTGATGGCTGCCCTCGCTGACCTGCGCCCCGATCTCGAATTCACGGAGACGATCGTCAGCACCGCGGGCGACCGCGATAAGCGTACCCCATTGGCCGTCATCGGGGGGCAGGGAGTCTTCGCCCGAGAGCTCCAGTCCGCGCTCCTGGACGGCACGATCGACGTGGCCGTGCACAGCGCCAAGGATCTGCCGACGGAGCCGGTGCCGGGCCTCGTCATCGGCGCCTTTTTCAGCCGCGAGGATGCGCGGGACGTGCTGGTCTCGCGCGACGGCCGCTCGCTGGCGGACCTGCCATCGGGCGCGCGCGTCGGGACCAGTTCCCGCCGCCGCCTGGTCGCGCTGCGGCGTCTGCGGCCTGATCTCGAGGCGGTCGAGCTCCGAGGAAATCTCGATACGCGCCTGCGCAAGGTGCGCGAGGGTGAGGTGGACGCGGCGATCCTGGCCGCCGCCGGGCTGCTGCGCATGGGCTGGCAGGACCAGATCACCGAGTTCCTGTCGCTGGACGACTTCGTCCCGGCGCCGGGCCAGGGGGCGCTGGCGATCGAGTGCCGCGCGGACGATGCGGCAGTGAACGACCTGCTTGCTGCGATCAACGACCCCGCCGCGGCGCTCGCAGCGCGGACCGAGCGGGCGTTCCTGCGCGCGCTCGGCGGTGGATGCCGCTCCCCGATCGGCGCCCACGCCACGGTCAGCGGCGAGACGGTGACGCTGCGGGTCATGCTGGGCGACGAGGCGATGACCCGCGTGCGCTTGGCGACCTGGACGCTGCCGGCGGCTGAGGCGGAGGCCCGTGCCGGGGCGCTGGCTGTTGAAGTACAGCGCTCGCTGGCGAGCGCCGATCCGCTGCCGGTGTGAGGGCGATCATGGGAGGCGACGTCGTCTCGGAGGAGTCTGCGCGCGGCCCACTGGCGGGGCTGCGGGTGCTGGTCACCCGTGCCGCGGGTCAGGCCGGCGACCTCAGCGCTCGGCTGCGGGCCGAGGGGGCGGAACCGGTGGAGATGGCGGTGATCCAGATCGTCCCACCGGATGACCTCGCACCCCTGGACAACGCGCTACGGCGGCTGCACGAGTACGACTGGGTCCTGTTCACCAGTAGCAACACGGTTGACGTGGTGTTCGCCCGGCTCGACGCGCTGGGCCTGGATGCCGGTGCGTTCGATCGTGCCCGCGTGGCGGCGATTGGGACAGCGACGGCCGAGCGCCTGCGCGCGCGGGGGGTGCGCGTCGACTTCGTGCCGGACCGGTTCATCGCCGAGGCGCTGCTGGTGGGGCTGATCGCACGAGACGTCGCCGGGAAGCGCGTGCTGCTGCCCCGCGCCGAGCAAGCGCGGGATGTTCTGCCGAACGGCCTGCGCGCGGCGGGCGCGACGGTCGACGTCGTCGTCGCGTACCGGACCGAGCTCCCGCCCGATGCGCCGGGGCTGCGTGCGCTGGAGGCGGGGGAGATCGACGTGGTGACACTGACCAGTTCCTCGACGGCGCGCAACCTCGTGGCGCTCGCGTCCGGGCGGGTCGACCTCATCAACCGCGCGCGGGTCGCTTGCATCGGCCCGATCACCGCCGCGACCGCGCACGAACTGGGTCTGCGGGTCGATCTGGTCGCCGAGGAACACTCGATTCCCGGCCTGGTTGCCGCGCTGGTGGCGGATGCAGAGAGGAGCCGCGCATGAGCCTGCCCGATCCGAGCGAGATGTCGTTCCGCCGCTTCCGCCGGTTGCGCCGGACGGAGGGCCTGCGACGCCTGGTGCGCGAGACGCGCCTGTCGGCGGACGACTTCATCTATCCCCTCTTCATCACCTATGGGCATGGGGTGCGCCGCCCGGTGCCCTCGATGCCGGGCGTCGACCAGATCAGCGTCGATCAGCTCCCGGCCGAGGTGGAAGACCTGCGACGGCACGGCATTGGCGCGGTGCTGCTCTTCGGTATCCCGGAGACGAAGGACGCTGTTGCCAGCGGCGCCTACGACGAGCACGGCGTGGTGCAGGAGGCGGTGCGGGCGATCAAGGCGGTCGATCGCGATCTCGTGGTCATCACCGATGTCTGCAACTGCGAGTACACCGACCACGGCCACTGCGGCATCCTGATCGACGGTGAGGTGGCCAACGACCCGACGCTGGAGCTGCTGGCCCGGACCGCCGTCTCACAGGCCGCAGCGGGGGCCGACGCCGTCGCGCCGTCGGACATGATGGACGGGCGAGTGAAGGTGATCCGGCGCGCGCTGGACGAGGCTGGGTTCACCCAGACGCCGATCATCTCCTACGCCGCGAAGTACGCCTCCGCCTTCTACGGTCCCTTCCGCGACGCCGCCGAGTCGACACCGAGCTTCGGCGACCGGCGCTCGCACCAGATGGACCCGGGCAACCGGCGTGAGGCGCTGGCGGAGATCGCCACCGACATCGAGGAGGGGGCCGACGCCATCATCGTCAAGCCGGCGCTGCCGTACCTCGATGTCGTGGCCGAGGCGAGGGCGCGCTTCGACGTGCCGGTGCTCGCCTACAACGTGAGCGGCGAGTACAGCATGCTGAAGGCGGCCGCGCTGAACGGCTGGATCGACGAGCGGCGCGCGGTGCTCGAGGCCTTGACGGCGATCAAGCGCGCCGGTGCCGGGGCGATCATCACCTATCACGCCAAGGAAGCCGCGCGCTGGCTGGCCGAAGAGGCCGGGGCGCCGCTCGCAGCGCGGGTCGCCGGGCAGGGAGACTGACACAGGTGGAGGCGGGGTCTATTGGAGGGCAGGGGATGACGCGTTCGGAGCGGGCATTTGCCGAGGCGCAGCGCTACATGCCGGGCGGGGTGAACAGCCCGGTGCGGGCCTTCCGGGCCGTGGGCGGCACGCCGCCCTTCATCGCGCGGGGGCAGGGCGCGCGCCTGACCGACATCGACGGCAACGTCTACATCGACTACGTCTGCTCGTGGGGGCCGCTCATTGCCGGTCATGCCCACCCGGCCGTCACCGCGCGGCTGCACGAGGCGGTCGACCGGGGCACCAGCTACGGCGCGCCGACCGAGGCCGAGACGGAGCTGGCGCGGCTGGTGGTCGAGATGGTGCCGTCGATCGAGATGGTGCGCTTCGTCAATTCGGGCACCGAGGCGACGATGTCCGCCCTCCGGCTGGCGCGCGGCGCCACGGGCCGGGACAAGATCGTCAAGTTCGCCGGCTGCTACCACGGGCACGCCGACGCGCTGCTGTCCACCGCCGGATCGGGCGTGCTGACGCTCGGCATCCCGAGCGGGCCGGGGGTCACCGCCGGGACCGCGGCCGATACCATCTCGCTGCCGTTCAACGACCTCGACGCCGTGCAAGCCGCCTTCGCGGAGAGCGGCGACCAGATCGCGGCGGTGATCGTCGAGCCCGTTGCGGGGAACATGGGCATCATCCCACCGGCCAAGGGTTTCCTCGAAGGGCTGCGTGAGATCACCCGAGAGCACGGCGCGCTGCTCATCTTCGACGAGGTCATCACCGGCTTCCGGGTGGCGCCGGGCGGGGCGCAGGAGCGCTACGGCGTGCTGCCCGACCTGACCTGCCTGGGCAAGATCATCGGCGGTGGGCTGCCGGTCGGGGCCTACGGCGGGCGGCGCGACCTGATGGAGCAGATGGCGCCGCTGGGACCGGTCTACCAGGCGGGCACCCTCTCGGGTAACCCGCTGGCGATGGCGGCGGGTATCGCCACGCTCGAGCTGTTGCGCGAGCCGGGCACGTACGAGCGGCTGGAGGCGCTCGGTGCCCAGCTCGCCGAGGGGATGACCCGCGCCGCCGAGGCGGCGGGTGTGCCGCTGACCGTCAACCGGGTCGGCTCGATGCTGACCGGCTTCTTCACTGAG
This sequence comes from Sphaerobacter sp., assembly GCF_019683595.1. Lineage (GTDB taxonomy): Bacteria > Chloroflexota > Chloroflexia > Thermomicrobiales > Thermomicrobiaceae > Sphaerobacter. Next base: position 4,826 of record NZ_JADGHZ010000047.1, on the reverse strand, counting down.
GGGCCGGTCACGGACTACGCCAGTGCCACCGCCGCCGACACGACGCGCTACGCCCGTTTCCATCAGGCGATGCTCGCGCGCGGGGTCTACCTCGCGCCGTCGCAGTTCGAAGCCGCCTTTGTGTCGCTGGCGCACACACCCGAGGACCTGGAGCGGACCGCCGAGGCCGCGATGGCGGCGATGCGGGAGGCGGCGGCCTGACGTCGCCGGAGGACGAGCACGGCATGATCCTGTCGCACCTGACGCTCCTGGCTGTGACGCACCGCAGCGCGCCGCTCGACGTGCGCGAGCGGCTGGCGTTCGACGACGCGGCCCTCGGTGCGCTGGTGGCTGATCTCCAGCCGGTCGCGGAGGAGATCGTCCCCCTCGTCACCTGCAACCGGACGGAGATCTACCTGCTCGGCCGGTCGCCGGACGCCGCGGCCCGCGCCCTGCCCCTCATTGCCGCGCGGGCGGGGCTGCCGGCGGACACCCTCGCGACCCATACCCGTTGCCTGACCGGGACGGACGCAGCGCGCTACCTGTTCCGCGTCGCGGCGGGGCTGGAGTCGCTGGTTGTCGGCGAGCCGCAGATCCTTGGGCAGGTGCGCACGGCCGCGGAGTGGGCGCGCGGCGCCGGGGCGATCGGACCGATCCTCTCGCGGCTCTTCACCTACGCGGTCGTCGCGGGCAAGCGTGCCCGCAGTGAGACCGCGATCAGCCGCGGCGCCGGGTCGGTCAGCCACGCGGCGGTCGAGCTGGCACGCTCGATCCTGGGTAACCTGGACGGCCGGCGGGCGCTGGTGGTCGGCGTCGGGGAGATGGGGCAACTGGTCGCGCGGAACCTGGTGGCGCACGGTGCGCGCGACGTCGCCGTCTGCAACCGCTCGCCGGAGCGTGCGGCACTCGTCGCCCGCGAGATCGGCGGCCGCGTCGTGCCGTGGGAGGACCTGGACGCGGCGCTGCGTGAGGCCGATATCGCCGTCACCGCGACCGGCGCCCGCGAGCCAGTGCTGACGCGCGACCGGCTGGAGCCGGTGGCGGCGCAGCGGAACGGCCGCCCGCTCCTCCTGATCGACATCGCCGTCCCGCGCGACGTGGACCCGTTTGCGGCCACGCTCCCCGGTGTCTACCTCCGCGACATCGACGCGCTGCACGACATTCGCGAGGAGAACCTCCGCGAGCGGCAGGAGGTCATCCCCCAGGTCGAGGCGATCATCGAGGAGGAGGTCGCCGCCTTCACCACCTGGTGCCACGGCCGCGAGGCCGTGCCGGTGATCCGCGGCTTGCGGGCACGGGTCGAGGCCGTGGAGCAGCAGGAGGTGGAGCGCGCCCTGCGGCGCCTCGGTCACCTCAGCGAGCGCGACCGGGAGGTCGTCCGCGCGCTGGCTCACGGACTGGTCAACAAGATCGTGCACGAACCGGTCACGCGCCTGCGCGAGGCCGACCCCGAGACCCGCGACGACTACGCCCAGGCCCTGACCCACCTCTTCGACCTCGACGTGCGGTCGTAGGATCCGGTTGGCGCACGTCTGGCGTTACGACGTTCGACGAATTGGCCCGGTAGACCCGCGGGCAGCCTGCGACCACAGGGCTGAGACCCAGGTGATCGGGTGCTCAATGCCCGGCCCGTGCCCGGGGCTCAAGCCGCCGGGCTGAGAAGGCGAAGCCCACTGATGGGGCTGGGGGACGCCGCGTCCGGTTGGCTGCCGGATTGGATACGCCTGGATGTCGCCATCACAGCTCCTTCAGTGGGCTTACCCACTATTCAGCCCGGCGGCTTGAGCCCCGGGCACGAACCGATCGGCGGGATACGTTACACCACCTACCCCTGGCCCCGAACTACCGCGGGATCCTTCGCACCACCCAACCCGTGCCGCGACGCCGGTGCGGCACCGACCCCGGCGCGGCTCACGCCGCGCCATACCAAAGCGGCGGCTCGGGCCGCCGCACTCCAAAGCCGGCTTTCGTTGTGAGCTCGGGGGTTTACCCCCGGGTATGCGCTTCCGCACCAGGATCCGTAGAGTCCATCACCGCCGGCGGCGCTTGCGGTTCTTGCGATTGGGAAGTGGCTCCGCCTTTGCGGGCGATGGCTCTGGCGAAGTATCGGGCGTTTCGGGTCGGTCGAAGATGACGAGATCCTCGGGGATGTCGATCATCCTGACCACGACGACGACACCTGCCAGGCGATCCTGGAGGGTCTGGCCGCGCGGGTCGAACAGTGCGTAGAGGTGGCTCCACATCCCGGCTATCAGCAGCAAGAACGAGGTGATGAGCAGCGCGTAGCCGGCCGTGGTCTCTGATGTGGCGCTTCTGCCGCTGAGCACGAAGTTGGCAAGGACCAGGAATGCCCCTCCCAGGGTTGCGGCCATTAGCGCCCGGATCAACGCACGTGAGCGGCGAGGAGGCTCGCCGGTCTCCGGGTCGAGGATGCGGAGTTGAAGGATGCGCATGCCGACGGTGCCGCCGCGCGCGACGGTCAGGGTGAAGTATGCGACGACGCCGATCGCGACGACCGCGAGCCAGGCCCAGCCGGCCAGCCCTGCCTCCTCCTCGGCATCGGGACCGGCGAAGGTGTTCCAGAGGAAACTTGATCCCAGGGCCGAGAAGATGAACCAGAAGAAGCAGATGAACCAGTCGATGATGCTGCCCACCGCTCGCGGTATGGCTCCGGCGTAGCGTGCCGCCCGCTTGCCGTCGGGAGTCCGGTAGACTCCTTTCCCGAGTAAGATCTGCGCCGCGGTCGACAAGTGCTCACCCCCACTCAGCGCCCGGACTCGCTTCCTGAGCACAATCATTCACCACGGGCGCGGATGCCAGCAAGGAGCAGGCGCCGAGGAGCGGCCCTCACCCCCGACCCCTCTCCCAACGTTGGGAGAGGGGAGCGATGTACAGAGGACCGGGCGAGGTCGCCAGTGCTTTTGGGTTTCCGCACGTCGAGGCGGAACCGGAATGGTTATGGCGTGCAGGTGGTGACGGAGCAGGTGACGGTGATCCCGGTGAGGACGAAAACGATGCCCAGGGCGAGCAGCCCGGCGGTCGCGGTCAGGTCGCGCCGGAGGCTGGAGGTCTTGCCGCGGTAGCGCCAGACGACGGCGTTGACGATCAGCGCCAGCACGGCGGCGGTGATGACGATCAGGGAGAAGAGGTTGGGGACGACGGCGCGGGCCGCGGTCAGGCGCAGCACGCTGGTGACGATGATCACCAGGACGGCGGCGGCCTCGGTCGCGCCGCTGATGGCGTAGAAGCGGCTGCGCGAGCGGTCGGCGGCGACCGCGTTGGCGGCCCAGCCGCCCGCCAGGGCCGCCACAAGCGCGCCGAAGCCGACCGCCAGGGGCCAGACGACCGCCTCGGGGACCGTCAGCCCAAACGGCGCCACCAGCATCATCCCGGCCATTGCGGCGATCAGCGCCGCCAGGAAGACCACCGTGCCCGCGATCGCGCCGCGGACCCCGCTCCCGGCCATCGACGATCTCCTCCACAGGATACGCTGATGCGGACGGCACGAATGATACCGCGCTGGGCAGCGGCGCTAATCAGGGCTGGCCGGATTGGATGGGCCTACGCTAGGGGATCAACTCTCGTGCCGGCGAGGATCCTCTCCAGGCCGCTTTCTCCTACTCCCCCATATTGGCGAGTACAGCACACGTAGCACGCCGACGAGTAGCATGACCAGGAAAGTGGCGATAATTGCAAAGGCTGCGAAGTCGACGATCCTGTCCATCTCCATGACTCCCTTCAGGCGCGCTCCTGATGCTCTGAGTATCCCACGACGACAGCGTTAGCGCAAGTGCGCGCACGGGAATCGCTCGAAAGAAAAACCGCAGCGAGAGTATTGACTAACAAGCGCGTATGGTCTATGATGAACACAAACCCATCATGGTACAAGTAGTGCCTACCCAGATGTGGTGGTGTACGGATGCATGCTTCCTTGAAAGGAGGTGTGTCATGAGACTGGAGCGTATTCTCATCGTTATTGCCGTCTTGCTCAGCGCGGTGGTACTGCCCCAATCTGCAGTCGCGGCCGGCTCCACCGTTGACGAGCGGTTCATGGACCCTGAGTTCGTGCAGGATCTCGCCAAGCGTCTCACGTCTCCGGGCGGAGACAAGGTATGGGACTCCATGACAGAGAAGGAGAAGGAGTCCTAGATCAAGGCAATGGAGATCGTGAGCGTCACAATCCAAGTCGATGAGGCGGCCGGTCCTGTCGACACGAGGACTAGCGCCTCCTCGCTTGCCGGATCGCGTCAGGGCGGTGACGTGTGGATCCAAGCCTGTTCACCTCAGGTGACCCACTCTGTCGAGGGCAAGACTCTTCTTGGCTTCACAGCCTACAAGATTTGGCAGTACAAGACCTGGTGTTACGATGGATGGAACACCTGGAATGAACAGTGGAGTAAGTCATTCTCGGACGTGAACGCAGCGTTCCAGTTCGTGCAGTGGACCGAGGACCGCGGCTGGTCCTACTGGCACTCCAATGGCGAAACGCACGTATCGCGAGTACAGGCACAATTCTGTAACTGGGTCTTCGGCTATGGCTGTATCTCGTGGTACTACCCGTGGATTGAGATTTACGCAAATCAGAACGGCAGCTGGGTTGGATTGGGCCAACCCCAGTAGGTCGTCTACCGCTAAGGGTACGGCTGAGCTATGGGGCAGCGTATCCGCGCTGCCCTTCCTTTTGTCGTAACCGCGCGCATCCGGGTCCTGGAGCGGGGGCAAGGGCCCGCTCGTGCCGAGTGGGGCCTCGGTCGGCGGCGACCGCGTTGGCGGCCCAGCCGCCCGCCAGGGCCGCCACAAGCGCGCCGAAGCCGACCGCCAGGGGCCAGACGACCGCCTCCGGCACC
>NZ_JADGHZ010000241.1 GCF_019683595.1 Sphaerobacter sp. | reverse complement strand
GGGGTGGGTGTGAGTGCGTGGTGGGCTGTTGGGCTTGGCGTGAGCTTGGCGGCCAATGCGTTCTTCGTCTGGCGTGAAGCGCGTCGGGCGATGTGGCGCGTGAAGCGCCGTCAGAGCGGCGGCCGTGGCCGCCGGTCCTACTCGAGGAGGGGCAAGTCATGACGATGGAGACACCCCGACAGCGGCGCGGGCGGGTCGACGCTGGGCGACCGCGAGCTACAGCGCGAGATGTGCTGGGCATGTCGTGGGTGGTCGAGATGTATGGCATGCCGTTCGATCTGCTGCGACGCCTGGTTGGCACGTCGGACGGCGCGACGCGGCAGATGATCTATCGCTGGCGGCGGGCCGGTTGGGTGAGCACGGAGTACTTCGGCGGCCCGATGTGGCTGTGGGCGACGCGGGCAGGGATCGAGCGGTTTGGTCGGTACCCATACCAGGAGCGGCCGCCGTCGCAGGCTCGACTCGAGCACACCCGAGCGGTGATCGAGACCCGGCTGCGGCTTGAGGAGCGGTACGCCGACCGCGAGCTGAGCTGGGTGTCCGAGCGCGCCCTGCGCTACGAGCTGGGCTCGCGGCTTGGGTCGGCTGCCCAGCGGCAGCACGTTCCTGACGCGGTGATCGAGTACATCGCGGTGAGCACGGAAGGGGTCCCGTTCCAGCGGCGCGCCGCCGTGGAGGTAGAGCTGACGCCCAAGAGCGAGGCCCGGGCCGAGGAGATCGTGGGGCGGCTGAAGCAGGACGGCTACGACGAAGTGCTCTACGTCGTCTCCCGGCGGGCTCGCCCGCTGATGCAGCACGTGATCGAGAAGAAACGCCGGCAGCTGCCGCCGGGCGCGATGGACAAGGTGCGGCTGATCGACTTCGAGGAGGGACAGTGACAGCGACGCAAGTGAACGGATACCGCTCGGACTCGGCCGAGGCGCAGCGGGCGCGGCAGTGGCTGCGGCAGATGGTGGAGGAGCGGCAGCCGCTACCGGCAGGAGCGGCAGTCGGCCGCCAGTTCGGGCGGTCGGAACGGTGGGGCCGGGAACGAATCCGCGAGATCCGGCACGAGTACGGCCTGACCGATCCGGAAGATCAACTGCCGGTCACGCCCGGTTCGGAGCCGGTCCACGCGGCTCCGGCAGATGTGGCGGCAGACCGGCAGACCGAGCGGCAGGAAGCGGCAGCCGATCCGGGCCTGCGGGACGTGGCGAGTACGGCTCGCAAGGTGGTCAGCAGTGCCGCTATCGCGTGGCTGACCCGGGACCGGCAGGAGCGGCAGGCCGGGCCTGTGCCGGTGGCCGCGAAGTGGGCTGCCGGGTCTGCCGCGTTCGTGGCGACGGCTGCCGCGCTGGTGATCTCGTACGTGGAGGTCGCGGCGCTGGGCCGGACGGCAGGCATGAGCGGCGCGCTGGCGTGGCTGCTGCCACTGACCGCCGATGGGCTGCTGATGACCGGCCTGGTGACCGCGTGGGTGCGGTCCCGACGCGGCGACAGAGTGGGCGTACGCCCGGTGCTGGCGCTACTGGTAGGTGGCACGGCTACGGTAGCGGCGAACATCGCGGCGCGCTGGTTCGGCGTGGACACCGAGAGTGCGCAGAGTGCGCAGTTGTGGAGCTGGATTCCGCCGCTGATCGCGGGCTACGTGCCGGTGGCGGCAGCGCTGGCGGCTGAGCAGGCTCTCGCGCTGATCCGGGGCGGTGAGCGGCGATGAGGTGGCGAGAGGGAGCGCTGATCGGCGCCGGAGTCGTCGCGCTGCTGCTGCTGCCGGTCACGGTGCTGGCGCTACTGGTGGTGGCGTGGGCCTGGTACCGGGGTTGGTCACCGCTGCGGGCACGGTTCGTGGTGCTCGGCGCGTGGGCCCCTGTGGGCGTGCTGTGGTGGCCGATCGGGCTGTCACCGGTAGCAGCGTGGGACCAGGCGGTCCGGGTGGTGGCTGCCGAGGACGGCTGGTCACAGGGGCTCGCCCTGGTGCCGCTGCTGCCGATGATCGTTGCCCTGGGCGTCACCATCGGCGCGGTGGCCTGGTGGTCGATCTGGTACCGCGCCGAGCACGGCGGGATCAGGAACCCCCGGCGAGCTGGGGCGTGGCGGCACCGGCAGTGGGCTCGCGCGATGCGGCGCGCTCGCGGTGAGGCGCGGCGGCCGGGCCTGGTACCCACGCTGAGCCGCACGGGTGACCCGGTGCTGGGTCGGGCTGCCCTGGTCACGGAGGGCGTGGGCTCGCTGTCGACGCTGCCGCACGACGCCCGATTGTTGGTGATCGAGCAGGACGCGATCAACCGGCACCTGGTGGTGGTCGGGGAGCCGGGTGTGGGCAAGACCGTGCTGCTGCTGCGGCTGATGCGGGCCTACCTGGAGGGAGCCTGGCTGCGCCATGTCCACGATGGCGCAGACAGGCCCCTCCTCATTTTCCTCGACTGCAAGGGCGGCAGCGACGGGGAGGCCACCGCACGCAAGTTCTACGAGATGTGCCGGGCGCTGGGGATCGCCTCGGGCCGGATAGGGCTGTGGCCGTCCGAGGTCCGGTTGGACCTGTGGAGCCTGCCGCCGGAGCGGCTGTGCGAGGTCTTGGTGGAGATGGTCAAGGCCGCGCACCCGTTCTACGACGCGATGCGTGACGAGCTGGTGTACCTGGCGGTGTGCGCCCCGAAGGCGGGACCGCCGGTCTCGTCGGTGGACTTCGTGAAGCGGCTCAACAGCGAGTGGCTGGCCGACGCTTGGGACGGGTACCCGAGCGAGCTGGAGTCGATCCGGGAGAATCGGCAGCACTTCGCGGGGATCGCCGCCACGTACCGGGGGTTGTTCCGCCGGCTGGGCCGCACGCTGGACAGCGGCCGGCACCTGGGCGACTTCGACGCGGTGTGCCTGACCGTGGAGGGCACCGCGAACACCCGCACTGCTGGGGCGCAGGCTCAGGCTGTCGTGGAGCTGGTCACGGACCTGGCGGTACGCGGTGACCTGGACGGCAACTCGCGTCGGGTCCTGTTCGTGCTCGATGAGTTCTCGGCGGTCGCGGAGCGGGTGTCCATCGCGGAACTGATGGAGCGGTCCCGCTCGCTCGGCACGGCGGTGGTCATCGCAGCGCAGTCCTGGTACGGCCTGGGTGCGACCAACGACGACCGCGGCCGGGTGATCGCCGCGGCGGCCGGGGGCATCCTGCAGATGGCCACCAACGACCCTGAGCAGCTCGCAGCGCGTGGCGGCACCGGGATCCTGGTGGAGACCGGCACGCACCGCATGGAAAGCGGCTGGTGGGGCGATGAGGGCACCGGACGAGCCCAGCGGAGCATGGTGGTGGACCCGGACTGGGTCCGCGCCATGAGCAAGCACCCGGGCTCGGTGGTCTACATCCACGGCGGCCGCGCCGTGTGGGGCGTGGTGTCCATGCCGAACCTGGCCGATGACGCGCTGCTGCCGCTGCCGAACCCGGCTCGGGCCGCGATCACCCGGCATCAGCTGAGCGTGGTGACCCGGGGCAACCGGCTGCCGGTAGCGGAGCTGGAGGCTGGGCTGTCGTCCGTGACCGCCGCAGCAGATCAGGATCTCGAATGGGACGGTGGTCTGCGATGACAGCACGAGGGGTTCTCACGAGACTGAGCAGCATGACCGTACGGGACGCATTCTCGGTGATCGGCCTTCCGCCCGCGCGGTACACCGACGAGGAGCTGCACGCCGCCTACCGCCGGAAGGCCGCTGAGGTTCACCCGGACCGGGGCGGCTCCCGGGAGGCGTGGGACGAGCTGGAGGCCGCGTACGCGCTGCTGCTCACCCACGGCCAGGACTACGCCGCGCCGCCGTCTGGCAGCACAGACATGCTCGGCTCGCACACCTGGTGGCGGTGGCGTACCTCGGGGCGGCTGGTCCGGGTGCTGGTGGTGCTCGTGGTCGGCGCCCTGGTGGCGCTGCTGCTGTGGCAGCTGTTCCGCGAGGCCGCCTCGGTCGGAATTAGCTGGCAGTTCCCGGCGGTGTTCTCCGGCTACGTCGCCTCCTGGTGGCTGTGGTGGCTGTGGCGGGAGGCGGGCCGCCGGGCCGCGAAGCCGATCACCTGGTTCGGCGTGGACACCCGCTCCGCGACCGCCGAAGGCCTGCGCCAGGTCACCGCCTGGCTGAAGGCCAGGGCAAACGCCGAGGGGTACAGCGAGGAGCGCCCCTACAAGTGATCCAGCACTACAGAGCCCGCCGGGAACCCTGCGCCCGGCGGGCTCTGTGCTGTGTGGACGCCAGTGCGTCACAGCCCGGTCCTGGTGGTCATCTCCTCGGGCGGCAGGCTCGCCCCTACGCCGGGTTCTCCCCGGCCGCAAGGGGGGGTCCCCTTTGGGGTCCCTTGCGGCCGGGGGGGTTCCGGCGTAGGTAGATT
>NZ_JADGHZ010000240.1 GCF_019683595.1 Sphaerobacter sp. | reverse complement strand
GTCCCGCCCAGCCCGGACGTCTCCTGGGAGGCGTTCGGCTACCTGCGGCCGATCGACCACGACCTGGCGGTGCGCGAGCACGCCGCGCTACGCCAGATCCTGACCGACGCGGGCGTGGACCTCGTCGTCGGCGAGGTCGACGACCCAACGCTGCCGGACGCCATCTTCCCCTTCGACCCGGTCTTCATGACCGACGCCGGAGCCGTCCTGTGCCGCATGGGGAAGCCGCTGCGCGCTCCTGAGGTCGCGCTGGCCGAAGAGACGATGCGCGACCTGGGCATCCCCATCGCCGGGCGCATCGTCGAGCCGGGCACGCTCGAAGGGGGCGACTGCCTCTGGCTCGATGCCCACACGCTCGCCATCGGCCGCGGCTATCGAACCAACACCGAGGGCATCCGCCAGATGGCGGAGATCATGGCGGCGCAGGGGGTCGAGGTCATCACCGTGGACCTCCCCCACTGGCGCGGTCCCGCCGAGTGCCTGCACCTGCTCTCGCTCATCAGCATGCTCGACAAGGACCTGGCGGTCGTCTACCTGCCGTTACTCGCCGCGGAGTTCGTCCAGCGCCTCCAGGAGCGCGGCATCCGGTTTGTGGAGGTGCCCGACGAGGAAGTCCCAACCCAAGGTCCGAACGTCCTGGCGCTCGGTCCGCGCCGCTGCCTGCTGCTTGAGGAGAACCGCGAGACGGCCCGCCGTCTGGAGGCAGCCGGCTGCGAGGTGATCCTGTATCAGGGACAGGAGATCTCCCACAACCGGACGGGTGGCCCGACCTGCCTCACCCGTCCCCTCCTGCGCGACCCGCTCTAATGCCATCTCGGAGCGCCGGCATTTCGCGATATGCCGGCGCTCGCTCATACCCGCTTGACACCCCCCGCGTCCCCGGCTACCGTGCCGTCGTCACAGTCGCACCAAATAGCACCTGCCGTTGCCGGCAGAGAAGGGTGGGGGTGATCGCCATGCGCTACCCGGCCAAGCAGCATGCGATGGACTGGATCGACCAGCACGCCGCACGGCTCTCCGCGTTCAACGAGGAGATCTGGCGCTACGCCGAGCCTGCCTGGCGTGAGTACCGCTCGGCCCGTGCCTACGTCGACCTCCTGCGCTCCGAGGGATTCGAGGTCGAGCAAGGCTCCGGCGAGATGCCGACCGCCTTCGTCGCCACCTGGGGCGACGGCGGCCCGGTACTCGGCGCCTACGCCGAGTACGACGCGGTCCCCGGCAACTCCCAGCAGGTGGTGCCCTACCGCGCACCACGCGAGGGACTGAGCCCGTGGGCCGCGGGGCACACCGACCCGCACTCGATGCTCGGCACCGCCGCGCTCACCGGGGTGCTCGCCGCCAAGGCCGCCATGGAGCGTTACGGCATCAAGGGGACCTTGCAGTTCTTCGGTGAGCCGGCCGAGAAAGTCTGCGGCTCCAAGCCGGTCCACGCCGCCAAGGGCTACTACGACGGCTTCGACGCCTTCATCGCCTACCACCCGCACGCGACGAACACCGTTGCCTGGGAGACGCAGTGCGGCTCCTACTGGAGCGCGGTCTTCACCTTCGAGTGCCTTGAGCCGCAGACCTGGATCGACAAGACACTCCTGCCCCAACCGAGCAGCCCCCACGCCGTCGCCCGCTGCCCGGGCGCGATCGACGCGCTCTGCTTGATGTACACCATGACCAAGTACACCAAGGAGGCCATGTTCCCCCACACCGGGACCTGGACACTCAACGAGTTCATCCTGGTGGGGGGAGATGCGACGTCCGACAACCTCCCGCCGCGGCTGAGCCAGATCCAGTACTCCTGGCGCAGTCCCACGCTCAGCATCCAGCAGCAGATCTACAACGTCCTGGCCCAGAACGCCCGCCACGCCGCGGCGGTCACCGGCTGCGTCGTCTCCGTCCGCTGGGTCACCAAGACGCGCGTCGGGCTGCCGAACAACGCGCTGGCCGCGCTCACCTACCGCAACCTGGAGGCGGTCGGCGCGCCGACCTTGAGCGAGGAGGCGCGCGCATTCGGCCGCGAGATCCAGCGCAACCTCGGCATCACGCCGATGGAGAACCCGTTCGACCCGGCCTGTGAGCAACTGGTCTCGCCGGAGGAGTACGAGGCGCGCCTGCGCCGGGTCCTCCCCGACTGGCAGCGCAACTTCACCTCGGACGATTACGTCGAGTACACCTGGCACGCCCCGACGGTCCGCCTCTTCACCGGCCGGCCGCGCCTGCAACCGCACAACCCGTCATACGAGTACCCGGCGTGGGCCTACAACGCGCTGGGTGGGCTGCCGGCGGCGGTCGACCCCGGCATGTTCGTCGCCGGGAAAACGATCGCGGCGACGCTGTTGGACCTGCTCACCCAGCCGGACGAGCTGGCTCGCGCCAAGGCGGAGTTCGTCGAACGCACCGAGGGCGGCATCGGCGGCGACAAGTGGGTCGCGCCCCTGCTGCCGCGCGACTTCCCCCCGCCGGTCGACCTGCGCTGGCCCGAATACGTGCGGACCGAGCGCGGCGAGGAGTGGTGGGTCCCCACCCCCGGCCCCGCCGGCTTCGGCGAGCGGCTGTAGGGGCGGAGCCGTGACGGCGGCGGGTCGCCGCTTCCGGCTGGATGGGGCGACCCGCGGCTCATGCCGTTTGACGAATTCCGTGGGTGTACGCGCTCGGCCCGTGCCCGGGGCTAAAGCCGCCGGGCTGACAATGAAAAGCCGGCTGGGGACGCTGGGCGTAGCAGGAAGCTGTATTGGATACGCCTGCATGTCGTCATCACAGCCCCTTCAGTGGGCTTACCCCCTATTCAGCCCGGCGGCTTGACCCCCGGGCACGGGCCAGGGCGTCGGATCCTCGCGCCACCCATTCAGCGTCCCGACGGCGGTACGAATCCAACCCCGCGCGGCGGCGGGCGCGCGATACCACAGCGGCGGCTCAGGCCGCCGCACTCCACAGCCGGCTTGAGCCGGCTTTCGTTGTCAGCCCGGCGGCTCTAGCCCCGGGCACGCGCCACGGCGTGGGATCCTTCACACCACCCGTCCCAGACACAGGCGTTGTCCTGCGATCGTCCCACCTGCCGACCGGCGCTCTCTGACCGGCGGCGCCTTGTGGTGCCGCTCTCCGCGGCCCTACCGCGAGATCGTCGCCTGGCTCTCGCCGTAGTCGTTCTCGTCGATCCAGGGCTTGCCCTCAGCGAAGCGGGTGGAACGGAACGGCGTGAGATCAACGGTCTTGGGCTGGCCCTCGGTGATCCACTCGGCCAGACACTTCCCGATGGCCGGGGAGGTCTTGAACGAGGTGCCGCTGTCCCCGGTCATGCAGTAGAGCCCCTCGTACTGCGGCAGATGGTCGATGATCGGTCGGGAGTCGGCGCTGCGCATCAGGATGCCCGCCCAGTTGCCGCGCATGGTGCTGTGGCGCATGACCGGCCAGCGCGCGATCAGCCGCTCGCGGCAGTAGTCGACGAAGTCCTGAGACACCGCCTCGCTGAATGCCTCCGGGTCGGCCGCGGGACGGACGCCCTGCTCCCCGCCGATGAGCGTGCAGTTGCCGTCGACCGGCCGCGCCCAGGTGTGGTTGATCCGGTCGATGTAGGTCATGTGCTGCGGCGAGCGCTCCAGCGCCCAGCGGAAGACCGTCACCCGCGCGTAGCTCGGCACGAGCGGGAGGTCGATCCCCAGCGGCTCGAAGAGCTGGTTGGCCCACGCCCCAGCAGCCACCACAACCACCGGCGCCGAGATGGTGCCCGCGGTCGTCTCGACCCCGCTGACCCGATTGCCCTCGGTGAGCACCCGCGTGACCCGCGTGTCCAGCTTGAAGGTGACCCCGAGGTCCATGGCCGCGCGGGCGAAGCTGTACGTCGTCGCGTTCGGGTCCGCGAAGCCGGAGTCGGGCTCGTATGCCACGCGCACCACGTCGTCGAGCCGCAGCGATGGGTCGAGCTCCCGCGCCTCATCCGGCGTCAGCAGGAGAGCGTTCGCGCCCAGCTCGCGGTGCATGGCGACGTTCGCCTCCAGGTGGTGGTCGTACTCCGGCGGCACGAACACCATCAGCCCGACCTTCTGGAACCCGCACTCGCCGCCGACTATGTCGGACCAGTTGGCGAAGTACTTGAGGCTCTCGACCGCGAGCCGCGTCTCCGGCTCATTCGTGTAGTGGGTGCGCACCAGCGCCCCGCTCTTGCCGGTCGCCCCGGCCGCCAGGTGCCGCCGCTCGACCACCACCACGCGCTTCACTCCAGCACGTGCCAGGTGGTAGGCGATGCTCGTGCCGTTGGCACCCGCGCCCACCACGACGACGTCCGCAGTTTCCATCGGGGATGCTCCTCTCAGTCGTACGTCATGCGTCATGCGTCACACGTCCCCCTCACCCCCGGCCCCTCTCCCCTGGTGGGAGAGGGGAGAACATGCAATACGCAGCACGGTTGACGTA
>NZ_JADGHZ010000046.1 GCF_019683595.1 Sphaerobacter sp. | reverse complement strand
AAGGGCGCGGGGGGGGGGGGGGTTTTTGTTAAAAAGACCCCGGCCCCCCCCCCCGCCCCACACCCCGGGCGGGCGGCCGATGACTTCCTGGCCACCCATGTAGGGGCGGAGGACCTCCGGGATCTCGATCGTGCCGTCCTCGCGCTGGTAGTTCTCCATGATGGCGATCAGGGTGCGCGGGAGGGCAAGGCCCGAGCCGTTCAGGGTGTGGACGAACTGGGGCCGTGCGCCGTCTGCCGGCCGGTAGCGGATGTTCGCCCGGCGCGCCTGGAAGTCCCGGAAGTTCGAGCAGGACGACACCTCCAGCCAGTCCTGGCTGCCCGGCGCCCAGGCTTCCAGGTCGAACTTCTTGGCGGCGGTGAACGAGAGGTCGCCGGTGCACATCTGGACGACGCGGTAGGGGATGTTCAGCCGCTGAAGAACCTCCTCCGCGTTGGCAACCAGCGAGTTCAGCTCGTCGTCCGACGTCTCTGGGGTGACGAACTTGACCATCTCGACCTTCTCGAACTGGTGCACGCGCTTGATCCCGCGCACGTCGCGCCCAGCCGAGAGTTGCTCGCGGCGGAAGCAGGGTGTCTGGGCGACGTGGTAGATCGGGAGCACGTCGGCATCGAGGATCTCGTCGGCGTACAGGTTCGTCACCGGCACCTCGGCGGTCGGGATCAGCCACAGGTCGGACTCGTCGTCGTGGTAGAGGGCGTCACCGAACTTGGGCAGGTTGCCGGTGCCGATCAGGGCGTCGGGGCGGACGAGAGCCGGGGCGTAGAGTTCGGTGTAGCCGTGCTCGCGGACGTGCAGGTCGATCATCCAGGTCGCGAGCGCCCGCTGGAGGCGTGCCATGTCCCCGCGGAAGAAGTAGAACCGTGAGCCCGATACCTTCACCCCGCGCTCGAAGTCGATCAGGCCCAGTTCCTCGCCGATCTCCCAATGCGGGCGGACGGGGTAGGGGAAATCGCGCGGCTCGCCCCAGTGGCGGACGATCACGTTGGCGGATTCGTCCGGCCCGACCGGCACGTCGGGATCGGGCAGGTTCGGCACCTGGAGCAGGAGGTCGCGGAGCGCGGCGTCGGTCTGGTCGACCTGCGCGTCGAGCTCCTGGATCTTGTCGCCGAGGCTGCGCATCTCGGCGATGCGGGCGTCACGCTCCGGTCCCGGAGCGAGCCGGCTGATCTCCTTCGACCCGGCGTTGCGGCGGGCCTTCAGCTCCTCGACCTCAGCCAGGAGCGCCCGGCGACGCTCGTCCAGCTCAAGGATCTCGTCGATGGGCGCCTCGGTATTGAGCTTGGCGAGCGCCTCGCGCACGAGATCCGGCTGCTCACGGATCAACCGCAGGTCAATCATGGTCGTCCCTCCATCACAGCGGTCGGCTGACAAACGAACGGCCCTACGCACGTAGGGCCGGAGCGGGCGACGGCAACATGTGCTCGCCCCGCTCAGCCACTACTGCTGGCACTTTTCAACGGCTCGTAGCCGGGGATGAACGGCAACCAGTCGGGATTGACGCGGGAGTTGAGCGCCCGCTGGATGGTGTAGTAGCGACCCGGGCGCGGCTCGAACGGCTCGCGGCGCAGCGTCAGGCGCGCCTCGGCCAGCGTCTTCCCGCCCTTGCGGTGGTTGCAGGCGCGGCAGGCGCTGACAAGGTTGGACCAGGTATGGCCGCCACCGCGGGATCGCGGCACGACGTGGTCGATGGTGAGGTCGTGGGTCCGCGTGCCGCAGTACTGGCAGGTGTAGTCGTCGCGGATGAAGATCTCGCGCCGGCAGAGCTTGACGCGCGGGCGCGGCCTGCGGATCAGGTAGGCAAGGCGGATCACCGAGGGCGCGTCGAATCGCTGGCGCGCTGACGACACCGTGACATCGTACGCCTCGAGTATCTCGGCCTTGCCGCTGAGGACGAGGACGATCGCGCGGCGCAGGTTGCAGACGTTGAGCGGTTCGTAATTGTGGTTCAGGACCAGGACCGGGTGGTGCCCGTTCAGGTGGTTCCCGTTGGTGTGCTGAGCTACCTGTTGGTCATCCAAGGTGCGCCTCTGTTCGTGCGGTTGGACAAGGTTCGGGAGACGCCGTGCGCTTCAACTATAGCAAGTGACAAACCGTGGCACAACGCGACACGAGGCAGCAGCCTGACCTGGCTGCGCGCCCCGCGTCGCGCGTTGTGCGAGCTGGTTGACCACTCATCGGCCCGGGCGGCCTGTGACGTTCAGCGGTAGAGCGTCTTGCCACCCCCGGGCTAGTCGAGCCGGACGAAACCCCGTTCGCCGTCGAGCTCGATCCGAGTGCCGTACGGCGCCGACAGGGCGGCGAAGCGCTTCAGGATGGCTTCCGCGTGCGCGCCGCTCGCGAGTCGCGGCCGTCCTCGGCGGTGACTCGGCTCACCGTGCCCCAGCGAGACGGGGACGATTTCGATCGCGGTGACACTCCCCTCCGCTAGGTGGCAGATGGGTACGACCGTCTCCCAGTAGCGAGCGTCTGCGGGGAAGCCCTTGCGGTCGTTGTCGTGGCGGATGCGATACATCTCGCTGGGAGTCCGGCTCGGGTCGATGCGGAAGCGTTCGTACGAGTCGGACGGGATCTTGAGGGTAAGCTCGTTCTGGCCGAAGAAGTTGCCGAGGCTGTAGAAGATCGGCTTGCCCCGATAACACTCCATGCCGCGCAGCAAGTGCGGGCCGTGGCCCACGACCACATCCGCGCCTTCGTCGATCATGCGGTGGGCGAAGGTGCGGATGAAGGCGGCAGGTTCCTCGCGGTCGCTGCCCTGCTCGTGCGCGTGGAGGCTGACGAGGACGACGTCGGCGCGTGCCCGGGCCTCGCGGACCCAGGTCGCGATGGCATCGAGGTCCTTGGCCTTCGGCGTGGTGTGCACCGCGACGCGGTCGGCCGCGCGGAAGTTGGCATCGAGGAAGGGGAAGATGTCGGGCGAGTCCGGCGGGAAGCCGAAGCCGAGCTGGATCCGCTCCAGCCGCTGCCGCTCGAGGCCGAGTTCCTCCGCGATCTGCCGCAGTGTCTCGAGCTGTTCCGGGAGCACGTCGTAGATCGTCTCGTAGCGGAGGGGGTTGAGCCCGGGTCGACCAAGCATGTCGGGGCGTTGCTCGGACGCTTCTTGCCCCGCGGCGAAGGTGGAGGCACAGGAGAGCATCGCGACGCTGCCCCGCGGGGAGTCGAGATACACAGGCATACGCGCTTCGGCGAGGTTCCGACCGATCCCGGCGTAGGCGACACCCTTACGTTCCAGGATGTCGATAAGGGCGAGCAACCCGGCGATGCTGTAGTTGAGCGAGTGGTTCGTCGCCGTCGCGAAGAGGTCGAAACCCATGTCGACCAGTTCGTCGATGACCCAGGATGGCGCACCCAGATGCGAGCCACCGCTCTCCCATGCCGGGTAGCCCTGAAAGTCGTTGGGCACCACTTCCAGGTTGGTGAAGGCGACGTCGGCCTCACGGATAAGCTGCCGAAGCTGGTCGAACGGGCTGCCGGGCGGGGCGGCGAACCGGCGCGTGATGATGCTGTCGCCGGTCAGGGCAAGCCGCAACGGCTGATGATCTGTCACTGCGAACCTCCCTCATTCCCTTCCTGGCAATCAGTCGCGGGTGCGCGGGTCGAGCGCGTCGCGCAGGCCGTCACCGAGCAGGTTGAAGGCGAGCACGGTCAGGGTGATCATCGCGCCGGGCGCGATGGCGATGTGGGGGTAGTGCACGATGTAGGCGCGGCCGTCGGCCAGCATGCCGCCCCAGGATGGCTCCGGAGGCTGGATGCCGAGGCCGAGGAACGACAGCGTCGACTCGTAGATGATGATCCCTCCCACCGCGAGGCTGGCGAGGACGATCACCGGGCCGAGCACGTTCGGCACGAGGTGCCGGAGGATGATCCGTGTATTGGTAGCTCCGGCCACGCGGGCGGCCAGGGTAAAGTCGCGCTCACGCAGGCTCAGAGTGTCGGCGCGGACGACACGGGCGTACTGCGCCCACACCGTGGCGCCGATGACGATGACCACGGTTCGAAGGCTCGGGCCGACGACGGCGGTGAGGGCGATCAGCAGCACGAGCGTGGGGAACGCCATCAGCGTGTCCACCGCGCGGGAGAGGAGGTTGTCGACCCAGCCGCCGAAGTAGCCCGCGGTGGCGCCGACAAGAACGCCGATGGTGACCGCAATCCCCGTGGCGCCGAGCCCCACGATGAGGGCGATGCGGGTGCCGAAGATGATGCGGCTGAGGATGTCCCGGCCGATGTGGTCGAAGCCGAG
Source organism: Sphaerobacter sp. (assembly GCF_019683595.1). Taxonomy (GTDB): domain Bacteria; phylum Chloroflexota; class Chloroflexia; order Thermomicrobiales; family Thermomicrobiaceae; genus Sphaerobacter. The sequence goes on along the minus strand of NZ_JADGHZ010000046.1, from coordinate 17,546 downwards.
GGGGTGTGACCAGGAGGGGCCGACGCCGCGCATACCGCTCACGGACTGGATGGGCGAGTAGGGCGCGAGTACATCGGCGAGCAGGGCCGTGACGACCAGCAGGCCGATGAAGGTCAACCCTGCCAGGCCCAGGCGGTGGCGCCGGAAGCGGCGCCAGATCCGTGAGAGCTCGGAGCGCTGTGGGCGAGCATTGGCCGACAGTGCGGCGGCTGCGGCTGCTGACTGCTCGTGGGTCGACTGCATACTCGTTTCCTGTCGCGTGATCTCCGCATTAGCGGATGCGGATGCGTGGGTCGACGTAGGTGTACACGAGGTCCGTCAGGAGGTTGCCCAGCACGACGACGATCGCCAGGAGCAGCACGACGGCCTGGACGACCTGGTAGTCGAACCGGTAGACCGAGTTGATGAAGACGCGGCCGAGGCCGGGCAAGGCGAAGACCGTCTCGATCACGATCGTGCCGCTCAGGAGGAACGCGATCCGGTAGCCGATCACCGTGACGATCGGCAGTAAGGCATTGCGAACGACGTGGCGGGAGAGGAGAGCGGCTTGGCCGAGGCCCTTGGCCCGCGCGGTGGTGACGTACTCCTGACCAAGCACTTCCTGAGTCGCGCCCCGCATGAGCCGGGTCAAGACCGCGGTGTGGTCGAGGGCCAGGACGGCCACGGGCAGGATGTAGCCGGTCCACGAGCTCAAACCGTAGGTGGGCAGCCAGCCGAGCATACTGCCGAAGACGATGATCGAGACGAGCGCGACCCAGAAGTTCGGGAGGGCAACTCCCAGGGTCGATCCCACGACACTGACGTAGTCGAAGAGCGAGTTGCGTTTGATCCCGGCGATGATTCCGGCCGGAAGGGCCAGGGCGACGGAGAAGAAGAGCGCGAGCAGGTTGAGCTTGATCGTCAGCGGCGCTGCTTCCTTGATGATGTTCGCGACCGACGCGCCGGGCCGGATGATGAGCGATTGCCCGAAGTCACCCCGTAGCAGGTTGCCCAGCCACCGGAGGTATTGCCGGTAGACCGGCTGGTCCAGCCCCCACTTGTGGCGCAGCATGTCGACCTGCTCCTGGGTGACCTGAGCTTCACCGACGAAGAGACTCACCGGGTCGCCAGGAGCAAGGTGCATGAGGCTGAAGGTGACGATGCTCACCAGGAAGATCGCGACCAGCCCCTGCGCAAGGCGGACCACGACATATCTCAGCATGGGGCAGCCTCGCCCTCGTTGATCCCGTGGAACGGTGCCGAACATGGTCGGCCCGTGACGTCCGATGCCATGCCGGCCGGCATCCGGTGGCCCTTCTCTGGGAGCCGGCCGGAGGCGTTGTCGGTGGGAGCGCGCATCCGTGTTCGTTGCGCCGCCGGATGCGCGCTCCGCCGCGTCACCCCTGTGCCGGAGGCTACGCGTTCGGATCGAGCCAGAATTGGTAGGCCTTTCGATACGTCTGGGTCGGACTCAAGGCGGACTCTGGCAAGCCCTTGACCTGCTTGCTGTACAGCGTGTACCACTGCCAGTACATCATGTAGAGGAAGGGCACATCCTCGGCGACGAGCGCCTGGATCTCGTTGTAGATCTCGCGCCGCTTCTCCGGGTCAACCTCCCGCAGCCCCTGGTCGATCAACTCATCCATGCGCTCGCTCCGGTAGTGGGAGAAGTTGTTGAACCCATCCGACCGGAGCGTATCGGACGGGTCGGGCTCGCCGCCGGAGCCGCCGTAGGTCCAGTTGAAGACCGCCGCGTCGAGGTCGCCCTGACGCATGCCGCCACTGGCGTCGGGTACCTCCCGGACCTGCATGTCGATGCCGACCTCCCGGAGGTACTGCTGGACCAGTTCGGCCTCCGGTCGTCGCGCCTGGTCGCCGGTGATCACCCCGCAGGTGAACGACAGCTTGACGCCGTTCTTCTCACGGATCCCGTCGCTGCCGACCGTCCAGCCGGCCTCATCGAGGATCCGCCGTGCCTCGTCGGGGTCGTAGGGATACTCTTTGACGTTCGGGTTGTACCAGGACTCGAGCACCGGCGCGATATTGGATGTCGCTATCACGGCCTCGCCGTTGAAGACATCGTCGATGACCGCCTGACGGTCGATGGCGTACATCATGGCCTGGCGGACCTCTTTCTCGGCGAGCTGCGGGAGATTGTGGTTGAGCGGGAAGTGGTTGACGCTCACGCTGGGCGCCTTGAAGACCGTGAACTCGCCGGTCGCTTCGAGCCGCTGGTTATCCTCGACGGCGAGCTGCCAGACCGAGGAATGTGCCTCGCCTGTTTCGAGCGCGATCGCGCGCACGGACGGCTCGGGTACCACGTTGAGCCGGTACTCGTCGAGGTAGGGGCGCCCGCGGAAGTGGTCGTCGAACGCCTCAAGCAGCGTGTACTCCGCCGCGCGCCACTCCTTGAGCTTGAACGCCCCGGTGCCGATCGGCGCGGTGCGGTACTGGTCCTGCCCCACCTGGCTGTGGTAGTGCTCCGGGATGATGAATGCCGTCGCCCCACGGATCAGGAAGGCGGCGTTTGGCTCGCTCATTCGCACCACAACGGTGTAGGGATCGGTAGCCTCAACCGATTCCACGCCCGCGAACGATTGCTGCTCGATCGACGCGTTCTCCGGGTTGCGGTACCACTCGTAGGAGTAGACGACGTCGTCCGCGTTGAACTCCTCGCCATCGTGGAACTTCACACCCTGGCGGAGGGTGAAGGTGTACGTCAGCCCGTCCTCGGCCACCTCATGCCGCTCGGCCAGGACCGATTCGAGCTCGTAGTTCTCGTCGATCTCAAGCAACCCGTTGTGGATCTGGGTGACGAGCGACCACTCAACGGTAGGGCCGGCGTCCTCCGGGCTAAGCCCGGGAACGTCGGTATGACCGAGCGTGATCAACGTTCCGCCACGGACGGGCTCACCCTGTGCGCCCGATCCGGACGACCCGGTTCCGGGGCTTGCCTGAGTCGAGCCGCCCGTCTGGTCGCCAGCCGGCTCGGTAGCCGGGTTCTCCTCGGAGCTGCCACCCCCGCAGGCGGCAAGAAGCGGCAACGACGCGGCGCCGGTGAGAGCCAGGGCTGCCCGCACGACGAACGTGCGGCGCGTGGTCTTCCTACCGCCGAGGGGGTGGAGATGGAAGGGCTCATGCGCGTCCACCGAGACTCCTCCTTCACGTGTCGGCGTATCCCAACCACGTCGGTGGGGCAAGAGTGGTAGCGCAAGCTGATAGCGCTCCAGGCAAAGAATGGGTTGCGCGGATTATCATGTACAAGCTAGTAGAGCGTCAAGAGGTGAGGATTCGCGCGCAGCAAGCCGTGGGCGCACGCAAGGGTGCGTTTCCTGCCGCGCACGTGCGCGCAGGCAAGCGGAAGCGCGGCGACGCGCGCCGCGCTGCTTAGTCCGCCGCGGTGGCCAGCTCGGGGAGCACGGTGCGGAGGGCCTGGCCGGTGTAGGACCGCTCGACGGCCGCGACCTGCTCAGGGGTGCCGGCCGCGACGACCTCGCCGCCGCCGTCGCCGCCCTCGGGGCCGAGGTCGATGATCCAATCGGCCGACTTGATGACGTCGAGGTTGTGCTCGATGACGAGCACGGTGTTGCCGGCGTCGGTCAGTCGCTGGAGGACGCCGAGCAGCCGCTCGATGTCGGCGAAGTGCAAGCCGGTGGTCGGCTCGTCCAGGATGTAGAGGGTGCGGCCGGTGGCGCGCCGGCTGAGCTCCGCGCTCAGCTTGATGCGCTGGGCCTCGCCGCCGGAGAGGGTGGTGGCCGGCTGGCCGAGCCGGATGTACCCCAGGCCCACGTCGTAGAGCGTCTGGAGCTTGTTGCGGATGGCCGGGATGTTCTCGAAGAACGCCAGGGCCTCCTCGACGGTCATGTCGAGCACGTCGGCGATGCTCTTGCCCCGGTAGGTGATCTCCAGCGCCTCCTTGTTGTAACGGCGGCCGTGGCACACCTCGCAGGGCACGTAGATATCGGGCAGGAACTGCATCTCGATGGCGATGATGCCCTCGCCCTGGCACGCCTCGCAGCGGCCGCCCTTGACGTTGAAGGAGAAGCGGCCGGGCTTGTAGCCCCGGGCTCGCGCCTCGGGGAGCGAGGCGAAGAGCTCCCGGATCGGCGTGAAGGCGCCGGTATAGGTCGCCGGATTCGAGCGCGGCGTGCGGCCGATCGGGCTCTGGTCGATGTCGATGACCTTGTCCAGGTGCTCGATGCCCAGGATCGCGTCGTGGCGGCCCGGCCGGTCCTTGGCCCGGTGTAGCACCTGGGCAAGACGGCGGTAGAGGGTGTCGACGATGAGCGTGCTCTTACCGGAGCCGGAGACGCCCGTGACGCAGATGAAGGTGCCGAGTGGAATGTCGACATCGACGTTCTTCAGGTTGTTCTCCCGCGCGCCGCGGATCTGGAGGTACTTCCCGTTGCCGGGCCGCCGCTCCCGCGGCACCGGGATCTGCCGGGCGCCGCTCAGGAACTGGCCGGTGATCGACTCCGGATTCGCCACGATGTCGTCGATCGTCCCGGCCGCGACGATCCGGCCGCCGTGCTCGCCCGCGCCGGGCCCGACGTCGATGATCCAGTCGGCGGTGCGGATCGTCTCCTCGTCGTGCTCGACGACGATCAGGGTGTTGCCCAGGTCGCGCAGGGTCAACAGGGTGCGGATCAGCCGCGCGTTGTCGCGATGGTGCAGGCCGATGCTCGGCTCGTCCAGGATGTACAGCACGCCCATCAGGCGGCTGCCGATCTGAGTCGCCAGGCGGATGCGCTGCGCCTCGCCGCCGGAGAGGGTGGCCGCGGCCCGGTCGAGCGTCAGGTAGTCGAGCCCGACGTCCACCAAGAAGCCGAGCCGCTCGCGGACCTCCTTGAGAATCTGGCGAGCGATGATCCGCTCCCGGGGCGTCAGCAGCGGCTCGGGTCGATCCTCGTCGGCGAGATCCTCGAAGAAGCGGAGGGCGTCGACGATCGAGAGGCGGGTGACGTCGACGATCGAGCGCCCGGCGATGGTCACCGCGCGGCTCTCGGGCTTGAGCCGTGCCCCGCCGCAGGTTGGGCAGGGACGCGCGGCCATGTACTGCTCGATCTCGGCGCGCACGTAGTCGGACGAGGTGCTCTGGTAGCGCCGCCGAAGGTGGGGGATCACCCCTTCGTAGTCGACCTCATAGGCGCGGGTCCTCCCGCTGCGGGCGCGGTACTCAACGCGCACACGCTCGCGCTTGCCGCCGAATAGGATGATCTGCCGTATGGCCTCGGGCAGGTCACGGAACGGGGTGTCGAGCGAGAAACCGTGCTTGGCGGCCAGAGCGGCGAGCAGCGCTTCGTACCAGGCGGTGCTGTCCCGCCCGGTGCGGGCCCAGGGCGCGATGGCGCCGTCCGCCAGGGAGCGGTCCGGATCGGGGACGATCAGTTCCGGGTCGAACTCCATGCGCACGCCCAGCCCGTCGCAGTCCGGGCAGGCGCCATGGGGGCTGTTGAAGGAGAAGCTGCGCGGTTCGAGTTCGCCGAAGCTGATGCCGCAGTGCGGGCACGCGAAGCGCTCGGAGAAGAGCATCTCCTCGCCGCCGACGATGTCCGCGATCGCGGTGCCGCCGCCGAGGCGCAACGCCGTCTCCAGCGAGTCGATCAGGCGAATGCGGAGGGCGTGTTCCTCCTCCTCGTCATCGTGGCGGACGACGAGGCGGTCGACCACGACCTCGATGGTGTGCTGCTTGTAGCGCTCCAGCCTGATCTCGTCGTCGACGTCGCGGATCTCGCCGTTGACGCGCACGCGGGCGAAGCCGGCGCGGCGGACCTCGTCGAGCACGCCCTGGTGCTCTCCCTTGCGGTCCTTGACCAGCGGCGCCAGGATCATCAGCCGGGTGCCGTCGGGCAGGGCCTGGATCGTGTCGGCCATCTGCTGCACCGACTGCTGGGTGATCTCCCGGCCACAGTTGGGGCAGTGGGGGTGACCGATTCGGGCGTAGAGCAGGCGCAGGTGGTCATAGATCTCGGTGACGGTGCCGACGGTCGAGCGCGGGTTGCGCGAGGCGCTCTTCTGGTCGATCGAGATGGCAGGGGAGAGTCCCTCGATGAGATCGACGTCGGGCTTCTCCATCAAGCCGAGGAACTGCCGGGCGTACGCGGAGAGGGACTCAACATAACGCCGCTGCCCCTCGGCGTAGATCGTATCGAAGGCGAGGCTCGACTTGCCGGAGCCGGAGAGGCCGGTGATGACGACGAGCCGGTCTCTCGGGATCTCGACGTCGACGTTCTTGAGGTTGTGCTCCCGCGCCCCGCGGACGACGATCTTCTCGCTCGCCATGCCGATACCGTGCCTACCCCTACCCCGGAAAATGCGAACAAACGATCGCACCCGACTATTGTAGCAAGGCCGTCCAGTGGATGGGAGCCATCGCTGGGTCTGGTGCGGGGCCGTGGTCGGGACTTTCGGTGGATGCGCGCGAGCCCGGCGCGGACCGGGGAATTGGTACAATCGTCGCGAGTTAGGCACGAATGCGGAGGCGCATGGATCACGGGTACGCGGATCAGGACCACGGGCAGGCTCCACAGCCGCGGCCCGAGGCGGCGGCTGTCGCCGAGCAGCGCGTTGAGGTGAGCGTGGTGGTGCCCGCCTACAACGAGGCGTCCCGGCTCCCCAAGACGCTGGCGGCAGCGACCGCGTATCTCGCCGCGCAACCGTACTCCTGGGAGTTGATCGTGGCCGACGACGGCAGCGAGGACGCGACGCCGGACATCGCAGCCGCCGCCGAGGCAGCCGACCCGCGTGTGCGCCACCTGCGCCTACCCCACCGGGGGAAAGCGGCCGCGGTGCACGCCGGGGTACGCGCGGCGCGGGGGGAAGTCGTGGTCTTCACCGACGCCGACCTCTCGACGCCGATCGAGTACGTGGCGGACGTGCGCCGGTTGATCAAGTCCGGGTTTGATGTCGTTATCGGCACCCGTGAGGGGGTGGGGGCGCGCCGGATCGGGGAGCCGTTTTACCGGCACGTGATGGGGCGCCTCTACAACTACCTGGTCCAGCTCCTGGCCGTGCCCGGGATCAAGGACACGCAGTGCGGCTTCAAGGGATTCTCCGGCGCGGCGGCGCGTGAGGTCTTCGGCAGCGCCTGGCTCTACCGGAACGGCGCGGCACCGGTGCGTGGGCCGCTGGTAACCGGGTTCGACGTCGAGTTGCTGTTCCTGGCACGGAAACGGGGACTTCGGGTGGCCGAGTTGCCGGTCACCTGGCGGCACGTCGACGGCAGCAAGGTGCGGCCCGGGATCGACAGCCTGCTGATGGTGCGGGACGTGGTGCGGGTGCGCTGGAACGACTTCCGGGGACGCTACGGACGCTAGCGCACCGAGGTGCCGCTGGGTTGCGGGCCCGGCGAGCGGACGGGGATCGATGTGCGGGGTAGCCTGAGCGACTTCAACGTCGTCGACATCCTCCAACTCTTCCAGATCTCGGCCAAGACGGGGTCGCTCGAGGTCCGCGACGGCCGGCACACCTACATCCTCTACTTCAACCGAGGACACATTAGCGGCGCCGGGGCCAGTCACTGGAACCTGCTTGACGAGCTGCGGCGCATCGAGTGGCTCGCGCCGGACGTCCGGCAGCAGTTGGACCTGCTCGAAAAGGATGAGCGTGGCGTCGGGCTCAGCCTGATCGCCCGGGCGCTCGTCACCCCAGCCGTCTGGGACCCGTTCGTCGAGCGCCAGGTGGAGATGCTGATCTACCCGCTGTTCGACCTGGCGCAGGGCGAGTTCATTGCCACGGTCGGGGTGCGTCCCCAGGTGGCACCGCTGCGGCTCGACCTGGTGCCCCAACAGGTCATCTTGAACGCGGCTCGCTGGCAAGAGGAGCTGCGCCGGGCGGAATACGCCGGGACCGGGCCGGCGTCGGTCTGGCGGCGCACGGCGACGCCGGGGAGCGGGCCCGGGGACGACGTGATCCTCCCGCTGCTGACGCGCCCGCGCTCGATCGAGGATCTGGCGGCGGCGGCGGGTCTCGCGGTGCTGACGACGATCGAGCGGGTGAGCCGGCTCAGCCGCGAGGGATGGGTCGAGCCGGTCCTGCCGGCCGGCATTCCGGGGCCGGGCGCTCCCTGACAGGCGCTCACGCGGTCACGATCTCTTCCACCACTCGCCCGACGAGGCGGTTGGCAAGGATAGTGGGGACGCCCGCGGCGGTGACGGCCTGCTTCATCGCGGCGGTGTAGCCCATGCAGTCCATCACGATCAGTTGTGCTCCGGCGGCGTGCAATTCCTCCGCGCAGGCCCTGAGTTCGGCTGCACCGGTGTAAGGTGAGGCGGCGGCGCAGCGCAAGGAGCGACCGGGCGCTGCCCACTTCCGCTTCATCATCGGCCCCTGGCCGGGGTGGGGCATGAGGACGCCCAAGACGCCGTCGGGGAGGAGCGCGTCGACCGTCGCGCGCAGCACGCGGTCCGGAAAAACCAGCGGCACCGGTGCGGTCAGACCGGGGAACTCGCCAGTGCACAGGACAACCACGACGCGAGCACCAGTCGCGACGACGCGCTCGACCGCGCGGGCGAGGAGGGGGAGGACGCTCTCCTTCGCGACCACCACTTCCTGCCCGTCGCGGAGGCGGGTGACGAGCGGGACCTCTCCGTCGCGTGGGGCGAGAGTGGCGATAGCGTCCTCATCGAGCCCGTCGAGCGCGCCCGCGTAATGGCAGGGGACCGGCGGACCGCCGGGGAACATGGCGGCTTCGATGTCCTCGCGGGGTGCCTGTCCGATGGTTACCAACCCGATCCGCGTCATTCCGGACCTCCTTGCTCGATGTCCGTACAGGCGTACGTACGAGGGTATCTTGTCATCGGCTAGCCTCGTGCTATACTGGTTTCGCTAGTGGCGAGTTGTGTTCCCATCAAGGTTGGCCTTTCCACCGCGAGGTACCGCTGAGGGGAAAGTTTCGGTTCTGGAAGGACGGGGGCGAGACGAGTGTCCGGGCGGCTCCCCGATGTGCTGAGCGCAATCAAACAGGCAATGGATGACGGTATCGGCGCGTGCGAGTCGCGTCTGGAATCGCTCGCGGGTGAACTGCGCTCCATTCTAGCGGACCTGGAGCGGGAGCGGGCGGAGGTGCAGGCCGCGATCGAGGAGCGCGAGCTGGAACGCCGCCTGGGAGTCGAGTCCACACAACGTCCCCCCAGCACAGCGGAGTTGCGCCAACACGAGGATGTCATCGCCCAGGAGTACATGCGCGCGGCGGTTCTCTACCGCCAACTCACCGACTTTCTGGGCCTGCTGGCATCGAGCCGCCAGCAGTTTCGCGCCGATGAGACGCTGCTTGGGAGAGATGATGCTCAGCAGCTCGCGATCCGGCAGGCGATGATCCGGGCGCAGGAGGTAGAGCGACAGCGGCTGGCGCGGGAGGTCCATGACGGCCCGGCCCAGGTGCTGGCCAACGCCATCATCGGCCTGGAGTTTGTCGAGCGCACCTTCCGTGCGGTTGGATCGTCCGACGTGAGCCAGCCACTGGCGGAGATCGAGCGGATCAAGTCGGCGATGCGCGACGGCCTGACGGAGATCCGCCGCTTCATCTTCGATCTCCGGCCGACGATGTTGTCGCAGCGCGGCCTGGTGGCGACGGTGGAGCACTACATCGAGACGTATCGAAGCTTCCTCCCGCCGGAGGTCGAATTGTCACTCCCGCCGCAACTACCCCGGCTGACCCCTGAGCAGGAGTTGACGGCCTTCCGGGTGATCCAGGAGGCCCTGCAGAATGTGCATCGTCATGCCCGTGCGAGCCGTGTGTCGGTTACTATCGGGGCGAGTGACGGGGAGCTGACCGTGCGCGTCCGCGACAACGGCCAGGGCTTCCGTCCATCGGCGGTGGCACCGACACCGTCGAGCGGATTTGGCCTGGCAGGGATGCAGGAGCGGGCCGCAGTCGTCGGTGGCCGGGTCACGATATCGAGTCGACCCGGGCAGGGGACAGAGATTACACTCGTCGTCCCGCTCACACCGCAGCCGGCGGACGCGGTCGCAGGTGAGGCGCGTGCGGTGCCGACCTACAAGCCAAAGGAGAGAGCGCGACGTGAACCGGATTGAGGTCCTGATCGTCGACGATCATCCCCTCTTTCGGCGTGGCATTCGATGGAGCCTCGAAGAAGAGCGTGACATTCGGGTCGTTGGGGAAGCATCGGATGCTCAGGAAGCCATGCGAGCGGCCGATATGCTGTCACCCAACGTCGTGCTGCTCGATCTGAACCTCCCGGGGATGAGTGGGCTGGAACTGTGCCGGGTGCTGAAGCGACGGCACCCACAGGCAGCCATCGTCGTGCTGACGATGCACGAGGACGATGAGCAACTGTTCAGCTCGATCCGTGTCGGCGCCTCGGCCTACTGCACGAAGGACATCGACCCCGCCGAACTGGTCTCGGTGATTCGGCGGGTGGCGCGCGGGGAATACCTCATCAACGAGAACGTGCTATCACGCCCGTTCGTCGCCTCCCGGGTGCTCGATCAGTTCCGCGAACTGGCGCAGATCGACGAGGTCTCCAGCGGTGTCTTCTCTCCGCTGACACCGCGCGAGGTGGAGATCCTCGACTGCGTAGCCCGGGGCAACAGCAACAAGGAGATCGCCCGCCTGCTCAATATCAGCGACCAGACGGTGAAGAACCACATCACGTCGATTCTGCGCAAGCTGGCGGTGAACGATCGTACCCAGGCGGTTATCTACGCCCTCCGTCACGGCTGGATCAAGCTGAGCGACGAACCCGACCCAACCAATCAGAAGTGATGCGTCACGCGTCCTGCGTCACGCGTCGTCCCGTACGTTTGGGTCCCCTCGTGGAGGGTCCGGTAGGGGAGTGGGAGCGACGTGTCCCTCCACCGGGCGGGCGGCCGGTTGACTGGTGACACGCGCTAATCCCACCGCCAGTGCCTGGGCCGGGCGGCGCGGGGATCGGTGCGTCGTCGCGCGTGCCCGGGATAGGTGGCGGAGCGGTTCCGGCGCCGTGGCCTGTGTCCGGGGTTCAAGCCGCCGGGCTGACATTGGGTAAGCCCACTGAAGGGGCTGTGATGGCAACATGCAGGCGGGGCCAAACCGGCACCCTGCCGGACGCAGTGTCCCCGGTCCCTTCAGTGGGTATTGCTATGTCAGCCCGACGGCTTGAACCCCGGACACATGCCGCGTGCGCGGATCCTCTCATCACCTGGTCGGATCACCGTCCCCCAGCCGGCTTGAGCCGGCTTTCCTTGTCAGCCCGGCGGCTTAAGCCCCGGGCACGGGCCGCGCGGCGGGAACCCTCACACCACCCATCCCAGGGCATATCCCCGCCAGAGAGCGGCTTATTCGCCGTAGTCTCTACCGGCGCTCGAACTGGCGCTCGAGTTCTTCCTGGCTGAGGTGGAGCATCGTGGGGCGGCCATGGCCGCAGGCCCGTGGGGCGGTGCAGCGTTCGAGCTGGGCAATCAGCTCGCGCATCTCCGCCAGCGAGAGGGTCTGCCCGGCGCGGATGGCCGAGTGGCACGCGGTGCTGATTGTCAACGATTCGAGCAGAGTGGTTCCGCGGCCCCCGGCGGCCATTTCATCGAGGATTCCGAGCAGGACCGCGCGCGGGTCGCGACGAGCGGCGATGGCGGGTACGGCGCGTACCGCCACCGCGGACCCACCGAACGGCTCGATGTGGAAGCCGATCTGGACCATCTCCTCGCGGCAGCGCTCCGCCGTTTCGAGTTGCGTTGGCGTGAGTTCGATCACCAAGGGCTCGAGCAGGGTCTGGATATCGGGCTTGGCGCGCTCGTACTGCTGCCAGAGTTGTTCGAAGAGGACCCGCTCGTGGGCGGCGTGCTGGTCGATCAGGTACATGCCGTCCGGCCCCTCGGCGATGATGTAGGTGGCTCCGACCTGGCCGAGTACCCGCAGTACTGGGACGGCCGAGCCGGGGTCGGGCACCACGGTCATGCCCGGGTCCGGGTCGTCGGCGGGTGCGCCTTCGGGTGGTGGCGGAGGTGTGGGGCGAAACCGGTTCGGGTGCGTGAGGGCCATCCGGCGCTGCACCGCCGGCGCGGTCAGAGGCGTGGTGGTGAACGATGGGATGGTCTGCGCCGGGGTGTGCTGCGTGAGGGTTCCACGCACGGCCCGCTGGATGGCGGCGAAGACCAGCCGCTCATCGGAGAAGCGCACCTCGCGCTTGGTCGGGTGCACGTTGACGTCGAGCCGGTCCGGCGCAACCGTGATGTGGAGCACCGCGACTGGGAACCGGCCGACCATGATCAGCGAATGGTACGCCTGTTCCAGGGCGAAGGTGAGCGAGCGACTCTCGATCCAGCGACGGTTGACGAGCAGGATAATGTGCTGCCGGTTGCCGCGCGTGAGGGTCGGCAGGCCGACGTAGCCGCTCACCGTGACCGCGGGACGCTCCGGGTCGTGCTCGTCGTCCGCGGGCGGGACGATCGGCACCATCTCGGCGGCGATGTCCGGCCCGAAGACGCCGACGATCGTATTGCCGAGGTCTCCGGAGCCGTCGGTTGCCAGCACCGTGCGGCCGTCGACGACAAGTTCGAAGCGGACTTCGGGCGCGGCCAGGGCGCAGGCTGCGACGACGCGCTGGACGTAGGCCGCCTCGGTGTGGTCCTGGCGCAGGAAGGCGCGCCGGGCCGGGACGTGGGCGAACAGGTCGCGCACGGTCACGGTCGTGCCCGGGGCCGCGGGCACGGTCGTGGGCGGCTCGACCCGCCCGTTTCGGCTCACCAGCGCGGCGGCGTGCGGGCTGTCCGGCGGGCGGCTGACGATGCGCAACTCGGCGACGGCGGCGATGCTGGCCAGCGCCTCCCCGCGGAAGCCATAGGACGTGAGGCGGGCGAGGTCGTCGAAGCGGGTCACCTTGGAGGTCGCGTGCCGCTGGATGGCGAGCGGCAGCTCCTCCGCGGGGATGCCGTGGCCGTCGTCGCTCACGCGGATCAACTCACGGCCGCCGGCCTGGATCTCGACGCGCACGCTGCGCGCCCCGGCGTCGAGGGCATTCTCGACCAGTTCCTTGACCACCGAGGCGGGCCGCTCGATGACCTCCCCGGCGGCGATCTTTCCGATCGTGTCTTCGTCGAGCAAACGGATCGGCATCGGTCTCCCTCGCCCGGAGTATAGCAGCGGCACGCGGCGGAGCGCCCCGGGGGGTATACTTGGGAGCAACAGGCGGCCCCAATCGATTGGGTGCGTGTGGGCGAGCGTTGGACCGCTCGCCCACATGTGTGTGCCCGGTCAGCGCGCGTGCCCTCGTTCGGTCCGATTCGCCCGTAACGCGGCGGGAGCCGGGATGATGCCGGCGCTCATGACGGTTACGGCGGGAACGGCCGGGAGAGGAGCGGGTGTCCGGCGATGCCGAAGCGCCAGGGGCGCGGGTCGCCCCGGCGGACGCCGATACGCGGCCCGGCGGCGATGCAGCCGGGCGGGGCGCCGGGTTGGATCCAGAGCGGCGGGCCGTCGAGCGGCCGTCCGTTGTCGGCGAGCGTGATACCGAGCGCGACCGCCAACCGGCCGGGGCCGCTAGCCAGTCGCGGACCGACGGCGCCGCCCCGGCGAGCGGCCATGTGTTCGATGCCGGTGACGGGGGCGATGGCGCGGATCAAGACGGCGGAGGCCTCGCCCTCCGGCCCCGTGACGACGTTGAAGCACGGGTAGACGCCGTAGGCCCGGTAGACGTAGGCGCGGCCGGGCGGCCCCCACATGGCGGTTACCGTGCCGTTGCGGCGGAAGGCGGCGTGGGAGGCCGGGTCGTCGGGTCCGGCGTACGCCTCGGTTTCGATGATCAGCCCGGCTGTCGTGACGCCGTCGTGCTGGGACACGAGCAGGCAGCCCAGCAGGTCGCGAGCGACGTCAACGACCGGGCGTTCGTAGAAGGAGGCGCCCAGCGCCCGGGCCGGGTCGGTCACGAACGCGGGCGCCTGGCTCCGCGTGCTGGTCACTCTCCGAGGTCGGCCAGCCGGCTCTGGAGGAGGGCCAGCCGCTCCTGCAGGTCGGTGAGGCGCTGGCGGTGGCGGTCCACCACCTCGGCGGGCGCGCGCTGGACGAAGTTCTCGTTGGCCAGCAGCGACCCGGCACGCGCGATTTCCTCTTCCACCTGCTCGATCTCGCCGCGCAGACGCTGCCGCTCGGCGTCGAGGTCCACCATGCCGGCCAGCGGCAGGTAGATGACGGCGTCATCGACCACCAGGGTGACCACCTGCTCGGGCGCCTCCGCGTCCGCGGGAATGAACTCGAGCCGGTCGGCCGCAATGCGGGCGAGGAAGCGGAATGCGGCGTCACCCTCCTCGAAAGTCGCCAGGTGAGAGCCGGGCTGGATGATGGCGGAGATCCAGCGGGCCGGCTCGACCCCGGCCTCGGCGCGGGCGTTCCGGATGCTGCGCACCGCCTCGATCAGGAACTCGTACTCGGCCACCGCCTGCTCGTCGATCGCCGTCGTGTCCGCCTCCGGCCAGGGGGCGACCATGATGCTGTCCCCGGCATGCGGCAGGTGCTGCCAGAGCTCTTCGGTCACGAACGGCATGATCGGGTGCAGCAGCCGCAGCGATCGCTCCAGGACGTAGACGAGCGTCTGGCGAGTGGCGGCCTTGGCCGCCGCGTCGTTGCCCTGGAGGACCGGCTTGCTCGACTCGATGTACCAGTCGCAGTACTCCGACCAGAGGAACTCATAGAGCCGCCGGCCGGCTTCACCGAGCTGGAAGGCACGGAGCAGGTTGGTCACGTCGGCGGTGACGGCTTCCAGGCGGCTGAGCATCCAGCGATCGGCCAGGCCCAGGTGCTCGGCCTGCGGCCGGAGCGGGGCGCCGTCTGGGTCGGTGGCGATCTGCTGGCCGTCGATGGCACGCAGGACGTAGCGGGTGGCGTTCCAGATCTTGTTGGCAAAGTTCCGGGCCGCCTCAACGCGCTGCACGCTCAGCTTCAGGTCCGCGCCGGGGGCGCCGGCCGTGATCAGCGCGAAGCGCAGTGCGTCGCTGCCGTAGCGCGCAGTGATCTCGGTCGGGTCGAGGACGTTGCCCTTCGTCTTGCTCATGCGCTGCCCGGCTTCGTCCCGCACCGTGCCGTGGAAGTAGACGTCGGTGAAGGGCACCTCGCCCATGAACTCGAGGCCGAGGAAGATCATGCGCGCCACCCAGAGGAAGATGATGTCGTAGCCCGTCTCCATCACGGAGCCGGGGTAGAAGTAGCGCAGGTCCTCGGTGTCATCCGGCCAGCCGAGCGTGCTGAAGGGCCAGAGCCCGGAGCTGAACCAGGTATCGAGCACGTCCGGGTCCTGGTAGATGTCGGTGCTGCCGCAGTGCTCGCAGCGGTCGATCGACTCCTCGGCGGTGACCGTCACCTCGCTGCAGGCGTTGCAGTACCAGACCGGGATGCGGTGCCCCCACCAGAGCTGGCGCGAGAGGCACCAGTCGTGGACGTTTTCCATCCAATGGAGGTAGATCCCCTTGAAGCGCTCGGGGATGAAGCGCACCGTCTCGTCCCGCGCCACCTGGATGGCCGGCTTCGCCAGCGGCTCCATCCGCAACCACCACTGCAAACTGATGATCGGCTCGATGACCGTGTCGCAGCGGTCGCAGTGGCCCACCGAGTGGACGTGCTCCTCCACGCGGACGAGGTAGCCCTCCTCCTGGAGCCGGGCGACGACATTGCGCCGCGCCTCCTGGGTGGTCTGCCCGGCGAAGTCGCCCGCGTTCTCATTCAGGGTGCCGTCCTTGTTCAAGATGTTGATCGCCGGCAGGTTGTGGCGGCGGCCGATCTCGAAGTCGGTCGGGTCGTGACCCGGTGTGACCTTGACCGCGCCGCTGCCGAACGCGGGATCGACCGCCTCGTCGGCGACGATCGGGATCAGCCGGTTCATCAGCGGCAGGCGAACCGTCTTGCCGATGAGCCCCGCGTAGCGCTCGTCGTCCGGGTGAACCGCGACGCCGGTGTCGCCGAGCATCGTCTCGGGCCGGGTCGTGGCGACCTCGATGAGGCGATCGGTTCCCTCGATCGGGTAACGGATGGTCCAGATATGGGACTGGACCTCGATGTGGTTCACCTCCAGGTCAGAGAGCGCGGTCATGCAGCGCGGGCACCAGTTGATCATGCGCTCGCCGCGGTAGATCAGCCCCTTGTCGTAGAGGTGCTTGAAGGCGGTGCGGACCGCGCGCGAGGGGCCGGGGTCCATCGTAAAGCGGAAGCGGGTCCAGTCGCAGGAAGCGCCCAGGATGCGCAACTGCTCGCGGATGCGACCCCGGTAGCGGTCCATCCAGTCCCAGACACGCTCCAGGAACTTCTCGCGGCCGAGGTCGTGGCGCGAGAGGCCCTCCTTGGCGATCTCCTTCTCAACGACCCACTGCCCGGCAATCCCGGCATGGTCGGCGCCGGGCAGCCAGAGTGTCGGCTCGCCCATCATGCGGTGCCAGCGGGTGAGGATGTCCTCGACCGTGACGAAGAGGGCATGGCCCATGTGCAGCTCGCCGGTGACGTTAGGCGGCGGCATGATGATCACGAACGGCTTGCGCCCTGGCTCGATGCGGGGCGTGAAGTAGCCGCGGTCGTCCCACCAGTCGTACCAGTGGGCTTCGACCTCCTGGGGAGCATAGGCCTTTGCCAGCTCGCCGCGCTGCGTTGCTCGGGCCATCGATCTCACCTCCGCGCGTTCGGCGCTGAACTCGCACTGGGCACCCGGCACGCCGTGGCGGGCGCGGACCGGACGCTCGATCGTCACCAAAACAAAAGCGCCGTCCTCGACGTCAAGGACGG
This sequence comes from Sphaerobacter sp., assembly GCF_019683595.1. GTDB lineage: Bacteria > Chloroflexota > Chloroflexia > Thermomicrobiales > Thermomicrobiaceae > Sphaerobacter. The sequence goes on along the minus strand of NZ_JADGHZ010000046.1, from coordinate 871 downwards.
CTCAGCCGCGGTACCACCTTGCTTCGGCTGCACCTCATTGATGCAGCCGCGCTCTGACGCGATAACGGGCGTACCCGCGGCGGCCTACTGACGGTGGGGGCTCCACCGCTTCGACCGCCGGCCTCGCGGGCGACTTCGGCCACTCTCCACCGAACGGGGCTTGCAGTCGATGACCCCGTCTCCCTGGCGGCGAGCGCGCGGCCTACTCCTCCCGGTCACCGGCGCGCTATACTTATTTGTGCCACAGTATGGCACCGCGGGGCGGCGGCGTCAATCGTCGGCGGGCTGGTCGTGGCTGGCCTCGTGCGGCCGGCCGAGCTTGTGAGAAGTTTGACAGAGACCACGTCAATCACTATACTTCGTTACTCGGTTGGCCCGACCGAGCGCCGCACCGAGACCGCTCAAGCCGACGTAGCTCAATTGGCAGAGCAGCTGTTTTGTAAACAGCCGGTTGCGGGTTCGAGTCCCACCGTCGGCTCCATATGGGGAGGTTCCCGAGCGGCCAAAGGGGCCTGGCTGTAAACCAGGTGCGTAATGCTTCGGGGGTTCGAATCCCTCCCTCCCCACCCGGCCCGTCATGCGTGATGGGCCTTTTCCCCATTCAGGGGCCCGCATCGCTCAGCGGGTGCGCGTCGGATCTCAGGTGTGTGACGTGTGAGCATCGGCAAGTCGGCCTGGATCGGGTAAGGCGGTAGCGGGGAGCGGGGGTGCTCAGCCCGTCAAGTCGCGCGCCTGATGCGGGCCGCCTCGTACGCGGAGGTTACAAGAAGCTGTGGCGAAGCAGAAGTTTGAGCGGACGAAGCCGCATGTGAACATTGGGACGATCGGGCACGTCGACCACGGGAAGACGACGACGACGGCGGCGATCACC
>NZ_JADGHZ010000045.1 GCF_019683595.1 Sphaerobacter sp. | reverse complement strand
GGGATGGCCCGCGGGGCGGGGGCGGGGGCGGGGGCCTCCGCCGCGGCCCGGGGGCCACGGCGTGGGATGCCTTTCGCCACCTAACCTACCCCGGGCACGCGCCACGGCGTGGGAACCTTTCCACCACCAACCCCATAGACGGTCGGTAGCCGCCCGACGTGGCTCAGGCAGGCTGGACGTGGAGCGGCCGGTGTGCAGGGTCATTTCGCCAATAACCGTTAGCCCCGGGCACATGCCGCCTGGCAAACGCCCATGCAATTCGTCAACGTTCATATCAGGTGCGCGCAACCGCGCCAGTAGGAATGCGCGGCTGCTGCGCCGCTCAGCCGCCAGGACTCGGCTGCTTGGCCGAGGGCTGGCCGGGTTCGGCGTCGGGGCCAGACGGGCCGGAAGCGGCGGGCGGAGCAGGTGCTTCAACCATCCCGCTCGCGCGCTGCTCGGCGGTGCGCCGTGCCCGTCCTGGGATGAGCAGCGCGCCGATGAGACCCACCAGGCTGGCGATGGCCAGTGACAGCATCGCGTAGCCGAGCGCTCGACTCCGGGCCGTCGCATTGATGCTGACGACCTCGTTGACGACGTTCTGTGGCTGGCCCTGCGTCAACTGCTCGATCTGCTCGTTGCTCATCGCCGACATGTTGTTCTGCTGCACGTAGGTGTTGATCTGCTGCTGCTGCTGCGAAGAGAGCACGGTGCTCTGGTCCGCGCCGCGGGTGATGCCGGTGACAAGGGTCGATACCAGAATCGCTCCGGCCATTGCGACGCCGAAGGATGAACCGAAATTGGACACGCTACGGGAGACGCCGGAGATGTCGGCCTGCTCCGCCTCCGTCGCGGACGACTGCACGACGTTGACGGATGCCGGCATGATGATGCCGACGCCCGAGCCGATCAACAGCAACCCGGGGATGAACCAGAGCGACGAGCCGTTCGGGTCGACCAGAAGGAGGATGGCGGCGATGCCGGCTTCGGCAACGAGGAAGCCGGCGACCAGGATCCCCTTGGCCGGGAACTTCTTGGCGAGCTTGGCGGAGCGCCGGGAGAAGAAGAGGACGCCGACGATGACGGGTATCATCATCAACCCGGTCTGGATCGCGCTAAACCCGAACGTGACCTGGAGGAAGACCGAGACGACGAACCCGATCCCGCTGGAGAGGAGCCACTGGGCCGCCTGGGTCGACAAGCCGGTGGCCGCGATGCGATTGAGGACGACTCGCATACGCACCAGCGGTTCCCCACCACGTCGCTCCTTGTACCGCTCGAACCACGCGAAAAAGACCAGCAGCGCGAGTCCGATCAGGATCGCGATGATGGACGGAGAGATCTGACCCTGTTGTAGCAGCACCGTGCTACCGACCGAGAAGTCCTGCCGCGCGGTAATGAGGCCGTAGTTGCCGACCAGCAGCGTGCCGGCGATGATCCCTGTCATGCCGAGGCCCGAGAGGATCGCTCCCGGGACGTCAAGCTTCGGCTTCGGGCCTTCAAGCCCGGGGTCTACGATTCGTCCCCGCAGCATGACGATGATCACGACCACGAGCGTCTCGAGGGCAAACGACAGGCGCCACGTGACCGCGGTCGTGATGATGCCCCCGAGCAGCGGGCCGCTGGCGCTACCACCTGCCGCCGCGGCCGCGATTGCGCCGAATGCCGCAGCGCGTGCCTTGAGATCCGTGAAGCTCACGGTCGCGAGAATGTAGATCGGTGGGATCATCAGGCAGGAGCCGATCCCTTCGAGAATCGACCAGCCGAACCCCATGACCAGGATCGTCGGCGACAACGCCGTGATGAGGGCTCCCGTCCCGTAGGTGATCACGCCGATGTTGAAGATCCGGCGACGCCCAACGATGTCTGAGAGCTTGCTGCCGGTTATCATGCCGGCCGCCATGACGAGGGTATAGGTCGCCATGGCCGTCTGCACGCCGGTGACGGTCGTATTCAAGTCGTTGGCGATCGTGCTGATCGCGGCGTTCATGCTCGCGGTGTCGTAGGCATTCAGGAACTGCGCCATGAGGAGTGGCAGCAGAATCCGCTTTCCGGGGAATGCCGCGGCCGACGACACCGCGTTCGGCAGCGCCTTCACGTCCTCGACGGTTCCAGCCACGCCTTCGTTGAGCGCCGCCGGTACGGCGGCCAGACCCGCCGGTTCCGGGGTGGTGTTACGTGCCATGCCACTGCTCCTCGCCTGGTCGCGTCGTGCCAATCCTGGTCCGAGTGAGGGAAACGCCCCACAGTCGTGCTGATCCCGCTGGGGGTCGTCGTGTCGGGACACACAGGAGAAGCCGGTCGCAGCAGGCGGGGGCCGCCCCCGGTGCATTTCCCATGGAACACCCGGTTCAAGGCGCGGTCATCCTCCGCATAGTCGTAGGCCAGGGATGCAGGCGCACCCTCGAACTGGCAGCACCGCGGCGCTCCCGGGGGATTGATGCGCGTTTGACCCGCTTGGGCGGTACGTGAGCGTCGGAGCACGCCCCCTCTCAGTTCGGAGGTGTGGACGGATGCTCGGCGGAGGTACGACCGTGAAATGCGCCCTGCCGATGGCGTGCATCGGGTCTTAGGCTGCGTATAGTGCGTCTTGGATCGACGAACGAGATGGGCGGCTGCCGGAGTACCGGCAGTAGGTTGATCGGCACGGGTATGGGTCTGGCGTTCTCTGGCCTCAACTCCACCATCTGGAACACGGCCATCGTCGTGCTCGTCGTTATCCCCTTGACGCTCCTCTGGCTTGTGTCTCTGGGGGATACCGTTCGGCGGCGTGACCTCTCACGCGGCGAGAAGGTCCTCTGGTTGGTGGCGCTGGTGCTGTTCCCAGTCATCGGCACCCTGATCTACGTCTACCGTCGGCCGGGGTGGCGCGCGCAGGCGCGGACGCTGCGCGAAGGTTCATCCATCGCGGACAGTCGCGCGTTGGCGGTCGCGACCCTGGACGACTTTGCCTCGACCGCCGTGCTCGCGCAGGAGTCGCTGGCCCAGAGCGTAGAACTGCTCGACGAGGTAATCCGCACTGTGTCGGGTGCGAAGTCGACGGCAGGCCGTTCCGTTCCGCTCACGCACGTCCGGCCCTTCGGGCTGGTCGAGAATCGGCTGGGCCGCCTTACCGTCCGGATGCGATCGCTGCGGGAGGGCCTGGTGCGGATGTCGGCCGCGCTCGGCACGAACGCGGACGATCTGCAGCGTCTCGCACGCCAGATCGAGACGATGAGCGTCGTCAGCGCCGATGGGGTAGCAACTCCGGATGCGCCGGCATCGGAAGCCGTCCGCGGGAAAGCCGACCATCCGAACGGAGAGGCCTCCGCACCAGAGCCCGCCGCGGGCGACTTGGAAGTGCCGACCCAGCAACACCACTAGTCCATAGTCCATTGGCCGGGCGTCGGGCCAGGGGGTGTGAACACCCGACGGCCAGGACGGCGACCGCGGCCAGTTAGCCTTCGACGTTGGGGCTTTCGCTCGGCACGCTCGGTGACTCTGCCAGCGTGGCTGTGGCGTTGGCGTCAATCGGCTCGGTGACGATCATCCCCTGGTAGCCCTGGAGCGCCCTCGTGACCTTCCGCACCGAGTCGGCGTGAGCCAGGACCAGTACGGCGACCTGACCCGGCTCGAGGCTCTGCGCGAGTCGGTCCAGTTCGTCGGTCTTGATCCCGGTGTCGCGCAGTTTGCCTAAGAGCGCACCGAGCCCACCACCGACGAGGATGCTCGCGATGAAGCTGGGTGGGAAGATCAGCCCCAACGTCCCCATGATGACCGCGCCCCGGCGGGCGCCCTTGCGTCCGGTCAGCGCCTTGGTCTCCGTAACCTCGAATTTCCCGTCGTCCGTCTTCACGATCATGGCAGCGTCGGCGATCTGGATCGTCCTTCCCTTCTTCATCGCCTGAATCGTCTTGAGGATCGTGTCTCCCTGTTCGTACGTGCCGTAGCTGGCGGCGATAAGCTGATAGGATTCGTTGCTCACCGCGGTGCTCCGATCAGAACGTTGCGACAGCCGAGCGATTCACCGGCGGTGTCTACCTCGATTGGACATTGCTGCCAATCATCGGTGGTGCGCTTGCCGGGTCACGGGACGAGTTGCGGTTTCCGTCGGATGGGTGCCGGCACCTGCCGGGCCGGCTAGGAGGCGGAGCCGTGCCCGAGTGCTCCTCCCAGAACTCCGCTCTACCACCGGGCCAGTTTGTACAGGAGGCCCCGTCGCTCTCCCTCCCAGGAGAGCCGAATGGTGTGTGGAAAACGCGGCCCGCCGATCGCCCACCGCTGGAACACGAGGAAGTTGATTTGCTGTACCGACAACCCCGTTTCCAGCAGCCCGGCCAGCTCCAGTGGTGCCGTCGGGGCGCGGTCAAGTTGCCCTAGCGGCTCCCCAAGCATCTCGTGCAGACGCCGATCGCGCCCCGCGACGCGCGAGATGGTCGGTTCGACCGGCCGGGCGTCCACGTTCGGTAACGGGTCGGCAGCCCGACAGGCGGATTCGGTGGCGCCCACCTCCCGGTCGCTCCGGGAATCGTGCGCCCGAGTCTCGTCGTCACCGGCGATACCGTCACCGGGGCTATGCCGGGCCTGCCGCTGGTTGTTGCCGGGGTTGAGTCCGTGTGTCGCTCGCGCCACGATGTGGATCAGGCTGGCCGTAAACGCCCGTGCCGCCTCTGCCGCACCCGCGAAGAGCCGGTGCCAGGCTGCTGTCCCCTCCGGCAGATCAGCATGCTGGTCCGGGGCACGCGTGCGACGCTGTGCGGCCGACTCGTCAACCCACATCCAATGCCCTCCTTCGTTCGGCGCGGTAGCCGGTTCGCATGAACACGCGGATCGCTGCCTCGCCCATCGGGTGAGTTCCGTTGCATCTCGCAGCCATCGCCATGGGTCTCCCACACCAACGTGTCATGCAATGTAGGTCCGGCGATGGTTCCGCGACACGTTCGACAGGGTGTAAGTCAGGGGCGTAAGCCTGCGGAACAACTGACTGCCCATCGTCAGGCGCGAGTCGGGGATCCGCCATGCATGTCTCGGTGAACGCCCGACGCGGCCGTGCGCGTGTGGCGGAGGTACTACCGGAAGCTGCGACCTCGTGGTTGATCACCGGACACGTGGGTGTTTCTAGGCTGGAGAGAGACCCGAGCCAGACTTCGGCACCGAGAGGAGCTGTCCAGTGTTCGAATCGGAGAAGACCCCTTCGTGGGCAAGGGGGTTCGTCCTCTTTGCCGCCGTGATGCTGATCATCATCGGCGTCTTCCACGCCTTCAACGGTCTGTCCGCGATCCTCGAGGATGCCTTCTTCGTGGTGACGCCCAACTACCTGTTCAGCATAGACGTCACCACGTGGGGCTGGCTCCACCTTATTCTCGGCATCATCGTCCTGCTCGCGGGCGTCTATCTGCTGCGCGGGAGCCTCTGGGCGGTGCTTGTGGGGATCGTCGTCGCCGGAGTTAGCGCCATCCTCAACTTCCTGTCCATCCCGTACTACCCGTTCTGGTCGCTCTTGATCATCGCCCTGGACGTGGTCGTCATCTGGGCACTGGCGACGCACGGGCGGGACCTTGCGACCTGATCGGGGAGCGGTCCTGCTGGCACGGTTGCGGTCGGTCGCCGGGCTTGCACCCGAACGGCCCGGCGCGCTCGGTCGCACGTGCGGGAAGTCCAGATCCGGCGCGGCCGGGAGTGGAACGGGTGCTACGGGACGACCCGCGATAAACCTGCCAATGACGCGTGACGATGACTCGGAGGGAAACGATGATACGGCGACGACGAGAGGAACGAGCTGAGGAGTCCGGCTCCGCAGGGGCTGCTGACGGGCATCGCTATCAGATGCGCCAGCGCTTGCTCTCCATCGGGGACGACTACTGGATCGAGAACGAGCGGGGCGAGCGCGTCTTCAAGGTGGACGGCAAGGCTCTGCGCGTCCGGCAGACGCTGATCTTCGAGGACGCACATGGGCGTGAGCTCTGCAAGATCCAGGAGCGGATGCTGCGTATCAAGGACAGCATGGAGATTGAAGGACCCGGCGGCGACCGCGTCGCGATGGTCAAGAAGGCCTTGATCACGCCGCTCCGTGACCGCTGGGTGGTCCGCGTCGCCGATGGGCCCGACCTCGAGGTGCAGGGCAACATCCTCGACCACGAATACCATATCGGCGATGGCCGCGACCGGGTCGCCGAGGTGTCCAAGAACTGGTTCCGGGTTCGGGACACCTACGGCGTGGAGGTGGCACCGGGCCAGAACGACGCCGTGATCCTGGCGGTGACGGCGGCGATCGATCAGATGGCCCACCCGGCCCGCTGATCCGGGTTCGGACCGGTCGCCAGGTTGAGCTGCATGGGGCGCCCCGCGGGTGATGACGGCCATCAGGGGCGTCCCCCGCGGGGCTCTCCGTGCGAGTGAGTAGGTTAACTCGACGAGGTGGCTGCATCCTCCAGCCGCGGCTGAAGCTGCGGCGGTTTGATGTCCACGCGGCCTCGACCGAAGGCGTCGATGCGTCCCCAGCGCCCGGGGATGTCCAGCACCTCCAGACGGCCGATGCCGACGGGGAGCGCCGGGTCGACGGTCAGATGGTCGCCGATCGGCTCGAGGCCGAGCATCGTCCGGATGAGGAGCAGCGGCGTGCCGGTCGACCAGGCCTGCGGGCTGCATGCGGTGGGATATTGGACCGGGTACTTCGTCAGCGACCGTTCGTAGCCTCCGAACGCCTCGGGTAGGCGCCCGTCGAAGATCGCCGCTGCATCAAGAATCCCGGAGGCGATTTGCGCCGCCTCATCCTTGAAACCGTACCGCCGTAAGCCCCACGCGATAAACGAATTGTCGAACGGCCAGATGGTGCCGACGTGGTAGCCGATGGGGTTGTAGCGACCTTCCCCTTCGGCCAGTGTGCGAACTCCCCAGCCCGAGAAGAGGCGCGGACCCACGAGGTGGCGTGCGATTGCGGGCGCCCGCGCCTCGTCGACGATGCCGCTCCAGAGCAGGTGTCCAATGTTCGAGGACAAGGCGTCGACCTGCCGGCCGTCAGCGTCGAGCGCCAGCGCGTAGTACTCGCCGTCCGCAACCCAGAAGTCGCGATTGAAGCGGCGCTTGAGTTCGTCCGCTTCGCTCTCGAGCTGGTCGGCGTATTCGGGGTCGTTCCAAACCGCACGCGCCAACCGGGCGCCGCGCATCTTGGCGTCGTAGGCGTATCCCTGGAGCTCGCAGGTCGCGCGCGGAAAGCCGGGCAAGTCCCCATTGTGGTAGGAGATCGAGTCCCAGGAGTCCTTCCAGCACTGGTTCTCGAGGCCGGTCTCTTCGTTGCGGCGCTCGTAGGAGATGTACCCGTTGCCCAGCCGGTCGCCGTATGCGTCGATCCAGTTCAGTGCGGCGCGTGCCTCGGGCTCCAGGGCGCGGACGAGGTCGGTGTCGCCTGACCAGCGCTCGTACTCGTCGAGCAGCACCACATAGAGCGGCGTCGCGTCAGCGGTGCCGTAGTACGGTGAATGCGGCCGCTCTTCGAATGCCGTCATCTCGCCGTAGCGCATCTCGTGGAGGATCCTGCCGGGATCCTCGTCGCGGAAGTCATCGACGCGGCTCCCCTGCCACTGCCCGAGCACGCGGAGGGTTGTCGCGGCCAGCTCCGGCGTGAACGGCAGCGCTTGCAAGCTGGTGAAGATGCTGTCGCGGCCGAACATGGTCATGAACCATGGCAGCCCCGCGGCCGGCAGGCTCTGACCCTTGGCGATGGTGGGGGAGAAGCGGAGCGCGGCGAGATCGACCAGGCTGCGACGGTAAATCGCCGTCAACGGCTCCCAGTCGCACACGACCCGCGGCGCATCGTCGAGCCACCGTCCCAGATCCTGTTGCATGCTCGGACGGGGACGGCTCTCGTCTTCGACGTATTTCGGTTGGATGCGGGTCTCACCGAAGCCGATCAGTGTGGTGACGACGTCGACGTCGGTCGACCAGGCTTCGTGTGGCTCGATGTGGACGGTGTAGGTCAGGCCGTGCTCGTCAATCTGGGCCGGCTCCGACGAGGAGATGGCGGTTTGTCGCTTGAACGACCCGCGCTGGTACCCGAGGATCAGCCGTCCATCGTCGACCCGCCGTGTGTACGTCCCGTGCTTCTTGAGCGCGTCCTTGACCTCGAAGAGATCGGCGAAGTCGCTGTCGGCCTCGATCCGTACCGTGACGTCGACCGGCGTCTGCTCATGATTGATGAGCGTAAGGGACTCGTGGAAGCCGTCGCCGACTGCACGCTGGCGGATCACCGAGAGTTTGGCGTCCACGTACACGGTTCCGGTGCCGGGGACGAGGAAGAAACGCGTCTCGAAGTACTGGAGATCGTCGGTCGAAAGCGCGTTGAGCCGCTGGCCATCGATGGTCAGAACCCAGCGTGAGAGGAAGCGCGTGTCGTACGAAAAGAGGCCGGTCGGGTCGGAAAGCGACGCCTCGATGTCGCCTCGCTCGTCGCTCACAGCGAAGGTGTTTCCGTCAAGGATCTTGATCAACCCGTCTGTCATGAGTGCGCCCTCTCGGTGTCGGTCGCGGCGGAGCGGCCGCTCGAGTGCTGCCGTACGGGGAAGAGCCGTTGGAAGAGCACGAGCATCCCGACATCGCCCTGAATTCCGAGGTCGCCACGCAGCAACGCGACCAGAAGGGTCGTGTCGCCGCTGGCGATGTCATCGAAGATCGCTCGCCTCGCGGTCAGGACGCAGTCCGCGTCGGTATCGTCTTTGGTCACGGCGACAGCGCCGTGCGTCAGCGCCACTCGGAAGTGGTCGGTTCCCTGGTCTTCCTGGAGGTCGAAGCGGACCGAGCCGGTGACTGTCTCCAGCGCCGGCACATGCCCGCGATGGCCGAGTTGATTGAAGAAGGTTTCGCTCGCATCCATGCTTGCCTACCGCTCCTCTCGATTGTGGCTGGAGTCGGCTCCGCGTCGTCGCTCCTTGGGAGACGCGGCCGACCTTTGATCGGCATGTTCGTGGCTTGACGTCGGGAGGATCACTGACTGAGCAGCGACCGCGTCCGGTTTGGAATCCGGACGCGGCTGCTCGTCTCCCTGGCGACGCCTTCCCGCACCAGTGTCGCGGTTCCCTCGCGGTCAAGCGTCATCCGGGAGGTCGCAAACCGAAGGTGTACATGAGTGTCCGCACCGGATGTCGAAGCTCGACCGGCCGTCGAGTGCCGGCCTTCGACCATCCAACGCTCCGCGAGGTGGTCTATCCCCGACTAATCGGCGCTGGCGGCTCACGGTTGCCTTCGGCCCGGTCATGGTCGTGATGGTGGGGTTGTCGTTGGCGTTCGGGAGACGGCGTGCTCCTGGAGGGCGCGATGAGCGCGTAGGATCCGGTGACGTGCGCGCCGGTCGCGGCTCGTCACACACCCTTACGGGGCGTCAGCGTCGTGGTCGTCGGTGGCTTCTCCCAGCATGGCGTTCGCGATGCCCGGGTGCAGCATGTGTCTGGTGCAGATCATGTAGCTCTGAAGGTGACTGACCACCTCGTCCGCTTCCTGGCTGTGGACCACGGCGATGATCGCCGCCTCCCCTGGTAAGACGCGGTTGCCCATCGCACGCAAGTCGTATGCATCAGCCTGCCATCCGCGCAGAGCATCGACCGACGAATCGCGGGGCGGCCCCGGTTCGACTCCGCTGACCAGCGAGGGGGGAAACATCACCCTGGCGATGGTACCGATCGCGGGCCGGTGCTCCCCGCTCTTGCTGGTCACCGACGACCCGTAGGCGGCGACGCGCACCACACCGGACCGTTCGCGTGCGAGCACTGCCGCATCGACAATCCCGGCGATGACATCCTGGTTCAGCATCCCGAGCTGATCGAATGCGCTGCGGGCATCGGTCTCGGTGGCGTACGTGGCCACGATGAGCTGGAGCGGGCTGGCACCGAGGTGAGGCCGATTGACCTCTCTCAGGATCCGTGCCTTCTCCCGCGCAAACTCATCGTCGCTCACCTCACCCATCTCATGGCGCAGGGCAAGATGCTCGAGTTCCCGGTACCAGTCCGAGCCGGGCGTGTCGCGCTCTGGGTCGGATGGTATGTGTGTCATCACGTCCGACATTTCTTGGAGGTTCGTGGTGAGACAACCCTCAGGGTTTTCCGGCAGGTGCGTGCGCCGGCCGGAGCGGCGCGTCGAAAGGGTCTCCATCTCAGGGTAGGATGGTGCCTGTTCGCGGACACGACCCCTGCGGTCGCAGCCGCGGGGTGTATTCAGCGTGAGTCCGTCAGCGAGTCACCCTCAATGGCGGTCGAGCCCTTTGGTCGTGCCAGCAACCCGAGGTGTCGTGCCTTCTGGACGGCTGCGGTGCGCGTCGACACGCCGAGCTTCCCATACAGGTTGGTGACGTGGCGCTTGACCGTCGAGACCGAGATGTAGAGCTCGTCAGCGATCTCCCGGTTGGCAAGCCCGACTGCGATAAGCCGCAGGACTTCCATCTCACGCGGCGTGACGCCTTCGATCAGGTCCGGGTGGAAGAGCTTGGCGGTCTCGGCAGGGGTTTCCCCCATCTCGGTCAGCAACCGTTGGATGTGTGCGGCGGCAGCTCCGGACATACCCCGGCGCTGCGCCACCTTGAGCAAGCGCACCATCGGGAGCCCCTCCCTGGTGAAGGTGCGGAGGATCCCCCTCGCCTCCGCCAGGGCGAGTGCGCGATCGAGCGCGGCGACGGCCTTGTCCAGCTCGAAGAGCTCCTGGTATCCCAGCACCAGGCTCACGAGGATGGTGATAACATCCGCGACTCGACCGTCGGTGTCTGCCGCGATGAGCAACCGCTCGAGCAGACCGATGGCATCATCGACCTCGTCCTGGGCCATCAACACGCGGGCGTACACCAGATGCTCCCGCAGGCGGACGTAATCTGCTGGGTCATCCGGAGCGAGGTGGGCGTCGTAGGTCCACTTGTACGCCGTCCCGAAGTGGCCCTGGGCGAGTTCGATCTGCGCCACGAGCGCCGCTGCCTCGCGCGCGATGCGTTGGTTGCCGCTCTCCGTTGCTAAGCGGCCCGCCTCCTGCGCGTCCTCGATCGCGGCGTCGAGCGCGCCGCGGGCCCAATCGACCTGTGCTTGAAGGAGGTGGAGGTGTGGCCACCAGACGCGCACGACGGATCGCTCGAGACTCGTGCGACTCTCATCCAGTGAGCGCTGCGCCTCATCGAGTCGATTGCCCTCGAGGTCGATTTCAGCGAGCGAGAGCAGCGCGAGCCGCCGGTCGCTCGGATAGATGGTCGTCGCCGCGGCCGCTTCCTGCAGGAGGTCGTACGCGTCGGCGAGTCGCGCCACTTGAATCAACACCCGCCCGAGCTCGACCGTGGCCGCCTGAAACTGGAACGGCGTATCTGGGCGGCGCGCGAACTCCCGAGCCGCGACCACGACCCGCTCCGCCTCGGCCGCGTGACCCAACAGGCGCAGCCCCGACGCCCGGAGAACGCGCGCCAGGGCGTTCATCACGTGGAGCACGCGCATATGGCTCAACATCGGATCGGTCGCCGCGTCGTCCTCGGGCTGGTGTTGGTCCGCGAGACGGGTGAGCAGATCCGCGCCGTGCTCCGCCTGCCGGATCAGGGATATCGGGTCGTCGGAGAAGCGCGACCGCTGCGCGCCGGCGATCGTCGCGCTTGCCAGCGAGAGCAGATCGCCTTGCGCTTCCGCTACGTGCTCGGCGCGCGCGATCGCCTGTTCGGCCTCACCCAGGTCGCCGATTCGCACCAGGCACCAGGCGTAGCGGCTGGCCAGGTCGGGATCCGCGTCGAGCAGGCCGGGTGGGAGCGCGCGGAACCAGTTCGCGAGTTGCCCGAGATCCTCTCGCTGCATCGCCGCATCGACGATCGGGCGCATCATAGACGCGGCCTGATTCCAGTCGCGGCCGGTGATCGCCGCGGAGACGCCTTCGCCGGTCATCCCCTGCTGTGCGAACCAGACGCTGGCTCGTCGGAAGATCTCGAGGCGGGCCGCTTCGTCCAACTCGACGGCTGCCCGCGAACGCAGGAACTCCCGAAACAGGTGATGGTAGTGGAACCAAGTCGCCTGCTGGTCCAGCGGGATGATGAACAGGTTCGCGCGCAGCACCCGTTCGAGCAACGGCAACCCCGACTGCCCGGTGATCGCCTGGTAGAGGTCGGCACTAAAGCGGTCGAACAGCGCGGTCCGGAGCAGGAATCCCTGTACCTCGGGTGGCTGCCGCCAGAGGACCTCTTCGAGCAAGAAATCTTGCAGCAACCGCGACGACGTCTTCATACGCTGGAGGAAGGTCTCGTCGCTGGTTGCCCCTTCCACCAGGCTGAGCGCCGCCATCTTGAGCCCGGCGATCCAACCCGCGGTGCGCTCATGCAGTGTGTCGACGTCCTGCTCCTCGAGCGCGATCCCAAGACCGGCGAAGAACGCGGCGCTTTCATCGGGCGTGAAGCGGAGCTCGTCGATGCCGATGACCCTCAGTTTCCCGAGGACGCGCAATCGCGCCAGCGGGAAGGGTGGTTCATGCCGGCTGCTGATGATGAGGTGCAGGTTTTCCGGCATGTGTTCGAGCAGGGCTGTCACCACCGCGTGGACCCCGGGATCGTCGATCACGTGGTAGTCGTCAATGACCAGCGCGAATGGGTCTTCCGCCTCGGCAATGTCGTTGAGCAGCATCGTGGCCAACTTGGCGGGGGTGGCTGTCCGTAGCCGCGGATCCATGGGGTCGAGGCGGGTAAGTCCCGAGTCGATCTCACGGATGGCGCCGATCACGTACGCGGTGAAGACGGCCGCGTGATTCTCGCTGGAGGAGAGAGCGAGCCACGCGACGGGCTGCGTACTCTGGGCGGCCCATTGGGCGAGCAACGTGGTCTTGCCGTAGCCGGCAGGGCCGACGAGGAGCGTGACCGTATCCTGGCGGTCTCCGTCTAACGCTGCGAGCAAGCGCGGTCGGTTGACATATTCGCCACGGGGAGCCGGTGGACGCAACTTGGAGGTCAGGAGCGGACCCCAGTCCCAATGGGGCAGGAGCGGGGACACGCGTAGCTGAGCGATCTGCATAGTATGAATACCCTTAGCCGGTACGTGCGGTGCAAGGTCACGAGGTGCGGTGCCGACGAGGCCCCTACCGGATCGGGGCGTCACCGACGTGTGCCTTCGGAGTCGGCCACGTCATGGGAAGGGGGAGTATCCAGGTGCCGCCGGCAACTGGGGGTGTTCGGCCTCCACCTTCGCTCCTCTACGCTGCGCTTCGGTTTGTTCCGAGGCGCGCAAACCTCGTGCCGTCAGGATCGCCCCGCGCCTCCCAGGGACAGCGCACGTCGTCGCATTCCGTTCCCCGTACTGATTACGACCGACCGCTACGACCGCGTGGGGGTCTGAGTCCGCGGGCGCACCGCGTACGATCCTCTAACGAGGGGCGATGTGCTGGCCGACGCGGTCGTCCGTGCTTGCCATTCGGCCGGTGTTTCCTTGCGGAGAGGCGAAGGCATGGCAATCCAGACGCAGTCCCAGACGGAGCCTGCCGTAGATGCGCGGCTCGCTGCGGCACAGAGCCGTGCGGCGCGCCAGTGGCGGAAACTGGGCGCCCAGGTCCGCTCCTTGACCCCCGGCGGCATCGCCCGGTTCGTGATGGTCGTCGGTGCAACTGTGGGCCTCGTCGCGCTGTTCCGGGCGACGTGGCCGGCGACCTTGCCCTTCGTGATCGGTGCGGCCTTTGCCTATATCCTGCTTCCCCTCGTCAACGCGTTCGACCGCGTCATGCCTCGCGTCGTGGCCGCGACGCTGTGGACGCTGTTGCTGGCGGGGTTGCTCGTCGGGGTAGTCGTACTCGTGCTTCGTCCGCTCGTCATTGAGACAGTGGGCGCGTACCGCGGCGTGCCGTCACCCGAGGCGCTCAATAGCTTCGTCGATCGCTTCAATGGGCTGATCGCAAGCTGGCCGGTGCCAGTGCAAACATTCGTCCGTGAACAGTTGCAGACCGCACTGCTGAACGCGCGGGCGGAGCTCCAGCAGGCCATCGGCGGGTTCGACCAACTCGTGATCCTGGTTGTCCGGGGCGTCATTCAGACCATCGCCCTTGTCCTCGGCATCCTGGTGCTGCCGATCTGGCTGCTCCTGGTGATGAAAGATCAGCGGCAGGCGGGGACGGCCATCAGCCGGGCGCTTCCCGACTGGATGGAGGGCGATTTCTGGGCCGTCTTGCGGATCGTCGATCGGGCGCTCGGCGCCTATCTGCGCGGGCTGGCAGGGCTGGGGTTGTTGATCGGGATCCTGTTGTTCGGCGGGTTCCTGCTGATGGAACGAGCCGGGTACGAGGTAACCCGCTATCCGCTCGCTCTGGCCACCCTTGCCGGCCTCTTTGAGTTGATCCCGACCTTCGGCCCAATCGCGGTGGGGGTGGTGATCCTCCTGACGGGCCTACGTACCACGCCGGAGATTGCTCTGGCGGCGCTGGCCGTGTACCTGGGAGTCCGGTGGCTGGCAGGGCGCCTGGTCACGGGGCGCATCCAGAACCGGGTGATCAATCTGCATCCCGCTCTTCTCGCTATCTTCCTGGTGTCTCTGGCGCGACTCGGCCTCGGCTGGGCTCTGCTCGCCGCGCCGGTCGCCGCCGTGGTGCGCGATCTCTTCCGCTACACCTACGGCCGGCTGAGCGACCCGCCCCGCCCGGCGGGAGTGCTTCCGGGCGAAGTGCCCTCCGCGGCGGAGGAGGCGATTGCCGCGGAACCGGCTGGCGCGCGCGTGCCGCTGGTCTACCAACGCACGCGAGCTCCGAGCCCGTCATCGGAACCGGGTGCGCCGCGATAACGCCCGAGAGGATTCCTCATGGCTGCCGAATCACCGGTCGACAACGTCATGCCCCCGTCCGCTCAGCAACTCGTGCAGGTGAAGGTACCGCTCGAGGATGCGGCAGACGCCTTTGCCCAGCGGGATGCCCGCGGGCGCATCCCGATCGTCATCGTCCCGAGGCGGTCGCATCACGTGCGCAACGATCTCCTCGCCCTGGCGGCGGCCGTGCTCGTCTTTGGGCTCCCGACGGTTATCGTGGTCCTGGTGATCGCGTGGCTCGTGCTGCCGGTGGTGCTCATTGCCGCGCTGTTGGTGGCACTGGCCGTCTACCGATCATTCCTGGTCCGCATCCCCGAGGGTGCGAACGGCCTGCTCTCCCGCGGCGGGCGGTATACAAGAACGATTGGCAGCGGCACGTATCGGATGGCTCCGTGGATTGGCGTCTCCCACCTCGTCACCCGGCGCGAGATCCCGTTCGACGTGCCAGTGGTCGAGTCGCCCACCCGCGAGAATGTCCGGGTGACGGTGGATACTCTGGTGACCTTCTCGATCGAGGAGCCGCACCGCTTCGTCTTCAACATCTCGACGGATGACTTCGACCAGGTGCTCCAGGCATCCTGCCAGGAGGCGCTGCGCGCGGTCATTCGCCAGGCCACGGTCGAGGAAGTGCTCAACTTCACCCAGCGCGACACCGACGACCTACGGCAGATGATCGCACCCGACATGGAGTCGTATGGGGTGCGCATCCAGAAGATTAAGATCACCTTCGCGCAGCCGCCGGCTGCCTTCATTCAGACCCAAGAAGAGCGGCAACTGACCGTGCTCCAGCGCGCGGAGCAGGCAGAGAAGCAGGCCCTCGCTCAGCAACGTCAGACCGAACGGGATACGCTCGACCGGCAGGGGATGCTCGCACGCATGCACCGCGAACATGAGGAACTGGAGATCCGGCGGGAGATCGAAGAGGCTCGACAGGGACTGATCTCTCTCCAGGCTGCATCCGAATCCCTGCGACTGGCGAAGCTGGACGAGCGGCTGCAGCAATTCCCACGCGCGGCCGCGTACGACTGGGATTCGGTTCGGATTGACGTCGCCCGCGCCCTGGCCGGCAACACGCGGGCGATCCTCAACATCGGACGGGCCGACGATATCAGCCAGGTGCTCATGGTGCGGGACGCTCTCGTGGAAGGCGCCCCTGTGCAGCCGGCGCCGGCGGATCAGCCGCAGGTCGGCGCGGGGGCCAGCCCCGGTATCACCCCGCCCGCGCAGCCTGCCCAGGCGCCCGCGGCCGCCGGCGGCGCAGGGAGTGCCGGGGACTGAGGCCCGGCCGCCCACAGCGTTGGCAATGACGCACGGGCGGGTGCCGCTCGGGCACCCCTCCACCGGTTGGCCGTCTCAGAGACCGGGCAGGGATCGCCTTCCGTGTGCGCACCTGGTCCGGTGCTGCGCGGGCCAATGCCTAGTCCCGCGCGACCAACCCGCGACGCCGCCAGCCGACGACCCAGGCCACCAGTCCCACCAGAAAGAGGATGGCGGACTGCACCAGGAACTGGACGGCGAAGGGTCGGTAGACGCCGCTGACGATGGTTTTCGCTGATGCATCCGGAACCTGGCTGATGAACCCCAGCCCCAGGATCAAGATCAGGATGCCTGAGGCGACGGCCGCGCTCATCACCGCGAGGGCAGCGCGCCGCAGGCCGAGCGGCCAGCCCGGGCTGCCCCATGTGAGCAGGGCGAGAAGGCCGACCCCAACGACACCCGAGACGATGCCGGCCCACTGGATCGCGTTGACGTACGGTGCCAGGGACGGGATGTCGCGGCGTGCGAACAACTCGATCGTCACCGCTCCTCCGCTCCGCTGCACGGCGGGCGTCTCTCCCGGTGCGACTGCCTGCACGGTCCGCACGATCGCTTCCGCGGCCCGCGACTCGATCGTGATTGTCGGTTTCTCGCCAGTGATGAGCATCGGCTGGAGCTGGCTCGCGATGGTGCGCAACGCGTCCTGAAGCGCCGGAGTGCCGAGCAGGTCCGTCACGGCGTTGACCATGGCGTGTTCGACCACCTGGAGGACGGCCGGTCGATCCCCCATCAGCTTGTCGACGCTCTTCTGTGCGATGGCGTGCCGCATGTCCTCGTGCTGCAGCACGCCGACGGCGGTGTCGACGAAGCGCGACGCGTTGACGAAGCTGAGGTTGACCCAGACGGCGATGTTGGCTACGGCCAACAGGACCACGGCGATCACGATCAACATACGGAACGCCCAGCGCGGCCAGGCGTGGATCTGGGCTGACACCCCCGTCCGGCCACCCGCTGTCCATGGGGCACCCCCCGAATCTTTCGCGGTCACGGGCACGTCCTTCCCGGGCATCGCGCGTCTCACGGATCTCAATGCGCCCACGCTACCGTGCCGGCTGCCGGGCCTGATCAAACCCGCGGGTTCAATCGCGGGACGCAGGCTGGATGTGCGCGACGCCTCGTGTGCTGTGGAGAGAATCCGCCGTCCGTGGCGCCACGTTCATGCCAGGTCCGCATGGACCGCCAGTGTGACGCACCCCACGGGTTGGGCGTGGGTGGTCGGTGCCCGATGTTGTGACCGGCTGCGGTCTACACCCGAGGAATGCGACCGACTGCCGATTAGCCCGTGCTGCCGAGTCCCTAGACTAGTTCGCAACGTCTAGCGCCGGGCGATTCGTCTCATTCGTGTTGCATGCCGCGTCCGTGGCCGTCTTCCTGGAGACGAGGTTGACGACTCGCGGCGGATCGGACGGTACGCAACGCATCCATGCACCCGGCGCTGCGGGAATAGCAGAGGAGAAACGTGTGATGATCAGACGAATACTTGCGATCGTGCTCGTCGCGTTGATCGCGGCTGCCTGCGGCGGGTCCAGTGCACAGATGCTGTCTCCGACGACGACGTCGTCTGCTGGCGGAGGTATGTCCACATCTCCTCCGGCGGGCTCCCCAGGGGCCGGTTCGCCCGCGCCCGGAGCGTCGGCGTTCTGCACCAGCCTAAACTCGCTCCGCACGTCGTTCGCCAACTTCGCCGGCGTCGTCACCAGTGGCGACGTAACGCCGGAGCAGCTCAAGCGATCCTGGGACGATCTCAAGGCGAGCGTCGACCAGGTGCGCACTGCCACCACCGACGTGCGGAGCACCAGTATCGACGACCTGCGGAAGTCGCTCGACGAGCTCAAGTCGGCGCTCGACGACCTCAACAGTAGCAAGAGTGAGGACACCAAGGCGCAGCAGTTGCAGACCGCGGTGCAGGACGTCATTACGTCCTTCCGAGAGGCATCGACGTCGCTGAACTGTGAGCCCTAGCAACCGCCGTGGCTCCCGTCACATCGGTTTACGTGTCGGGAATCACGTGTGTGCACTGGTCGATGGCGGCGGCGTTCGAGGCGGTGAGGCCCTCCCATCGCTGCATGGGCTACACCCGCCGACTACTCCCGAAGGGGTGATGTGAACGGGTTGGCACCCGGCCTACAGTTCGCCCATGGATTCGCGTGTGTCGTTGGTGATTCCGCTGGCGCTGTCGACCGTGACGGCGGCGGGCTCATGAAGGAGCAGTCCGATGTCGGGCCTCGAATGGATCCTGTCCATCACATTGCTGACGCTCTACTTCGCCCTGTTGCTCACCGTCTGTATGCTGACGTTCCGCAAGGGGTACACGCTCCTCGGGATCATCGGCATCTTCTTCCCCATCCTGTGGCTGATCGGCGCGGTGCTGCCGGCCAAGGAAGGGTCGAGCTACTGGGTCCAGGAGGGCATGGCACGACAAGCGGCCATCGACGAGTACTCGCGGTGACGCTTCGTGCGATTCCGGCGGTCGCGCGCACCGGGCGACGCAGGGTGGCGTGGCCCGGCGATTCGCCAGGATCAGGGTACGGGTCGAACCGGATGCACGGTTCCGGATTCGTCCCGTGACCGTGTGGCGGATGACCGAGTGGTGTGGCCGGAGTGACGTGCTGCATGCACCACGCCGGTCCCGAGATCGTCGGAAGCACGACCGGAATCGACACCCGACTGCCATCCCGGTCCGTACCGCCGAGTACGGCACGCACCGCCTGACAGCCGAGTGAGGATCATCGTTCGCAATCGCGCTGCGAATCGCTGCCCTGCTCGAGCGGGGCATTCGTCAACGACCGGAAAACTGGTGTCCACCGGTTTGACCAACACCGCCATCCAGTACCGAATCAGGCGGCGGCGGGCTCGCGAGAACGACGCGATTCGCACGCAGGCGAAGGAGGTGACACATGTCGTACGGACCCGTAGACCTTGTCGTCGTCAAGTTCCCGGGGAATGTGTTCAATGGCGGGATCGGCCCTGCGCTCCGCGAGCTGACGGACCAGGGGACGATCCGTATCATCGACATCCTGCTGATGCGAAAGGACAACGCGGGTAACGTGACGACCACGGAGATCAGCGAGCTCGAGGGAGACGAGTTTGCCGCCTTCGACCCGCTCAGTGACGATGTCCCCGGCCTGCTCTCGACCGAGGATGCCGTGCAGTTGGCCGGCGCGCTCGAGCGAAACGAGTCCGCCGCGTTGATGCTCTTCGAGAACACGTGGGCCACGCGGTTCGTCGACGCGCTTCGTCGCGCAAACAGTGAACTCGTGCTGTACGAGCACATCCCGCGCGTAGTCATGGAGCAACTCTATGCGGCTGAACCCGAGACGCCGTGACGCGCGTGGAAACGTCCGGCGACTGCCGAGGAGGCACAACTGATGGTGAGACGTGGAATGGCCGGCCGGCGTGGACCCGGGGTGGTGCGGACGGCGGCGCGGACGGCAGTCATCGCCGGCACCGCGACCGCGACCTCGCGCGCCGTCAGCGGGCGGATGGACGACCGCGCAATGCGCCAGCAGCAAGAACAGGCGGCCGACGCCGCCGCGCTTGATTCCCAGGCGCAGATCGACGAGCTGCACTCCCAGCTCGAATCCTTGCAGGCCCAACAGGTACAGTCCGCAGCAACCCCGCCTGTTCCGCCCCCTTCCGATCTCATGACCCAGATCCAGCAGCTCGCCCAACTCAAAGACGCGGGCATGCTCACCGACGACGAATTCCAGGCCGCCAAGGCGAAACTGCTCGCAACCTGAGGCGATCCGCCTCCGCGGATGGTGAACATGCGGCGAACCTCGAGGTCACCTTCGGCAGGTGGCCTCGTTCATGTGGGACGGACGCCCAGCCCAGAGTCTTGTCGTGCGGCAATCCGCCACCCGGTCACGAAGTGTTGGTCCAGCGTCCATGGATCGCCCGACGCCCGGCGTTGTTTCACTGCCTTGTGGGTGCGCGCAGGTGACCCGGCGCTGCATGTCGCTCTGGTCAGCCAGGCTCGGGGTACGGGTCGTTCCGGCGCTCACCTCCAAGCTTTCCAACGCGATGGTGAGACAAACGGTGTTTGGGCTCAGCCCTGCAATGCCGACGCGCTTGTCCAGATTGCAGTCCCAGATTGGGTACACTGACCACCTATGGACTCTTGACCTGCCAGCCTCGGGGCGCGCCGATGTCGAATCGAACCGTAACGGGAGGAATATCCGCCGACCTTAGGTCGTGCCCCGTCCCTCGCACGTCCACCACCCCGGTTGTGGAAGGAAGGGTGCTGGCGAGCAGTGTGGCACGTGCCGCTTGCCAGCTCTCGGTGGCTCTGCTGAACCCACGTCGGGAGGACCGGGCACCGCGCCGCGAGCCATTCGTTTTTCTGAAAGTGATAACTTTGCCACCGTGATGTCGCCCGTCGCCCCGCGATGAGCACGTTGCATAGGGCACAGGAATGGTCAGGAAAGGGGTATCCGCGTGATACCACGCCGAGGATCAGCGAAGAACATCGTGATATTCGTGTTCATCGTGGCTGCTGTGACTAACTGTCGGCCGGCTGAACCAGCAGGGATCTCCACTCCGTCAGGTTCACCGCCACCGTCGCCGCATGTGTCCCCAGCAGAGACGGTGGTCGAACTTCCCGTGGCGTCGCCTACCGTGACACCGACACCGGCCCCGCCACCAGCCGTGGAATGGACCCACTATGTCGATCCCGTGTTGGGGATCGCAATAGATTACCCGACCGCGTGGGTGGTCGCTGAGGCCACCCCAGCGAATCCGCTCATGTTGGCGAGCAGCACACAGGTGTTGGGTGGCGTCTTTCCCGCCGGCAGCAGCGCGGTCACGATTCAGCAGTCGGGACCTCCTTCCCCGATGACAGTCGCCGAACCCATCCAGGTCGGTACTGACGGCTACCCAGGCCTTGTCAAAGTTGAGGACCGAAACGTCTACGGTAGCCCGAGCCAAGTGATCACGGTCTCGTACTCGGCGGCCGGTGCCGCGTGGACGATAACGGGCTTTTTCGCCAAAGCGGCCGACGGGTCCGTGCCGCAGGCCACCCTTTTTTGGGAGATCGTCGCCAGCATTGGTCATGTGCAACCGCCGGAACCCACCCCACAGCCCCAGCCGATGCCGGAATCGATCCTCTCTCCGGCATACCTCGACCCCCAGGCAGCTATTGTTCTTGCCCTCGAGGAGGTAACCGGCGTTCCATATTCCCCGACCAACCCCGGTGCTCAGCTTTATCTGGAACGCGCTGACCCCATCCGTCACCTCTACCACCTCGTGACAGCAGAGGTCGGCTTTTTCAACTCCAACACCATGGGCATTTATTCGTGGCTCGTCGAGTACATCACATGGTTCCAGTCGGCTGACGGCTATACCTACCTGAACGAATTGCGGGAGCACGCCTACGCCCAAATACGAGCTGCCATTTACGAACCCGAGAGCGATATCGGCCGGCGTGTTCGCGCCATCGAAGCTGGTTCCGACCCGGACTTTATCGCACCAGGGCCGTCTGCCTACTGGGTGTACCTCATCGAGCCCTACTGCGAAGCAGCTCTCGTTGCTGGTCCATTGGCGCGCGACGCCTGCCAAGCTCAGTTCCAGCGTTTGGTCGACAACTATGCCGTTGAGCAGCTTCGCGATCCCTACGCATACTCTGACTTCGGCGCCTTCCTCGCAAGTCAGGCTTATGAACCATTTCAGTGAGTGCGATCGGGCAGAAACAGGTCAGTGGGAGTTCTAGCGTCTGGATGTTGCGATCCAGCAGCCGGCGAGGCTGCCGACTGCGGGCACAAAGAAATCCCCGCCGGGGCGGGGATTCTGGCGGAGCGGGAGACGGGACTCGAACCCGCGACAGCCTGCTTGGAAGGCAGGAACTCTACCAACTGAGTTACTCCCGCATCGGTCGGGGTGAGAGGATTCGA
>NZ_JADGHZ010000239.1 GCF_019683595.1 Sphaerobacter sp. | reverse complement strand
CTGGCGGCGGCGCTGGCGGCGGCGCTGGCGACCATGCGGCTGCGCCGTAAGCTGGCGATCACTGAGCAACTCTACCGCGAACTGGTCGAGGGGATGCCGATCGGGGTGCTCCTCTGCGATACGGAGGGGACCATCCACCTGGTCAACGCGGCAATGAGCAACCTGACCGGTCGTCCCGCCGAGTCGCTGGTGGGCACACCGCTCGCGAGCCTCTTCGTCAAGCCCGCGGCGATTCCATGGGAGGAGTGGCGTGCCTCCTCCGAGGCCCCGTCGGACGAGGTCGTGCTCTTTTTCTACGGGCCTGGTGGGCGACGCCTGACGACGGCGTGCCGCGCCCGCAGGCTGTCGTTGCCGGGCGAGGCCGGTACGGCTCCCACTACCTACGTGCAGGTGACGGTCGAGGATATCACCGTCCCCCACCGGCGCCTGCATGAACTGCAACTGCTCCATGACCTGAGCCAGCTCATCGCGCGCGGCGGCGATGCTGACGTTGCCTTCCAGTTGGTCGCCGAGCGCCTCACGGGCAGCCTCGGCTATCGCCGCGTGGTGCTGGCGACGCTGACGCCCGACGGCGAGCACCTGGAAAATCGCTCCAAGGCGGGGCCGCCCCCCGACCTGACGGTGCGCTGGCCGATCGACCGCGGTATCACCGGCCGTGCCCTGCGCGAGAACCGCTCACTCCTGGTCCACGACGTTCGCAGCGACCCGGACTACATTGAGATCGATCCCGCCATCCGCAGCGAGCTGGTGGCCGTGATCCGGTCGGCCGGTCGGCCGGTGGGCGTCTTGAACATCGAGACCGACACCTCCCACCCACTCGACGATGAGGACATGGCGCTCGCCGAGGGGATTGCGGTGCATCTCGGGCTGCTGTTGGACCAGATGGAGTTCACCCAGCGGCTGGAGTTGCAGGCGCGCACCGATCCGGCGACCGGGATCGCCAACCGCCGTGTACTGCTCGAGCACCTCCAGAGCCTCGCCGGGAATCCGCGGGTGTCGACCGCGGCCCTCTTCCTGATCGACATGGACAAGTTTAAGGAGGTCAACGACCAGTACGGCCATCTGGTCGGCGATGCCGTGCTGGAGCAGGTCGTCCGGCGGCTGGCGGGGAACCTGCGGCCGGACGACCTGCTGGCCCGCTACGCGGGCGATGAGCTTGCGGTCGTGCTGCGGAACGTCGACCTGCGCGCCGCGGTGGAGGTCGCGGACCGGCTACGGCGCACGGTCGCCGATCTGCCCTTCGAGCACGGCGATGCGCTCCTGCCGTTGACCATCTCGGTCGGTGTCGCCATGTTCCCGCACCAGGGCACGACGCCGGACGAGTTGCTGGCCGCGGCCGATCAGGCCATGTACGGAGCGAAGCTCCGCGGCGGGAACGCCGTCCACAGCGACCTCACGTCCACGTAGCGGCCAGGGCTGCTACGGCAGCGAGACGAGTTCGCGCGACACCGTGTTCAGGCGCTCGGCGCCGTCTTCCGTGACGAGCACGGCATCCTCGATCCGGACACCCCACTTCCCCGGAATGTAGATCCCCGGCTCGTCGGAGGTGACCATGCCCGCCTCCAGCGGCTGGGTGTTGCCCTCGACCAGGTACGGCGGCTCGTGGATCTCGAGCCCCAGGCCGTGGCCGACGCGGTGGATGAAGTACTCGCCGTAGCCCGCGTCGGTGATGACCTTGCGGGCGGCCCGGTCCACGTCCTGGCAGGCGACACCCGGGCGGATGGTTTCGAAGGCCGCCTGCTGCGCCTGCTTCACGATCTCGTAGATCTTCACAAAATCCGGGTGCGGCTCTCCCGCCACCGGCGTGCGAGTGATGTCGGAGTAGTAGCCCTCATATTCGCCACCGAAGTCGATCACCACCGGGTCTCCCGGCTGGATGACGCGGTCGGAGGTTTCATGGTGCGGCGAGGCGGCATTGGGGCCGGATGCGACCGCGCAGAACGCCAGGGTCGGGAAACCCTGCTTCGCCATCAGCGCTTGCAGGTCCGCCGCGACCTCGCGTTCGGTCCGGCCGGTCAGGCGGACGGTCGCGCAGAACTCTTCCCAGGCGGCGTCGGTGCGGCGCGCCGCCTCGCGCAGCAGCGCGATCTCCGCCGGGTCCTTTACCACCCGCATCCGGCTCATGATCTTGGCCGCACTCTGGAACGAGGCAGAGGGCAGCAGCTCTTCGAGCTGGAGCAGGAACACGCTCCAAAACTGATCGTTGACGGCGACCGCGCGCACGCCGGCCTCGCGTCCCATCGCTGCGATGCGCTCGGTGGGTCGCTCGGTTTCGTCCCAGATGGCCATGGCGAACTGGTCGGAGAGATGCGCCAGCAGCGGCGCTTCCAGCCGCGGCACGGCGATGGTCGCCTCGCCCTCGCGCGGGATGATGAGCGCGGTCAGGCGTTCGCTCAGCCGCGGCGCGTGGCCGGTAAAGTAGCGGAAGTCGGACGACGGGCCGATGATCAGCAGGTCCACCCCGGCCTGCTCCATGACCTCCCGTACGCGGCTCAGCCGCTGCTCGGTCACCTGTGCGTCTTGGGTCATCGGTGCTCCTCGCTCCCCACCCGTGTCTTACAGAATCCGCCCCGGAATCGGTCCGGGGTTGCCAACCAGGTCACTATACCCGAATCTGCGCGCAATAGACGGCCGGATGTGTGCTCGGATCGGCATCCATTCCCATCACGCTGTCTCGCGCTGTAGACGGCCGCTGTACAATAGGCAGATCGGGAGCCGGGGGGCCGCGGTCGGTGTGCCCGCCAGGCCGCCCTTACTCCCGGGCAACAGTGGAGCGGAACGCTCAGGATCGCCTCGCGGCATGTTCCTCTCTCGTTTCGTCGATACCGGCGCGCCATTCGGCGCGCCGTCCGCCCGCCAGGCGGTTCCCTGGCGTTCGATTTCTGCGCACGGAACCGGATCATAGGAGACGGAGTGCGACACAACGATCCCCCTCGCACGATGGAGGTCGTGGCCCAGCCGCAGGCCGACCTCACCGGAGACGGGCGGACGCACGAGCGATGGGTCGTCGCTATCGTCGGCCTGGCGAGCTTCATGACGGTGACCAGCGGCACCATGGTCAACGTCGCGCTGCCGCCGATCGGCGCCCACTTCGGCGTCGATGCCGGCGCGCTTGGCTGGCTGGTGTCGATCTACCTGCTCACCTTCGGTGTCGCGATGCCGTTCCACGGCCGCCTGGGTGACCGCTTCGGTGAGCGTCGCATCTACCTGGCTGGCATGGTGCTCTTCGTCATCGGCGCCGCGCTCGCGGGGCTGGCCGTGGCGTTCCCCATGCTCGTGGTCGCCCGTTGTATCCAGGGCCTGGGCGCGGGAGCCATCACCAGTCTCGGCATGGCCATGGTCGCCCGCACCGTGCCGCCCGAGCGGCGCGGGCGGACGATGGGCATCGTCGCGACGGCCGTCAGCGCCGGAGCGGCAATTGGTCCGACGCTGGGCGGGATCATTACCCAGCTCATCGCCTGGCGCATGGTGTTCCTCTTCGCGGCGCTGCTGACGGTGGTGATCCCCCTTGCCGCACGCTACCTGCCACCTTCGTACCTCCACCAGCAGGTGCGGATCGATTGGCTCGGCGGCATCGCCGTGGGTGCGGCCGTCTCGGGAGCGCTGCTGGCGGTCACGAATCTCCAGCGGCAAGGCGGCCTGTCCGGGGCGGTGATCGCCGCCGCGATCGTCGGGCTCATCGGGACGGTGCTCACGATCCATCGGCAGCAGACCGTCGCGTTCCCGTTCATCGACCGGGCGCTGCTGGCGAACCGGCGCTATCTACTGCTCACGGTCGTCGGGTTCCTCACGATGAGCGGCGGCATGGGCGTCATCGTGGTCGCGCCGTTCCTTTACACGAATGTCAACGGCCTACCGTCCGGCCAGGTGGGCCTGGCGTTGCTGCCGCAGGCGTTGGTGGTGGTGTCCCTGGCGGGCACTGCCGGTCGCCTGGCGGACCGCTGGAATCCGTTCGTGCTGATCGTCCCCGGGTTGCTGATCTCCTGCGTGACCGTGCTGTTCCTGAGCGCGGTCGCCATCGGCTGGCCGGCTCCGGCGTTCTCCGCCGTCACCATGTTCCTCGGCCTCGGGCAGGCGCTGGTCAACGCGCCGCTGATGACCGTCCTGACGCGGACGATCCCGGCGCGGATCTACGGTGTGGGGCTGGGTATCTTCAACATGCTCTTCTTCGTCGGCACCAGCCTCGGGGCAGCGGTCGCGACCGCGCTGCTTGAGTCGCGTGCGGGTGCGCGGCGGGCGCTCCTGCCGTTCTACGTGGGGGCGGAGGAGTTCTCCGAGTACAGCGACGCCCTGCTGGTCGGCACGGTGGCTTTCGCCCTGGCGGCTGTCGCGGCCTTCGCGGCCAGCCGTGCGCGCGTCCCCCGCGTCGAATTGTCCGTAGGCAGCCCCGAGCCGCGGCCCGCGGCCGAACCCCCGCCGCGGCGGCGGGTGCCCAAGGGGG
>NZ_JADGHZ010000044.1 GCF_019683595.1 Sphaerobacter sp. | reverse complement strand
GTGAGGGGGCGGGCCATGTGCCCACCCCCTCTCGTATCGTCGCGGGCCGCTGGTGGGCTCAGGCCACGACCGGCGGGATCCCGGCGTCCCGCAGCACGCCGTTGAAGGCGGCCACATCGGTTCGGACCACCTCGTCGAGCCGGGCGAGGCAGTCGTCCACCTGGCGCGAGAGCTCGGCGAACAGCTCCACCGCCTGCCGCGTGGGCCGGGCGTCGGCGCTGGCGACGACCCCCATCAGCGAGCCCAGCTTGGCGTTGAGCTTCAGCGGGTAGTTCAGCGCGTCCTCGCGCACCTTGGCCTTGACCTGGATCAGGTCCTCCTCGATGGCGGAGAGCCGATCCGCTACCGTCTTGCCGCTGCGCTCCACTTCCTCATGGACCGGGAGCCCCGCAGTGCGCTTCCCCCAGTCCTCAACCTGCCGCTTGATCGCGCGGATGCGGTTGACCGCCTCGTGCGTCTGCGACAGCTTGTCTCGAATTTGAATCAGCAGGGCGAACTGGGCGTCGAAGTCCTCCTGCGTGGCGGACACCCGCGGATCCTTCACGATCTCGAACGACTCCGTCCAGGTGCGGTCGCCCACGGTGAGGCGGACCTGATACCGCCCGGGCTTCGCCAGCGGGCCGGGCACCTTGGCCTCGGGTGTAGCATAGCCCTCGACGCGTGTCGGTGCCGGATAGCGCATGTCCCAGACGAAGCGGTTCAGCCCGGCCTTCGCCGGCACGCACGGATCCTTCGGCGCCTCATCCTGACCGTCTCCCGCGGGCTCGGGCGCCTTGCTGGAGAAGGTGCGGATCTCGTTGCCCTCGGCGTCGAGGAAGGTGAGCGTGACCTCGCCTTCCGGCTCCTCCTTGAGCGCGTAGTAGACGATCACGCCGTCGGGCGGGTTCTGCCCGGCATCGAGCAGCCGTTCGGTCTTGACCCCCTCCGGCGTCTCCTCCGGGCGGAAAGTCACCATCGTCGCGCCGGTCATCCAGTAGTTGTTCCCGACCGCCTCGCGGTGGCCGAAGCCGCGGTTGGTCCAGAACCGGATGGTGGTTTGCGGTGGCACCAGCGCCGCCGGCTCGTCCAGTGTCGCGGGCAGGTGATAGAGGGGGCTGACATCGTCCAGCACCCAGATCGACCGGCCGTGCGTGGCGACGACCAGGCTCGTGCCGGTGATGACCAGGTCGTGGATCGGCACCACCGGCAGGTTCTGGCGGAACGGCTGCCAGTGGATCCCGTCGTCGATCGAAACGTAGATGCCCGTCTCGGTGCCGCAGTAGAGCAGGCCCCGCCGGTTCGGATCCTCCCGAATGACCCGGGTGAAGTCGTCCTCGGGAATGCCGCCCGTGATCCGGGTCCAGGTCGCCCCGTAGTCGGTGGTCTTGTAGAGGTACGGCGTGAAGTCGTCGAGCTTGTACCGCGTCGCGGCGACGTAGGCCACGGCCGGATCGTGAGGCGAGGGCTCGATGATCGAGATCAGTGCCCACTCCGGCAGGTCGGGCGGGGTGACGTTGTGCCAGGTCTGCCCGCCGTCCCGCGAGACGTGGATCAGCCCATCATCCGAGCCGGCCCAGAGGAGACCTTTCTGCAGCGGCGACTCAGCGAAGGCGAAGATGGTGTTGTAGTACTCGGCGCCGGTCACATCCTTGGTGATCGGGCCGCCGGATGGCTCCTGCTTCGCCTTGTCGTCGCGGGTGAGATCCGGGCTGATGACCTCCCAGGACTCCCCTTCGTCGGTGCTGCGGTGCACGACGTTCGAGGTGACGTAGAGCACGTTCGGGTCGTGCGGGGAGATAATGATCGGGTAGGTCCACTGGAACCGGTACTTGAGGTCTTTCGCACCCCAACCCAGGGACGCCTCGGGCCACACGGCGATGTTGCGCCGCTGGCCGGTGCGCCGGTCGTAGCGGGTGAGGAAGCCGCCATAGCTGCCGGCGAAAACGATGTTGGGGTCGTCCGGGCGCACGGCGATGTAGCCAGACTCCCCGCCGCCCACTTCCTCGTAGTCGGCGCGCGTGATCCCGGCCGTCACCGAGCGCGAGGGCAGGCTGATGGTAGTGTTGTCCTGCTGGGCGGCATAGATGCGGTACGGCACCTGCGTATCGACCGTGACGTGGTAGAGCTCGGCCGTTGGCTGGTTGTAGAGGGTGGACCAGGTCATGCCGCCGTTGAACGTGACGCAGGCGCCGCCGTCGTTGCCGTTGATCATCCGCTGCGGGTTGTTGGGGTCGATCCACAGGTCGTGGTTGTCCCCGTGCGGCACGGCCACCTGGAAGAAGGTCTTGCCGCCGTCGATCGACTTCCAGGTAGCCAGGTTGAGGACCCAGACCGTGTCCGGATCCTTGGGATCGGCGTAGATGTGCATGTAGTACCAGGGCCGCTGGCGCAGGTTGCCGTCCTCACTGAGGCGCACCCAGGTGTCGCCGTAGTCGTCGGAGCGGAAAACCGCCCCGTCCTCGGCCTCGATGATGGCCCAGACCCGGCCCGGCTTCGCGGGCGAGGCGACCACGCCGATCTTGCCGAGCAGCCCCTGGGGCAACCCGGGGTTGCGGGTGATCTCCTCCCAGGTGTCGCCGCCGTCGGTCGAGCGGAACAGCCCGCTCCCGGGTCCACCGCTCACCAGCTCGTGCGGCCGGCGGATCGCTTCCCAGAAGGCGGCGTAGAGGATGCGGGGGTTGGTCGGGTCGATCGAGATGTCGATGGCGCCCGCGTTCTCCGAACGGAAGAGCACGTGCTCCCAGGTCCGGCCGCCGTCGCGGGAGCGGAAGACGCCGCGCTCACGGTTCGGCCCATGGGCATGGCCGAGCGCCGCGACGAAGACGGTGTCTGGGTCGTGAGGGTGAATGCGCACCTTGCCGATGTTGCGGGTCGCTGCCAGCCCGAGGTGTTGCCAGGTTCGGCCGGCGTCGGTGGAGCGGTAGACGCCGTCGCCGTGCGAGACGTTGCCGCGGATGGTGGCCTCACCCATCCCGACGTAGATCACGTTCGGGTCGGCCTCGCTGACGGCGATGGCGCCGACCGAGGCGCGGCGGAAGTATCCGTCGGAGACGTTCTCCCAGATCATCCCGCCGTCGGTCGTCTTCCAGACCCCGCCGCCGGTGGAGCCGAAGTAGAAGGTGCCCAAGTCGCGCGGGTCACCCGCGACCGCCACCACCCGGCCGCCGCGGTACGGTCCGACGAGTCGCCACTCCAACGCCTGAAGCAGTGCAGGGTCGAGCGGTCCACTGTAACCGTCGGGCATTGCGCATCCTCCCTCTCATGGATCGCGTGGTGCCTTTATGCTGATCGCCGGCCAGTGTTGTCCTCGATTCCCGCCGGCACGTCAAGGGCGCGCCGTGCGGAGATGCCGAGAGCCAGCGGGAAACACCGGATGCGTGACGTTCGTACGTGTTCCAGGCGTGCGCGGACTCGGCGCCTGGTGTATAGCTGACATGGGAAAATGCCGTCGCACGAGCTGGACGACGCAACCGCGTCATCGGAAGGGGTCAGGATGGAGAGCATCAGGGAACGCCTGGCGGTCGCTCCCGAACGCCTGCGCCGCAGGCTTGACCCGGCGAGCCTGCCGTTCATGACGACCGCCGAGGTCGAGCCGCTGAATGGAACCATCGGGCAGCCGCGGGCGCTGGATGCCATCGAGTTCGGTCTCGATGTGCAGAACCACGGGTACAACCTGTACGTGGCCGGCGTGCCCGGCTCC
The DNA here is from genome assembly GCF_019683595.1 of Sphaerobacter sp. Classification (GTDB taxonomy): domain Bacteria; phylum Chloroflexota; class Chloroflexia; order Thermomicrobiales; family Thermomicrobiaceae; genus Sphaerobacter. The sequence continues at coordinate 18,283 of NZ_JADGHZ010000044.1, read as the reverse complement.
GGGCGTGAAACGACCGTGCGGGATTACCTGGGACGCTACGCCCGGACGCGACCCACCCCGCCCGACTGGGTCTACGTCCACAACTTCGACGAGGCTGACCGCCCGAACGCGATCCCCTTGCCGGCCGGTCGCGGGGTCCAGTTCGCGCGCGAAATGGACGAGTTCCTCGCAACGGCCCGGCAGGAGATCCCCCGCGCGTTCGAGAGTGAAGACTATGAGCGGCGACGGCGGGACGCGCTGGCCGAACTGGGCCAGCAGCGCGAGGAGCTCTTCCGCCAGATGAACGAATTCGCCGCGAACCGTGGCTTCGTGCTGGAGGCAACCCCGACCGGGATCCTGAGTATTCCGGTCGTGCAGGGCCGTCCGCTGTCTTCCGAAGAGTTCGAACGCCTGCCCGCCGAGGTGCAGCAGGAGATCCGCAACCGTGACGCCGAGATTCAGGAGCACGTCTCCCGCGCGCTGCGGCAAGTGCGGCAGTTGGAGAAAGAAGCCGCTGAGCGGGTTCGGAAGCTCGACCGGGATGTCGTCAGCTTCGTGGTTGGTCCGATGCTGGACGACATGCGGGATCGCTACCAGGATTGTCCCGAGGTCGTCACCTACCTGGAGAACGTGCGCAACGACTTGCCGGAACACCTCGACATGTTCCGGCAGTCGCCGCAGCCGGCAGTGCCATTGCCAATCCCCCAGCCGGCTCAGGCGCAGCCGGACCTGAACCGGTACCGGGTCAACGTCCTGATCGACAACAGCGACCTGGAGGGGGCGCCGGTCGTCATCGAACGCAACCCCTCCTATTACAACCTGATCGGGCGGATCGACTACCGGGCTACCTTCGGCGCGATGGTGACCGACTTCCGCCAGATCCGACCCGGCGCGCTCCACCGGGCGAACGGCGGCTTTCTCGTCCTCCACGTGGTGGAGGTGTTGCGCGAGCCCTTCGCCTGGGATGCGCTGAAGCGCGCCCTCGTGACCCGGTCGATCCAGATCGAGAACCTGGGCGAGCAGTACAGCGCCGTGCCGATGGCGCGCCTCCGGCCCGAGCCGATCCCGCTGTCGGTCAAGGTGGTTCTCATCGGGCCGCTCGAGGTCTATCACGTCCTCTACCAGGTCGACGAGGACTTCCAGGAGCTGTTCAAAGTCCGCGCCGACTTCAGCCCGGACATGGACTGGGTCGACGACCACGTGCAGAACTACGCCGCGTTCATCAGCCGGCGCGTGCGCGAGTGGGGGCTGCGCCACTTCGACCGGGGCGCGGTGGCGCGCGTGGTCGAGTACGGCGCCCGCCAGCGGGAGCATCAGGGTAAGCTCTCGGCCCGTCTGCTCGACATCGCGAATATCGTGTCAGAGGCGAGCTACTGGGCGGAAAAGGCGGGGCACGAATTCGTCCAGGCCGACGACGTCGTTCAGGCGATCCGCAAACGGCGCTATCGGTCGAACCTCGTCGAGGAGCGCATCCGCGAGCTGCTCACCGACGGCACGATCATGATCGACGTCGATGGACAGGCCGTGGCCAGGGTCAACGGCCTGGCGGTCCTCAGCTTCGGCGACTACGCCTTCGGCAAGCCCTCCCGCGTGACCGCGCGCGTATCCGCCGGTCGCGGCAGCATCGTGAGCATCGAGCGGGAGATTGAGCTCTCCGGGCCGATCCACTCCAAGGGTGTCATGATCCTCTCCGGCTACCTGCGCGGCCACTACGGCCAGCACGTGCCATTGGCGATCACGGCGACGCTCACCTTCGAGCAGTCGTACGAGGGCGTCGACGGCGACTCCGCCTCCTCGACGGAGCTCTACGCGCTCCTGTCGGCCCTCTCGGGCCTGCCCCTCGAGCAGGGGATCGCGGTCACCGGCTCAGTGAACCAGTTCGGCGAGGTGCAGGCGGTCGGCGGGGTCAACCAGAAGATCGAAGGGTTCTACGCCGTCTGCAAGGCGAAGGGGCTGACCGGGCGTCAGGGGGTCATCATCCCCGCGGCAAACGTGAAGAACCTCATGCTCGACGACGAGGTGGTCGAAGCTGTGCGCGCGGGCCGCTTCCACGTGTGGGCGGTGCACACCGTCGATGAGGGGATCGAGATCCTGACCGGAGTTCCGGCGGGCGAGCGCGGTCCGGACGGTCAGTACCCCGAGGGGACCGTCCACCGGCTTGTGGAGGATCGCCTGCGCCGCTACGCAGACGAGGTTCGCGCCTTCGCCGCACCCGATGGGGCGGCCGGGGCGGCGCAGGTCGCCTCCGGCGAGGGATCCCAGTAGCGACGGCGCGCCGACTCAGGCGGCGGCCGTTGCGGGACGTGTTTCGAGACACAACACAGCCGCGCGGGGTCAATCCCCGCGCGGCTGTGGTTACCGAGCACTGTCGGGCCGGCACACGGCCTGCGCCGACGAATCGCGCCCTAGACCGACTGCGCTTCCCAACGGAAGAAGCGGACCGAAAGGGCGACGCCGATGGCCGCGGTCACGAGCATGACCAGGACGCTGGTCCAGACGCTGACGAGCGTATCGCCCTGGATCATGATGTCGCGCAGGCCGTTGGCGAAGTAGGTCAGCGGGATGATCTTCGTGATCGGCTGCATCCAGGCGGGCGCCAGGTCCATCGGGAAGAACACGCCGCCCAGGAACATCATCGGGAAGGAAATCGCGTTCGCCACGCTGTCCGCGACCTCCTGATTGCGCGCGATCCCGCTGACGAAGAAGCCGATGGCCAGGAACGCCAGCGAACCGAGCGCGATCATCACGAGCAGCGAGATGAGGTCGCCGGAGATCTTCACGTCGAAGAGCAGCACGGCGATCGTCAAGACGATCACGGCCTGCGCGACGGCGATAAGCACCTGGGTGAAGATCCGCGCCCCGATGAACGACAACAGCGAGAACGGGGTCGCCTTGATCCGGCGCAGGATGCCCCGCTCACGATAGGTCACGAAGGTGGATGACAGCCCCATGAGCCCGCTGGTCATGATCGACATCGCGAGGATGCCCGGCACCAGGAAGTCGATGTAGCGAATGTCCTTGGTGTCCACACCCTGGACGGTGGCGACGATCGGCTCCGGCGCATTGGTCATCGCCTGGTTCGCCTCGCTGAAGAACTGGCGGATGGCGGCCACGGCGATCTGCGACTCCTGCGGGTTGCTCTGGTTGTAATAGATCGTCGCCGCCACCTGCTCCGGGTTCGCGCCCGGGCTAAACACGACGACGAGGTCTCGGTCGCCTTCGTCCAGGGCGGCCATCTCGTCGGCTTCCGAGCCAGTGTTCACCGTGAAGCCGTCCACGCCGCGCATCTGGTCGACGACCTGGGCCACCATGGGGTTGATGTCGTCCCCGGCGACGCCCACGGTCACGTTGAAGTCGCCGCTCCCGATGAGGTAACCGAAGAGCACGATAAAGATGACGGGGAAGGCCAGCAACCAGAAGAGCGCGGCGCGGTTGCGCACCGTCATCTTCAGGTTGGCAATGATCATGTAGCGCAGGGCCTTCATTCGCGCAGACTCCGTCCGGTAAGTGCGAGGAACACGTCTTCAAGTGTCGCGCTCGACGTGCTCAGGTTGTCGAGCCGCAACCCGGCGTCGCGGGCGGCCGCCAAGAGAGCACTCATGGTGACCTGCATGTCCTCGCTATGCAGTTCGACGTACCCATCCTCGGCGGCGACGTGCGTGACGCCGGGCAGGGACTTGAAGGTCTCGACGGGCACCGCGCCGTTGTCGATCCGCGCGCGGATCGTCGCGGCCTGATTGAGCTGGTCGATCAGGCGCCGCGGGGTGTCACAGGCGATGATGCGGCCCTGGTCCATGACCGCGACGCGGTCGCACAGGACCTCGGCCTCCTCCATATAGTGAGTCGTCAGCACGACGGTCGTGCCGCCGGCGCGCACGGTGCGAATGACGTCCCACAGGTTTCGCCGCGCTGCCGGGTCGAGCCCGGTCGTCGGCTCATCGAGGAAGATGATCTGCGGGTCGTTCACCATGGCGAGGGCGATCGACAGCCGCTGCTGCTGCCCGCCCGACAGGGCGTTAGCGTAGGCGTTGGCCTTTTCCTGGAGGCTGACCAGTTCGATCAGTCGATCGACCTTTGCCTTTGAGGTATCGGCGCCGTAGAGCGCGGCGAAGAGGGCGATCAACTCGCGCACCGTCAGATGGTCGAACAGCGCGGTCGACTGAAGCTGGACACCGATCGCCCGCTTGACGGCGGTCGGGTCGCGCGCCGCGTCGATGCCGGCCACCTGGATCGTCCCCCCGTCGGGCTCGCGCAGCCCTTCGATCATCTCCAGGGTGGTGGTCTTCCCGGCGCCGTTCGGACCAAGAATGCCGAAGATTTCGCCCTCGTACACGGTCAGGTCGACGCCGTTGACGGCGGTGAAGTCGCCGTAGCGCTTGACCAGTCCCCGCGCCTCGATCACGGCGGTCCGAGCCGCGCCCACGGCAACGCCGTTGGACAAAGGCGTCGCGACGTTCTGCATCCGGGCAGCCCTCCTTACTCACATGCCTCGGCCGGTCCCGGCGCGCGATGCCCTTGACTACTAACGCAGGCATTGTCGTCCGGGGTCGGTCACCCCACAACGGAATAATCAACGCATTCCACGATACCGGGAATGTTCGCGTGGCGCATCGGACCACCGGCGAGTCTTGCCACTGTTCTTTCGGACAGGGTTGACCTGAACCGGGAGCCGGCGGGCCGCTCACTGCCTGGACGCGCGCAGCCGGTCCAGAACCTCCCGGATGCCGCGTGGGGCGGAGCCGGGATCCGCCCGCCGGACGCCGAGGCGCGCCATCAACCGCTCCACCCCCAGCCCGAGGGCGGCGGCGATCGCGATGACGAAGATGGCCCAGCCGATCATGGCTTCCTCCCGGCGCGGAATCGCGCAGCGTGCGCTGCTGCCTCGAAGTCTACTCCAGAGGAGACCGGCGCCACGCCAGGCATGTTTGGTACTATCAGCCGCACCGGCGGGTCACCGCCGAGCCCGGCGCAGGGCAGGGCTCGAAGGATGACATGCGAAGGGAGACGAGATGACTCCCGGCGATCTGCTGTTTATCGGTGCGTTCATCATCCTGCCGATCGCGCTGATCATCTGGAGTCTCACGAGCCTCCGCGCCATCCGCCGCCGGCGGCGGGAGTGGAATGTGGATCCCACCGTCGGGACGGGGACGGCAGAGCTCCCGGTCGTTGAGCACGTGCCGCCCCCGCGGGACTGGGGAGCGACGGTGCGCCCGACGCGGGGAGGGGGAGCCAGCGCCGCAGTGGACACGGTGGGGGCGCCGGTGACGTCCCGCCCATTCTGGCCCCCGATCTACCGGGGCCGGGCTCGCGGCGTGGTGCGCCGCATGACGCCGCCGGCCGTGCGCTGGCCGCGTGCCCACCGCCGCCGTCCGCGCGACGCCGACGTCGGGCTCGGAGCCGGCCGGCGAGGCTAGCGCATCGGGCCAATCCACCCAGCAGCACGTACACGAGTCGGGCAGGTGAGGCGGGGCGGACACCCGCCTCTGCTGTTGCCAGGCGCGCCCGCGCCGCCGTCCGCGGCCGGACGGTCTACGAAGGCTGCTCGCCGAGGCCGAAGGCGCGGTGGAGCGCCGGGACGGCGCGTGCGACCTCCGAAGCCGCGATAGCGCAGGAGATGTTCAGCTCCGACGAGCCCTGGGCAATGGCGACGATGTTGATCCCCTCGGCACCGAGGGTCTGGAAGACCCGGCCCGCCACGCCGGGCGTACCACGCATCCCGGCGCCGACCACGGCCACGATGGCGATGTCCGGATCCTCCCACACGCGCAGGAGCCGCGCCCGCAGCAGGTCCAGCTCGAACTCCGCTTCGAGGACGCGAAGTGCCGTCGCGGCGTCGGCGCTGCGGACGACGAAGCTCAGGCTGTTCTGCGAGGACGCCTGGGAGATCATGAAGACGTTCACGCCTGCACCGGCCACGGCGGTGAAGACCCGCGCCGTCACCCCGGCCACGGTTAGCAGCCCGGCGCCCTCGACCGTGATCGCGGACAGTCCCGGGATCGCGGTGATCGCCTTGACGACGCCGTTCTCAACCGGTTCCGGGCCGATGCGGGTCCCGGGGTGCTCGGGTTCGAAGGTGTTCCGGATCCAGATCGGGATACCGCGCTCGGCCGGGAGTTGCATCGTGCGCGGGTGGATCACGTTCGCGCCGAAGTAGGCCATCTCGGTCGCCTCGGCGAACGTCACGGCCGGGATCGTGCGCGCCTCCGGGACCAGCTTGGGGTTGGCGGTCATCACGCCGTTGACATCGGTCCAGATGATGATCTCATCGGCGTCGAGCGCACTGCCGATGATGGCCGCGGAGAAGTCCGAGCCGCCACGGCCGAGCGTCGTCGTGACCCCGTTGACGTCGGCGCCGAAGAAACCGGTCACGACCGGGAGGACACCCTGCTCCAGCAGCGGCCGCAGGCGCGCGGCCGCCGCCTCGCGCGTCTGGTCGAAGAGTGGGGACGCGCCGCCGAAGACGCCGTCGGTGATGATCACCTGGTCGGCATCGACCGCTTCGGCTGGGGTACCCTGGTCGCGGAGAACGCCGGCCACCAGCCGGCTGCTCATGCGTTCGCCGAAGGAGCTGATCCAGTCGGTCACCCGTGGGGAGAGATCGCCCAGGACCTGGACCGACTCGATCAGGCGCAGGCACTGATCGGTCAGCGCGGCCATCGACGTAGCGATTTCCTGCCGCAGCCCGGCGTCGCGGATCAACTCGGCCGCGGCCACCAGGTGCCGATCCAGCAGGCGATGGCGGACGTCGGAGGTCTCGATCAGGCGGCCCTGCGCCGCGTCATTCGCGGCCTCCAGCAGCAGGTTGGTAATGCCGCTCATCGCGGAAACCACCGCGATCACGGGGTCGTCTGGCTTGTGGGCCGCACTGAGAATCGAGACGACCTGGCGGATCGCATCCCCGCTGCCGACGGACGTCCCTCCAAACTTCATCACCCGCATACTGATCGCTCCCGCACCCGCTCCTTCGATCGACGCTGCCTGGCGATTCGTTGCCACGGCGCCTAAGAATACCCAATGTTGGTGGCGAATCGGTAGCACCCGTGACGAAATTCACCAGCATGAGCGGGGCGCGCGGCGCTTCCGGCTGCGGCCGATCCACGGTACATTAGGCGGTGCGCCTCCCGTCGGTTGGGGGGTGGCTAATTGGGGTTCCGTGGTCGGTAGGAGAAGGAGGCATCGATGCCCCATCGGGTCGTGATCGAGTACTGCCAGAGTTGAGGCTACCGCCCGAAAGCCACCGGTGCGGTGGAAGCGATTCTGACGCATTACCAGTCCCACCTCAGTGAGGTCACCCTCAAACCAAGCAGCGGCGGGATATTCGACATAACCGTCGACGGCGAACTGGTCTTCTCCAAGCATCAATCCGGACGATTCCCGGAAAAGGATGAGGTCATCCGCCTCGTGGGGGAGCGGATCCGCACCTGAGGTGTGCGCGCCGGGCAGCCGCCGTGCACACCGGATGGTCCAGGCGTGTGCGCTGCCCCCGGCGATCCTCGCCCGGTGCGGCGACCGACGACTCCGGCAGCGATCAGTCCCGGCCGGGACGGTCGCTGCCCGGGCGGGGCGGCCTGCCCGCGCTCGTTGGGCAGGGTGTTTAGGCGTCGCCGGGTTGCGCGGTGGCTGGGGTTTCGAAGCGGGGAGGCACACGGGTGGTGACGGCGTCGCCCAGCTCGTCCAGGTCGAACGGCTTGTGGAGCAGCGCGTCGATCGGCAGCACCGAGGCGAGTTCGTCGGCATCGCCCAGGGCGGAGATGGCGATGATGGGGATCGACGCCGTCTGGGCGTGCTGGCGCAGCAAGCGGGCAGCCTCACCGCCGTTGAGGTGCGGCATCATCAGGTCCATGACGATCAGATCCGGAGGCGCGGCGGTGGCGCGCCTGACTGCCTGCTCGCCGTCCGGAACGATCTCGACAACGTAGCCGAGTTCGCTCAGGTACTCCCCCAGTGCCTGCGCGAGATTCGGCTCGTCCTCGACGACGAGAATCCGAGACATGCCCTTCCCCTTCCAGGTGCCGTTCCGGTCTCGTGCGAACGGGTTCAGGACGACGGCCGGGTCGTTCGCTTCCGACTGTGTAGTGGCCGATTGGTAGAATAGTCGGCAGGACGGGACCCTGCTCGGTGCGGCTCGCCTCCGCCCCGCGGAGCGGTCCGGATCGACGTCGCGCGGAGTGACTTCAGGAGGAAAATGTGCCTGAAATCCGGCCGGTCGTGGTCGTACGAGTCCATGAAGTCGCCCTCAAGGGACGCAACCGTCCCTGGTTCATGCGCGTGTTGCGTCGAAACCTCACGCACGCGCTGCGGGGCGTGCCGTACCAGGATCTGAAACTCCGCAGCGGCCGTGCCCTCATCACGTTGAACGACGTAGCCGAATGGTCCCATGTCCGCGAAAGATTATCGCAGGTGTTCGGGGTTGCCAACTTCTCGTTGACGGTGGAAGCGGGCCTCCCGATCGAGGAGATCCGCGAGGCGGTCGGGGCGCTGCTGGACGCGGAAGGCCCCCCGCCGGGCACGTTCCGGGTGCGGGCCAAGCGCTCCAATAAGGACTACCCGCTGATCTCTCCCGAGATCGAGCGCGATCTCGGCGCCTACATTCAAGGGCGGACCGGTGCCCCGGTCGACCTGCGCCGGCCGGATCGTACCTACCGCGTCGAGGTGCTGCACGATGCCGCCTACGTCAGCAGCGAGACGATCCCGGGGGCGGGTGGGCTCCCCGTGGGCGCCAGCGGACGCGTCGTGGTGTTGATGTCCGGCGGGTTCGACTCGCCCGTCGCCGCGTACCGGATGATGAAGCGCGGCTGCGAGGTGACGCTGGTCCACTGCCACGCCTACCCGTTCGTCCGCTCCACGTCGATTGAGAAAGTGGTCGAGCTGGCGCAGCACCTGGGACGCCACCAGCCCGGCACGCGCCTGGTGATCGTGCCCATCGGGCAGGCGCAGCAGCAGATCGCGATCGCCACCGACCCGGAGATCCGGGTCGTCCTCTACCGGCGGCTGATGATGCGGATCGCGGAGACCATCGCCGAGCGGGAGGGTGCCAAGGCCATCGTTACCGGCGAGAGCCTGGGGCAGGTCAGTTCCCAGACGCTGGACAACCTGCGGGCCATCAGCGCCGCAGTCACGCTCCCGATCCTCCGGCCGCTGATCGGATTCGACAAGGAAGAGATCCTGGTCGAGGCCAAGCGCATCGGGACCGAGCCGATCTCGCGGGTGCCCGACGACGACTGCTGCACCGTCTTCGTGCCGCGCCACCCGACGACGCACGCCACCATTGAGGAAGCCGAGGCTGCCGAGGAACCGCTCGACGTGAAGGCGCTGGTTGACAGTTCCCTGGCGCAGCGTACCGAGTACCGCGGCGATCCGGCCAAGTGGAACGTGATGGACGCCCTGGCGGGCGCGGCCTGACGAACGCGCCGCGGGTTAGACCCGCTCTTCGCTCGCGAGCATCTGTTTGGTCTGCACCGGGGGGCTGGGCTCGGGGGCTGATGTTCCTGCTTCCTCCTGCAGCCGTGCGCTGGTGACGACCTCGATCCCGGCCGCGGTGGCAATGCTCGCCGCGACTTGATCGGGCGTGACGACCTGGAGCAGGATGTCGCGGCGCAGCGCCTCGGCCGCGAGCCACTGCATCTCCGACAGATCCTCCATCGTGAGCGCGTCACTCGCGATGAGCAAGACCACATGCTGGCGGTCGTAGCGTCCCAGGTTCTGGGTGAAGCTGTGGAGATCACCCGGCTCGCGCAGCGCGACCACGTGGCGCGCCGGCGGGTGCCGCAACTCCTCCAGCACCGCCAGCACGATCAACTTCGTCGCCGCCAGGAGCGGCACGGCGAGCACGAGACCGAGCGCACCGCCGATCGACGCCCCGGCCAGTACCCCGAAGATCACCATCAGCGGGTGGAGGCGAACGATCCGCCCGACGAGCTGCGGGATGACGAAGTGGTCCTCCAGCATCCGGAGGACCAGATAGGTGAGGCCCACCACGGCGGCGAGCTGCATCGGCGTCCAGCCGAAGGGGGTGCTGCCCTGCGAGAGGGCCACCGTCACCGCGATCGCGCCCGCGGTCCAGGGGCCGATGATGGGGATCAATTCGAGCGCACCGGTGGCAATGGCGAGCGCCAAGGCGTACTGCATCTTGAGGACGCTCAGCGCGATGAAGGTCATGACCGACATGATCGCAAAGAGGATCACCTGCGCCCGGATGTAAGCCCCGAAGGTGGCGTTGACCTGGCCGCTAACCCGCTCGAAGGTCTGATGGTGCCGTGGCGGGAGCAGGCTGGACATACGCTGCACCAGCCGGCTGCCCTGGAGCAGGAAGTAGTAGGTGGCGAGCAGGTAGACGAGTAGGTGAATCAGGAAGCCGACCGTTTGCAGGACGAGGGAAGGCGCCTCGCGGCTGAAGCGGGCCGCGACTTCCTTCGTCAGCTCGTCAATCTGCGCGTTGATCGCGGCGGTGTCGATCGTCAGGCCGCCGATTGAGATCCGTTCGTTGCGGACCAGTTCCTGCCGGGCGGTGTCGATCAGGCTGGGGAGTGACGCGATCAGGGAGCGAACCTGCTCGTAGAGCGTCGGGACGACCCGCACGCCAACCACCCCCAGGATCCCGCTGATCAGCACGAAGACCACGACGATGGCCACGGCGCGCGGAAGGCGCAATGCCTGCTGCACGCGATTCACGACGGGGTGGAGCAAATAGGCAGTGACCGCCGCCCACATGAACGGCGGGAGGATGTGCGCGACACGGAGTAGGAACAAGCCCAGCGCGAGGAGCACCAATCCGACCACAACGGGCAGTAGGCGCGTCTCGCGCAAGCGATCGAGTGGATGCATGCCCTCCCCCACGGATCGTGCTGCGGCCCATTCTATCAAGTTCGCCGCCGGCACGGGACACCGATGGTGGGATATTTGTGCGAGCCCCGGACACGATAGATCGCATACGCCGTACCCCCTTGACAGACACGAACGCCCGTTCTATTCTGTGTACGTACATATGTTCGGCACGCATGTTCGGCACAGGCGTTCGAGGAGGCAGCGATGCGGACGAGTCAGGCAGTGGGGATCGCGGGCGGCGTGGCGTGCGGCGTGATGATGCTGGCGATCGGGCTGGCCCTGGGACTCGGCGCGGCGGTCGGCTCGGCCGTGACGCAGGCGCTCCCGGCGGCGCTGGTGGCCGGATGCGTGGCGGCCATGGTGGCGTTGGCCGACCGCGAGCCGTCAATCTGACGATGGTTTCCCGGTGCCCCTACCCCCGCGCGCGCCGGGAACGCGTCAGCAGGTCATAGCGGCTGAGCAGGGGTGTGGGACGAAGGAAGCGCGGCTCGTGCAGCGCGCCACTGGAGAGCACGGCCGCAAACCCGATGAGGAAGGCGACCAGAAAAAGGAACTGGAAGCCGAAGCGTTCGAGGAGCAGCCCTCCGACCAGCGGGACGAAGGCGACCACGGCCAACACGGCGTTGAGTAATGCGCTGTACGCCGGCCGCTCCGCCTCCGGCGCGATGTCCAGCAGGTAGGCCATGTTCGCCAGCGCCTGCCCGCTCAGCGAGACCCCGTACACCACGAAGACGAGTGTGAAGGCGTAGGCAAGGGTACGCCCGTCCATCAGCCCCCGGTCGGCGATGACCGACCAACGCAGCAGCGGCGGGAGTGCCAGCACCAGCAGCGGGATCGTCATGCGCAGCAGCGCCGACATCTGGAGTACCAGCCGGTTGCCCCGACGCGCCGCCAGCGGTTCCCAGATCAGGTTCGCCGCGAAGCGTCCGACTGTCAGGGCCGCGACGTAGAGGCCGATCAGGTCGATCGGAACCCCCAACTGCCGGTAGGCGAACACAACGTAGAACGGGTCGGCGATCGCGGAAAGCGACAGGAACGCCCGAAAGGCGAGGAAGCGGCGGAAGTAGTCGTTGTCGAGCAGGTGCGGCGCCTCGCTGAGCGGGTGGCCCAGGCTGGTGACGTGACCGTCGCCGCGATGGGGCTCCCGCACCATGGCGGCGACGTAGGCCGCCAGGCTGAGCGCGACGAAAGCCAGCAGGAAGAGGATCGCCATGGTCGCCGGGGCGTCCTCGCCGTCCCCGAGGAGCCGCGCGATGGTGTACCCGACCACAACACCCATGACGGCGCCCCAGACGGTGCGCTGACCGAGCACGCGGCTCAGACGGTCGGCCGATATGAAATGTGCCGTGATGTCGACCATCGGCGTGTTGGCGAACCCGGATGCCAGGTTGTAAACCGCGTAGGTGATGAAGAAGGTGAGGAGCAGCGCCTGCGGTTTTCCATCCCCGAGCGCGAAACCGGCTGCTCCGAGGAGCCCGATCGCGGCCGCGCGGATGATGCCGGCCCAGACACCCGTCGCACGCCCGCCTGCCCGCCCCGGTCTGGACCCGGCACCGAAGAGGAGCGGGAGGACCGCCACTCCGGTCGCCAGCGCGGGTACGAGCCCGACCAGCAGGTAGGAGTCGCTGATCAGGCTGACGTAGAGGGCCAGGACGATGACCGGGTGGATCAGAGTGTGTCCCAGCACCAGCAGCGCCCCGTATGCGATGCCGAACCCGGCGTTCTGCCGCAGGGGGCGATTCTCGCGGCTGGTTACAGGTGTCTGGAGGTCTGCTCGCACGCCGTCCCCCCTTGGTGGTCGTGGCCATCCACCTCCGGGCGCGACGCGACGCCGCAGCAGTCGGGGCGCGATGACCCGGCGCGTACTCGCACGGTGATGACCTGCGCTCCGCGTCAGTATAGGAAGGCTTGCGGCTGACGTAAACAGTGGCCGGTGGCCTGGGCCTTGCGTCACCCGGACAACACGGTTCGACCTACCGAGGGAGGTGACCATGGCGACCGTTACGAAGTCCATCGAAGTCAACGTCCCGCTCAGCACCGCGTACAACCAGTGGACCCAGTTCGAGGAGTTCCCCCAGTTCATGGAGGGCGTCAAAGAGGTGCGGCAGATCGACGACCAGCACCTGCACTGGCGCGCCGAGGTCGGGGGCACCGAGCAGGAGTGGCAAGCGCGGATCGTTGAGCAGGTCCCCGATCAGCGTATCGCCTGGCACAGCGTCGCGGGCGACGAGAACGCCGGAGTCGTGACGTTCCACTACATCGACGAGGACACGACCCGGGTGACGCTGCAGCTCGGCTACGAGCCGGAGGGGCTCAAGGAGCGCATCGGGGACGCGCTCGGCTTCATGGAGCGCCGGGTCCAGGGCGATCTGGAGCGCTTCAAGGACTTCATCGAGCGGCGCGGCCGCGAGACCGGTGGCTGGCGCGGGACCATCGAAGAGCATCCCCACACCGAACCCACGTAGCACAACCCCCCAACCATGGGGCGTCGCCGCGCCTAAGGCCTTGCCTGGCCGGCGATGCCCCCACCAGGCTGGTACCGGACGCGGGTCACCGGCTCGCGCCCGTGTCCAGCGGCGCGCATGGGAAGAGCGGGCAGCGCGTGCATGCCGGCAGGAGGTCTCCCGGGTCAGCGCGCGGCACCTGGATGCCGACCCCGGCCAGCAGCTCGATCACCGGTGCCAGCGGCAGCCCGACGACGTTGCAGTAGCAGCCGTCGTGGCACGCGACTGGCCGGAAGACAGGATCCTGGATGGCATACGCTCCGGCCTTGTCGAACGGGGTGCCGGCCGCGATCGAGGCGGCGATCTCGTCGTCGCTGTAGGAGCGCATGTGGACCGTCGTCACCACGTGTCGGACCCGAACACGTCCCCCTGTCGCGAGCGCCACGCCGGTGACGACCCGATGCTGCCGCCCCCGGAGCGTGCGGAGCATGGCCCAGGCTTCCGCGGCGTCGGCGGGCTTCCCGAGCAAGCGTCCGCGCAGAGCCACGACCGTGTCGGCCGCCAGCACGGCCGCGCCCGGCCGCTGCGCTGCCACTGCCAGGGCCTTCCGCCGGGCCAGCGCGCGGGCCACGCGCTCAGGGCGCATTCCCGGCTTGCCCACGTTCTCATCCACGTCGGCCGGGGCGACTTCGAACGGCACCCCCAAACGCCCCAGCAGTTCACGGCGCCGGGGCGACGCCGAAGCCAGGATCAGGGGCGGCGTGCTCATGCTCGCTCCAGCGCCGCGACGCACTCGATATGGTAGGTCTGCGGGAACATATCCACCGGCGTCACGTCCAACAGGCGATAGCCACCGTCCACCAGGATGCGCAGGTCGCGGGCGAGCGTCGAGGGATCGCACGAGACGTAGACCAGCTTTTGCGGGTGCAGCTCCAGCACCGCTTCCAACGCCCGCGGATGACAGCCCGCCCTCGGCGGGTCGAGGATGATCGCGTCCGCCTGTACCTCCAGCCGCGGCAGCACCCGCTCGACCTTGCCGGTCACGTACTCGACGTTCGAGATGCCTTCCAGGTTGGGCTGTGCGTCTGCCACGGCCGAGGGCGACTCCTCGATGGCGATCACCCGGCGTGCCTCCGGGGCCAGCAGGATCGCGAACGTGCCGACCCCGGCGTAGGCGTCGACCACGACCTCGCTGCCGGTCAATGCCAGCCGCTCCCGGACCAGCTCCACCAGCCGCTCGGCCTGCTCGGTGTTGGTCTGAAAGAAGGACGGGCCCGAGATGCGGAAACGCTTCCCCAGCAGCGCCTCGTGGAAATACTTCTGGCCCGACTCCACCTCCGGCTGGCGATGGCGCAGGTCGGGCTGGATCAGCATCTCGCCGGTGTTCTCCCCGTAGCGGATCACGACCTGGTGCTGGCCGGCACCGGTCCCCTGCAGCTTGGCCAGCACCTCGTTGATCTGCGGGACCATAATCAGGCACCGGTCGATGCGCTGGAAACGGTACCCGGTGCCTGGGCGGGTGATGAAGCCGAGGTCACCCTGGCGCGAGGTGGAGAAGCGGGCATTGTTGCGGTACCCGTAGGGCTTGCTGCATGGCACGGTCGGTGACACCGGAGGGTCATCGAACTTGCCGATGCGCCGTAGTTGCTCACGGACGATGTGCTGCTTGAACTCGAGTTGCTTCTCGTAGGCGATGTGCTGCCACTGACAGCCGCCGCAGGCGCCGAAGTACGGGCAGGGCGGCGTGACTCGTTCCGGCGCGGGCTTGAGCACCTCCACGACTTTGCCCGAGGTGTACTGGCGCCGGCTCTTGTCGATCTCGACCACGACCTCCTCGCCCGGGATGCCGAAGTCCGCGAAGACCACGCGGCCGTCGACACGACCCACTGCCGGGCCCTGGTAGGCGATGTCGGTGAGTGTCACCGTCAGTCGCTCGGCCTGCTTTTCGTCTGCCATGCTGTTCTCCATCGTCCGTCTGCTCCCTGTAGCACCGCGCCGCTCGCGGCGGGCCGTCCCTAAGTGTTCCACGATCCGGCGCGAGGTGGAGCCGTTGCCCCACCGTCTTGACGCCGCCGGGCACTGCCGGTACCGTTGCACGGCTGGCGGGTCCGACGTGCAAGTTCACAGGACCGTGCCGGCACTGTTTCGCGCGGAAGAATTCGGAGACGCATCCTTGGCGGAGACCCAGGCGGTTCCCGCGGAAGCGACGAGCATACTGCGCAACCGCCCCCTCATCACCCTGGCCCTGGGCCACTTTACCATCGACCTGTATGCCGGCCTGCTCCCTGTCTTGTTCCCCTTGCTGGCCTCACGCTTCGGCCTGGACCTGAAGACGGTCGGCCTGGTGAGCTTGGCCTACAGCGGCGTAGGCTCCGTGTCGCAACCGCTCTTCGGGTACCTGGCCGACCGGTTCGGCACGCGCCTCATCGGTTTTGCGCTGTGCTGGACGGCCGTGACGTTCGCCGGGATCGGCATCGCGCCGTCCTTCCCGCTGATCCTGACCCTGGCCGGACTGGCAGGTCTCGGCTCGGGCGCCTTCCACCCGTTCGGCGCGCTCAACGCGAACGCGGTCATTCCCGACCGGAAGCGAAACGCGGCGATGTCGGTCTACGCCTCCGGCGGGACAATCGGCTTCGCGCTCGGCCCCCTGATCGGCGTCGGCCTGCTCGCGCTGTTCGAACTGCGCGGCGTCTCAGTCATGCTCATCCCCGGGACGGTGATCGCCGCCTGGCTGCTCTACGAGATGCGGGCGATCGCGGTCCGGCCCGCAGTTCGCGCCGGCCACGCCCGGGTGAAACCGGCCCCGATCCCCAAGCTTGCCATGACCGCCGTGATCCTGGTCATGATGGCGCGCTCCTGGAGCATGAGCAGTATCCAGGCGTACGTGCCGACCTGGTATGAGTCCCTGGGCTACTCCAAGGGCTTCTACGGCGCCCTGGCGACCGTCATCACCCTGTGCAGCGCCGTGGGCACGATCGGCTCGGGCAACCTCGCCGACCGCTATGGCCGGCGGGCGGTGATCCTCGGTTCGCTGGTCCTGACGGTTCCCACCGTGCTCCTCTTTGCACAGTTCACCGGGCCGATTGCGTTCGTCACCGGCGCCCTGGTCGGCCTGTTGGCGGCCTCCACCGCACCGCTCTTGCTCGTGATGGCGCAGCAGCTTATGCTCGGTCGAGCAGGAATTGCATCCGGGTTGATCCTGGGTCTCGGCTTTGTCACCGGCGCAATCGGTGTCCCGATCACCGGCGCCGTCGCCGACGCGCTCGGGATCCAGATGGCGATGCGCCTGCAAGTAGTTCTGGCGCTCATCGCGATCCCGCTCTGCCTGCTGCTGCCCACGGAGCAAAGCCTGCAGGCCGCCAAGCGGGAGTGAGGCGTGATGCGTGATACGTCATGCGTCATGCGTCATACGTGTTGCGTGTTCCGTGTCCCGTTCATGTCAAGCGGTGCCATGGTGAGACCGCAGGGTATGGTGCTCCCACGCAACGCGGAGCACGGAACACGTGTGACGTATGATGCATGACGTATGACGATCAGGAGTTGAGATGCTCCACAGATGGGTCGAGACGGCCAGTCCGGCCGCGCGGCGCGGCTTCCTGCTGCTGGCGACCATGACGGCGTGCTTCGGCATGGCGATGGCCATGCAGCAGAACGTGGTCACGAACTACTTCGAGGATGTTCTGGGCCTCGCCGGGCCGCAATTCGGCTACATCACGGCGATCCGTGAGATCCCCGGCTTCCTTCTCATCTTCCTGACCGCGCTGTTCTACCGCATGTCTATCCCGCGCCTGACCGCCGGGGCGCTGGTGCTCCTGGCGATCGGCTACGGGCTCTTCGGCGTCTCGAATTCGTTCTGGACCGTCACCCCGTGGGTCATCATCTCCTCGATGGGGTACCACACGGTGCTCCAGACCCAGCACGCGCTGGGCATGAGCCTGACGACGGCCGACCGCGCGGGGATCGTGCTGGGGCGGATGTCGGCCATCAACAGCGCCGGCTCACTGGCGGCGATGCTCCTGGTGCTGGTTACCTTCCGTCAAGGGTGGATCTCGTTCAACGGCGCATTCCTCATCGCCGGGGCCCTGGCACTGATCGGGGCTATCGCGGCGTTCGGCATCCCGAACCTGCGCGACGGGCACGAGGTACCCCACCGGCCACGCCGCGAGCCCATCGTCATTCGCCGCGCGTACCGCTTCTACTATTACCTGAGCCTGCTCGATGGAGCGCGGCAGCAGATCTTCTTCTCCTTCGGGCTGTGGGTGCTGGTGAACCACTACGGGCTCTCGGTGCCCGGTGTGAGCGCGCTCCTGGTCGTGGTGAGCCTGGCCTCGATGGTGGTCGGCCCCTGGATCGGGCGCATGATCGACCTCCGGGGTGAGCGCGAGGTGCTCGGCGCGATCAACTTGGCCTACATCGCCGCGCTCCTCGGCTACGCCCTGGTCGACAACCTCTACATCGCGGCCGCCTGCTACCTGATCTACTCGCTCATCTTCCCGCTGTCAGCCGTAGGAGCGGCGACCTACCTGCGCAAGATCGCCCCGGTCGCGGATGTGGCCCCGTCGCTGGCGACCGGCCTGACCCTGCAGCATGCCGCCGCGGTGATCGTGCCGATCACGGCGGGGTTCATCCTGAACTTCACCGGCTACCAGATCCCATTCATGATCGCCTGCGTCTTCGCCAGCATCACCATCCTGGTCACCCGCCGGCTCGACCCGATCGCGCAGCGCTCCCCGGCCAAGCTGGCCGAAGAGGAAGCATCGCTGGTCCCCGCCACCGCCGAGGCAGACTGACGCGCGAGCGGCGTAACGGCATACGCCCGGGGGTGAGCGTTCCCAGGGGTTATGGAACTTGCTGAATTCGTGGGAGTACGCGGTCGGCGCGTGCCCGGGGCTCAAGCCCCGGGCTGACAAGGCGAAGCCGGCTAGAGCCGGCTGGGGGAACCGGGACGCAGACCTCGGCCCCGAGTCTCGCAGCCCGGTCTGTGCCCGGACTCATAGTGTTCGCCGAATCTTGTGGGTGTCCGCCGTCCCGGCACG
>NZ_JADGHZ010000238.1 GCF_019683595.1 Sphaerobacter sp. | reverse complement strand
TTCGTGGAGACTTGATTGAGAGGATGAGTCATGCCACGGAAGTCTTCCTATCCGCGTGAGTTGCGGGACCGGGCGGTTCGGATGGTTGCCGAGGTCCGCCCGAACTACGAGCACGAGTACGCCGCGATCCAGGCGGTGGCGGCCAAGCTCGGGATCGGCACCGCGGAGACGGTACGCAAGTGGGTGCGCCAGGCCGAGATCGACGGCGGTAGCCGCCCGGGGGTGAGCAGTGAGGAGTCTGCGGAGTTGCGTCGGCTTCGGGCCGAGGTGCGGGAGCTGCGCCGGGCCAACGAGATCCTCAAGGCGGCGTCGGCTTTCTTTGCGGCCGAGCTGGACAGGCCAGCACAGCGCAGCTCGTGAGGTTCATCGACGAGCACAAGGATCGTTTCGGTGTCCAGCCGATCTGCCGGGTGCTGCGTGAGCACGGAGCGCGGATCGCACCGAGCACCTACTACGCCGCGATCTGCCGGCCGCCGTCGGCCCGGGCGGTGCGCGACGCGCAGCTGGCCGAGGAGATCATGCGGGTCTGGAAGGACAACTACGAGGTCTACGGCGCGTTCAAGATCTGGCGCGAGCTCAACCGGCAGGGCATCCAGGTCGCCCGGTGCACGGTCGAGCGGCTGATGCGCCAACTGGGCATCGCCGGGGTACGCCGCGGCGGCAGGAAGATCCGCACCACCGTGCGCGACGAGCGTCATGAGCGGGCCGGTGACCTGCTGGACCGCGACTTCACCGCCCCGGCCCCGAACCGGCGCTGGGTAGCCGACTTTACTCACGTGACCACATGGGGCCGCAATCGTGTACGTCGCGTTCGTCGTCGACCTGTACTCGCGGGCCATCGTGGGCTGGTCGGCGGCCACCACCAAGCGAACCAAGCTGGTCCTCGACGCGCTGCAGATGGCCCTGTGGCGCCGCGACCGGGCCGGCCACGCTGTCCCGAAGGGACTGATCCACCATTCGGATGCCGGAAGTCAATACACGTCTTTCGCGTTCACCGCACACCTGCTCACCGAAGGCATCGACGCCTCCATCGGCAGCGTCGGTGACGCGCTGGACAACGCGCTCATGGAATCGACCATCGGCCTGTACAAGACCGAACTGATCAACCGGCGCGGGCCATGGAAGACCCTCGCCGACGTCGAGTTGGCCACCGCCGAGTGGGTCGACTGGTACAACACCACCCGAATCCACCGGTCCATCGGCGGCGTACCGCCGGCCGAGTACGAATCGATGTACTACGCTCAAACCCAGCCCCAACCGGAGGCTGCAGCCAACACCTGACGTCTCCACGAAACCCGGGGTGATTCAGTCGACATGGATCCGTTGTGGCACTTCTTGCCACGACGTGTGGGGCCAGCGTCGCCGGTCCCCACACGCGCACCGTGACCTCGCGGTGTCGGCCGTTACGCCTTAGCCACCTTGACCCGCACCGGGACGGAGGCTCGCACCGAACCACCCGCGACGGTGACCGTCGCCTCGTACACGCCCGCGGGCAGTCCGGTCACCGGCGCCACCCTGAAGTGTGCCTTCTTGCCGGCCCTGATCGGCGCGAGCGTGTCAGTGGACAGAGTGAACTTGTCGGCGTTGGGTCCGCTGACGGTCACCGACAGCGGCGGGATCGCGGTTTGGCGGGAGTTGATGACGGTCAGCTTCTTGGCTGGCGGCGAGTGGTAGCCCTCCGGCAGCGTCCCGAAGTCGGCGGCCTCCGGCCTGATGGTGACTCCTGAGCTGTGCTCGAAGATCCGCGGCAGGAAGTCCGACAGCCCCTGCCACCAGACGTCGAACCCGTGCGGTCCTGGGACGATCGTCTTGACGGTGGGAATGTCGTAGGCCGCCAGGTTGGCCTCCATGCCGTTGATGGCACCGATGGCGCCGGCGTCGACGTCCCCGGCAAACAGGGATACGAGCTTGGTCCCTTTTTTCGCGGCAGGCCCGGAGATGTCGTCGAGAGAGCCGGCGGCGAACGGCGGGGAGAAGATGCCGAAGTACGAGAAGGCGCCCGGGTGGTTCACCAGCGCACCCTGGGTCCCTCGAGCTCCCCACGACAATCCCGCCAGAGCCATCTTCGAGGGCTCGGTCGAGATATTGAACTCCGAAGCGGTCAACGGCATGACCTTGGTCGTCAGATCAACCCAGAAGTCGGAGAGTCCCGGGTAGCCCGGCATGACAACCACCATCGGCGCGATCTCACCGCGGACGTACAGGTTGTCGAGGATCTGCTTCGCCCGGCCCACCTCCGTCCAGGTCGCGTAGTTCTGGGCAAAGCCGTGGTAAAGGTACAAAACGGGGTACTTCTCGGCGCGATCCGGGTCGTAGTCCGGCGGCGTCCAAACCTTGAACTTCATCGTCGGGTTTCCGGGGTACGCGCTGGTGTACTCCAGCAGCGTGATGTCTCCGGCCTCGTCCGCGGGGACATCGGCGAGCAGCGGAGTCCGCTCACCTCCGGGGACGAACAGCTGGCTCTCCACGTTCTCGGTGTTGTTCGTGTCCTCGGGGTCGTGGACGGGGGTCCCGTTGACCTCGTACCGCCAGTAGTAGTAGCCGTCGATCGGGCCGATGGTCGTCCGCCAGCGGTCTCCGACCTTGGTCATCGGGATGCGGAACCACTGCCCGTTCGGGGCCCAGTCGCCCCAGATCACGACGTCCTTCGCATCGGCCCACTGGGTGCCGGTCTCGAAGGTGACCATGCCGTTGGCGTCGATATGCGGGGTGGTGATGCTCCCGGTGGCGGGCGGACGGTACGGCTCGGTAAGGGCGCGATGCCCCTCGCTCATGCCGCGGTGGCGGGCCGCACCGGGCCGGAAGACGCGGGACGCGAAGTCGCGCAGGTTCTCCCGCCACGTGTCCCAGACGCCACCGGTCTCGGGATGAACGCCGTCGAACTCGAAGTCGACGCCGGCCGACCTGAGCTTCTGCATCGCTTCCCAGGTCGAGTTGTAGCTCGGGTCGAGGGTGTTGCCGACGTAGAACCGGATCAGGTCGGTGCCCTTGTTGACTGCTTTGGCCAACGAGCGCGTGATGCAGGCGTCGCCGGGAAGGTATCCCGACATCGAGCCGATGGAGCCGAAGGCGCCTGGATCCGTGAGCGCCAGGTTGAGGGCTTGGTATCCACCGCGCCCGATGCCGGCGATCGCGCGTTCGCGGCCGCTGGTGGAGACGTTGTATTGATGCTGAACCGCGGGAAGGATGTTGTTCAGCAGCTCGGCGCGGTAGTGGGTGTCGCCCGGGTCTGCCATCACCACGACCATGGAGGCGAGGTCGCCGCTCACCGCGAGGTTGTCGAGGATCTGTCGGGCGCGGCCGAGCTCCTGCCACTCCCGGGCAGACTGGCCCTCGCCGGCGAGCAGGTACAGCACGGGGTACGGCTTGGCGCGACCCGGGTCGTACGCCGGAGGGGTCCAGACCCACGCCGACCGCTCGGCGCCGGCGACCGTGGAGGTGTAGGTGAGTTCGGAAACCGTCCCGCCGCCGGAAGCGACGTCGTCCATCCACGCGACCTCTGGGCCAGGGACGAACAGCGTGTTCCAGTTGGGATGGGAGGTCACGTCGACGGAGCTGTTGGGGTTGCGGAAGACCTGCTTGGAGCGGTCGGGCATGGTCGCCACGTACTGGTAGTAGTAGAGACCGGGCTTCATCGGACCGATGTTGGCCACACAGTTCTCACCGCTCGCGTCGAGCCCGACGGCCGCCCATGTCCCGGACGGCCCGATGTTGCCCTCCAGCTCCGCGCCGGCGCCCGTGGAGTTGCCGCAGGTGTTAGACGGGACTGACGACTTCGGGACCGTGAAGTAGTGGTAGATCCCGCTCTGGGACTCCCAGGGGTCTGACGCCGCGGCCGCCGGCGACGCGGACACGACGACGCCCGACACGACCATTGCCAGCCCGATCGCGGCACCGGTGACCTGCATCGCTCGTGGTCCCCGCGTAAACATGGCATTCATCTGTGAAAGCCTCTCGTTGTTGTCGTCCGCGACCTACATTATATAGACGTGGATCATCGCCCAGCTGACCGGCGGCAAGACGGCGGTGAGCCGGCCGCCGTCAAAGGTGACGCCGGCCAGCGGCTTCGGGAGCACCGACGTCGCGTCCGCGGCAATCGCGTACCAGGTGTGGTCTGGGGGCGCGAGCCGCATTGCGTGGGCCAGCCATACGCGGGCGCGAAGGTCGTCGTCGAGGTCCAGCCCGCCCTCACCCGGATCCGACAGCAGGTGGCAAGAATCCGGTGAACACGCCAACGGCAGCTACTTCTGGGCCACCAACCAGCTGATCGTTCCCCAGCCAGGAGTGGCCGCCATGGTCACCGCTATCCGAGAACTAGTCCGGTCCAACGACATCACATGCGTCGGCGCACTCTCCAACGACCAGCGTCCACCTCTAGGCACCCACCCATCGAACGCACTACCGTAACCACGAAGATCGTTTCTAGCCGGACGTGTCACCCACGTCCCGAGACGGATCTGTCACGGACGTCCTGAGACTAGGCATTGATC
>NZ_JADGHZ010000237.1 GCF_019683595.1 Sphaerobacter sp. | reverse complement strand
CTGCCCGATCCTGTGGTGGTTCGTCTTCCGGCGCGGCGGCCGCCGCCCCGGGGGGGGCCGCCCGGCTCCGCTCAGGATGACATAGGAGCGTCATGGGTCTGTCTCGAGGTCGAGAGGTCACCTGCCTACCACGACAGGTCCCACCCAATACGCAGTACGCACTACGCATCACGCATCACTCACCACGCACCACCCTCACATCGCCCGGCGGTAGAGGCGGAACGCCTGGGTCGCGAAGAGCACGCAGACAATGGTGAAGGCGGTCAGCAGCAGGCCGTAGCTCGCCACCGCGCCCCAGTCCGCGCCCTCCATCGCGTTGCGCGCACCCTGCACCGCCCAGTTGACCGGGTTGGCCCGGGCGATGGCGCGGATCCAGCCCGGCATCAGCGCCGTGGCGATGAAGGCGGACGACAGGAAGACGAGCGGGGTGGCGAAGAAGTTCACTATCGCGATCAGCGTTTCCTCGCGCCGAGTGATGAGGGCCAGCCCGTTCGACACGGCCGAGATCCCGGCCGCCAGCAGGGCCGACACCCCGAGCACCGAGACGGCGCCAAGGATGCCGCCCGGCACCCGCGCGCCCATCACCAGCCCGACAACCAGGATGATGGCCGCCTGCACCGCCACCGTCAGCGCGGTGTGGAGCACGCGCGAGGCGATCAACGCCGCGCGGCTCACCGGGGTGACCAGCATCCGGTCCATCACGCCGTCGGTCAGGTCCTGGAGCGTTCCCATCCCGCCCCAGGCCGCGCTGAACAGGGCCAGCATGACGACGACTCCGGGCGTCAGGAACTGGATGTATGAGCCGCTCCCGAAGCCCGGCAGCTCGACGATCCGCCGGAAGAGTTGCCCGTAGAGCACGAGCCAGATCAGCGGCGATACCAGCGACATGAAGACCCAGATCGGGATGCGCACCGTCGCCAGCGTGTGCCGCTTCAACAGGTACAGCGTGTCCATCACGAAGCCCATCAGCGCCGCTCCTCCCCCTGCCCAACCAGCTCCGGGGCTAGGGTGTCCGAGATCATCCGGTGACCGGTATGGAAGAGATACACGTCGTCCAGCGACGGCCGGTGTAGCGCCACCGACTGGACGGTGATCCCGGCACGCTCCAGCACGGTGACCAACTGCGGGATGGCCGTCGCCCCGTGCAGCACGCGGGCAACCACCTCCCGGCCGTTGGGCACGACGTCGAGTACGCCGTCGAGCGGCGCCAGGACCGCGGCCGCCTCCGCAGGCCGCTGCTCCACTTCGAGCGTCACGCGGTCGCCGCGGATCGCGGCCTTCAGTTCCGCCGGGGTCCCCTCGGCGACCACCCGCCCGCGGTCGACGATCGCCAGCCGGTCGCACAAGCGGTCGGCTTCGTCCAGGTAGTGGGTGGTCAGGAGCACGGCCAGGCGGCGCTCATGCTTCAGCCGGAGCAGGTCTTCCCAGAGCGCCGCGCGCGTCTCGGGGTCGAGCCCGGTAGTCGGCTCATCGAGGAAGAGCACCTCCGGTTCATGTACCAGGCCGAGCGCGATGTCGAGCCGGCGCTTCATCCCGCCGGAGTAGGTTTGGACCATCCGGTCGGCCGCGTCGGTCAGTCCCACCCACTCAAGAACGCGGTCGACCCGCTGGCGGATCTCACTGCGCGGGACGCGGTGTAGTTGAGCCTGGAGCGTGAGGTTCTCCCGTCCGGTGGCGTGCTTGTCGACGCCCGAGGCCTGCGCCACATACCCGAGCGCCCGGCGGACCCCCGCCGGGTCACGTCGGATGTCATGCCCGGCGACGCTGCCGGTGCCGCCGTCCGGCTTGGTCAGGGTGGCCAGCATGCGCACCGTCGTCGACTTGCCCGCCCCGTTCGGGCCGAGCAGACCGAAGATCTCCCCCGGCGCCACCCGAAACGAAACATCCTCGACCGCGCGGACGCCTTTGGGATAGGTCTTGCTCAGGTGCTCCGCCACGATTGCGTCCACGGTTCCGTCCCTTCATCTTCCGGCCCTGCCGCGGATCACCACCACGCGGTCGGCTCGCGCGCCACGGTCCGCCCGCCCGGAAAAGACGAATTCTACCACAGGCCGCCGATCCGCCGCCCAGGGTAGCGCTATTTTGTTCTGTTGTCAAGGTATTAATTCAGATTTCTTCGAAATACCCGGCTGCGCGGGCCGCGGGCGGTGGCCACCGGATTGCAGAGGGGCCGCAGCGGCCTATGTCGAGACTGGAAGGGGTGCGCACATGAGCCCGTCTCTCGTCCACCGGTTGGCCACCCTGGCGCCGATCCCGCTGCGGATCATCCTCGGGATCATCATGGTGGCCCACGGGCACCAGAAGGTGTTCGAGCAACCGAAGGATCAGCTCCCCGGAGCGTTGGAGTCGATGGGCGTCCCCGCGCCGGAGCGGGTTGCCCGCTTCGTCAGCGGCCTGGAGTTCTTCGGCGGGCTTGCCCTCCTCGCCGGGATCTTCACGCGCCCGATCGCCCTCCTCTTCGCCGGGCAGTTCCTCTTCATCGTCTTCCGGATGAAGTGGACCAAGGGGCTTGTGCCAGGTTACGAGTACGACCTCGCACTCCTGGGCGGGTTCCTCAGCCTGGCACTGTTGGGCGGCGGCTCCGGCTCCCTCGACGAACTGCTCTTCGAGCAGCGTCAGGAACGGAAGGCGACGCGGGGCTGGCGGCTGACCATCGCCCGCAAGGCGCAATAAGGCGGCCCACTCAGCTCCGCCGCGCGAGGAAGTCGAGCACGATGTCGTTGAACCACTCCGGGCGGTCGGCCTGCGGGAAGTGCCCGGTGTTCGGGAGGATGCACAGCTCGGCGTCGGGGAGCAGTCCATAGAGCTCGACGGGGATCGCCACCGGGAAGTACCGGTCCCGGTCGCCATGCACGACTAGCGTCGGCACCCGGATCCCACGGATCTCCGCCGGCTCGGGAAAGTCCTCCTCGTGCGCGTGCTGGCTGAGCGCGATCCAGGCTTCGGCCACCAGGCGCCAGTGCTCGAACCCCATCGCGGTATGCATCGCACGGGCACGCTCGATCGAGGGCGTGACCGACTCAGGCGTCATCGTGCGCCACCAGCGGCGGAGGTCCGCATCGTAGCGGAGGGTGCCGCCCGCCAGGACAAGGGCCTGCGGCAGGTCCGGCGCCTCGAGTGCCAGGCTGAGCAGCAGCATCGCCCCGGTACTGACCCCAACGAAGGCCGCGCGGTCGATCCCCAGCGCGCCACAAAGCCCGACCACGTCGCGGGCGAACTGCCGGTGGTTCATCGCCGCCAGTCCGCCGGGGTTGCCGGTGCGCCCGTGGCCGCGAAGATCCGGCACAATCAGCCGGTAGCGCGCGCCGAAGGCGTCGATCTGCCGCCGCCACTGCTCGCCGGTCGCCATGAAGGCGTGCAGGAGCACGAGTGGCGGGCCGTCGAGCCGCCCGTGCTCGGCGTAGTACATCCGCAGCCCGTCGAGATCCACGTACGGCATCGCACTGCTCCTTCCCGGCCGCATCCTCGCACCTACCCCGCCGTCGGCATGCCCGGCACGCGCGTTGCGGTGCGGGTAGGGCAAGGAGCAACATGGACATCCGCCGCATCTACGCTACCATCGAGCGCGACCTGGTCGGGCGCCGGACGGAGGCGCAGTTGATCCTCGCCGCCCTCGGGGCAGGGCGCGATGTCCTCCTCGAAGGCCCGCCCGGCACGGCCAAGTCAACCTTGCTACGCGCCATCTGCGCAGCCGCGGGGGTCCCCTTCTACTTCGTCGAAGGCCACGCGGACCTCACCCCGGCCAAGATCCTGGGCCACCACAGCCCGGTTCGCGTGCTCCAGGAGGGCTACACTCCGGAGGGCTTCATCTACGGCCCGCTGCCGCTCGCCATGCGCGACGGCGGCATCTTCTACATCGAGGAATTCAACCGGGTGCCAGAGGACACGCTCAATACGCTGCTGACCGCCATGGCCGAGCGCGAGCTGAGCATCCCCCGCCTGGGCGTCGTGCGCGCCGCGCCCGGATTCCGCCTCGTCGCAGCCATGAACCCCTTCGACAACATTGGGACGAACCGCCTGTCGGGAGCGGTGGCCGACCGGCTTTGCCGGGTCCATCTCGACTATCAATCGCCCGAGGAGGAGCGGGAAATCGTCGCCCGGCGCACCGGCACGCCCGGCGGCTGGTTGGTGGACGTGGCGGTCGAGGTCGTGCAGCGCACGCGCCGCCACCCCGACCTACGCATGGGCGCGTCGGTCCGCGGCGCGATCGACTTCGTGCTGGTGGCAGGGCAACTCGCCGGGCTTCGCGACGAGCGCATCAGCCCCGCGCGGGACGATGTCGCGTCGCGCCAGCTCCTCGTGGCCGCCGCGCGCACGGCACTCGCGGTCAAGGTCGCGGTGCGCGAATCCTCCCGCCGGAGCGCCGACAGCATTGTGGAGGAGATCGTCCTCGCAGTCCTGGACGGCCGGCCGGAAACACCCAGCTACCCCGAGCCCGGCAGCCCCGGCCGCCGCCCTGCTGACCGCGAGTCACCCACCCACCCGGGAACCGGGCATGGCGGCGGCACCGGCCGCGCCATGAGCC
>NZ_JADGHZ010000236.1 GCF_019683595.1 Sphaerobacter sp. | reverse complement strand
TCATGAGCGTCTCGTGGGCTCGGAGTTGTGTTTAAGAGACTGGGCTCAGCGTCCCCAGCCCCTTCAGTGGGCTTCGCCGTGTCAGCCCGGCGGCTTTAGCCCCGGGCACGCACCGAGCGGCGGGACCGGCGCATCGGGGTCTGCTCCGTACCGCGATCCCAGCCCGCTTCAGCGGGCTTTTCCTTGTCAGCCCGGCGGCTTTAGCCGCCGGGCACGCGCCGAGTAGCGGGATCCTTCGCACCACCCATCCCGGACTCAGACCACACTGCCAGCCCAACCCCCACCCGGCCATTTCGGAGCAATGACCCCTTGACACTAGCACGATTGTTCTATACTGTACGTACAGTCTTGCCTGTCGAATTGGGCCCGGCTCGTTCGACTACGGTATGAGAGCGACAGCCGGAGGCAGTGGTAGGGAGCGCTCAGGAAGGAGCCTTGGATGAGCGGAGTCCGTGTCCTCGTCGGGACACGCAAGGGGGCTTTCATTCTCACCGCGGACGGTAAACGCGATCGGTGGCAGGTCACCGGTCCCCTCTTCGGGGGCTGGGAGGTCTACCACATGAAAGGCTCACCGGCCGATCCGAACCGGATCTACGCGGCGCCGTCGCTGAGCTGGTTCGGGCAGCAGATCCAGCGCTCCGACGACGGCGGCGAGACGTGGGAGCCAGTGGGCAACGAGTTCATCTACGACGGGGACACCGGGACACACCAGTGGTACGACGGCACCCAGCATCCTTGGGAGTTCTCGCGGGTCTGGCACCTGGAGCCGTCGCTGACCGACCCCGATACGGTCTATGCCGGCGTGGAGGACGCCGCGCTGTTCCGCTCCACCGATGGTGGCCGCACCTGGCAGGAACTCTCCGGACTGCGCTGCCACGATACCGGTCACCTCTGGCAACCCGGCGCCGGTGGCCTGTGCCTCCACACCATCCTGCTCGATCCCAGCAACCCCGAGCGCATCTTCGTCGCGATTTCGTCGGCCGGGGCCTTCCGCACCGACGACGGCGGCACGACGTGGCGGCCGATCAACCGCGGCCTGCGCTCCGACTACATCCCCGATCCGGACGCGGACGTCGGCCACTGCGTGCACCGGATTGCGATGCACCCGTCGCGGCCGAACGTGCTCTTCATGCAGAAGCACTGGGATGTGATGCGTAGCGACGACGCGGGCGACTCGTGGCACGAAGTGAGCGGAAACCTCCCGAGCGACTTCGGCTTCCCGATCGAGGTCCACGCGCACGAGCCGGAGACGATCTACGTCGTCCCGATCACGAGCGACCATCAGCACTACCCGCCCGAGGGGAAGCTGCGGGTCTACCGAAGCCGCACCGGCGGGCATGAGTGGGAACCGCTGACCAAGGGCCTGCCGCAGCAGAACTGTTACGTCAACGTGCTGCGCGATGCGATGGCCGTGGACCAGCTCGACCCCTGCGGCATCTACTTCGGGACCACCGGCGGGCAGGTCTACGTGTCGCCCGACTCCGGCGATACCTGGATGCCGATCGTCGAGAACCTGCCGGCAGTCGTGTCAGTGGAAGTCCAGACACTGCCATGATCCGCGTGGTGCTCCCGCCCCACTTGCAGATCCTGGCGCGGACGGGCCGCGAGGTGACGGTCGAAGTCGAGGGGCCGGTGACGCAGCGCGCGGTGCTCGACGCGCTGGAAGCCGCCTACCCGGTCCTGCGCGGCACGATCCGCGACCACATCACCAAACGCCGCCGGCCTCTGGTGCGCTTCTTCGCGTGTGAGCAGGACCTGTCGCACGAAGAGCCGGATGCACCGCTGCCCGAGGCGGTGGCATGCGGCGACGAGCCGTTCATGATCGTCGGCGCCATCGCCGGCGGGTAAGGAAGAAGCGAGGGAGACCCGTGCGATACATGCTTCTCATCTACGGCGACGAGCAGGCGCTCAGCGACGACGAGCGGCAGGCCTGCTATCAGGAATCGACGGAGCTGGCACACCAGCTCGCGCGAGAAGGGCACTTCATCGCGACCGCCCCGCTGCACCCGACGTCGACGGCGACCAGCGTGCGCATCCGCGACGGTAAGCGGCTGGTCACCGACGGCCCGTTCGCCGAGACCCACGAGCAACTCGGCGGCTTCTTCATGATCGAGGCCAACGACCTCGACGAGGCCATCGCCATCGCGTCGCGAATCCCGGGCGCGCGCTGGGGCACGGTCGAGATCCGACCCGTCATCGAGCTACCCGGCCTGCCGGAGGAAAAGTCCTCGGCCGATCTGGGCGCGCGGCCTGCGCTGTAACCGATCGTCCTCGTGCCGGCACCACGAAAGGAGCTTCATCATGGCACACGGTGCGCGCGGCACAGGCGGTGACGTCACGAGCGGGTACGCCCCCGTCAACGGCCTCCAGATGTACTACGAGATCCATGGCGCCGGGCAGCCGCTGGTCGTGCTGCCCGGCGCCTACATGACGATCGAGCTCATGGGGGAGTACATCCCCACGTTGGCAAGGACACGACAGGTCATCGCAGTCGAGCTCCAGGGACATGGGCACACGGCGGACATCGACCGGCCGATCACGTACGAGTCCCTGGCGGACGACACGGCCGCGCTGCTGCGGCACCTCGGGATCGAGCAGGCCGACGTGTTCGGCTACAGCATGGGAGGCACCGCGGCCCTGCGGGTGGCGATGCGGCACCCAGCGCTCGTGCGCAAGCTGGTGTTCGTCTCGGGCTCGTTCAATACTGGCGGTCTCTACCCTGAGCTGCTGGCGACTGTCGAGCAGATGACGCCCGACTGGTTGGAAGGCACGCCCATGCGCGAGGCCTACAACCGGACGGCGCCCAATCCCGAGGCGTTTCCCACGTTGATGGCGAAGGTGAAGCAGCTCAATCTCGCGCCGCAGGACTGGCCCGCCGAGGAGATCCAGGTGATCACCGCACCGACCATGATCGTCATCGGCGACTCCGACGGAACTCGTCCGGAACACGCAGTGGAGTTGTTCCGGCTGCGTGGCGGCGGCGTGTTCGGCGACATCGTCGGGCTCCCAGCCGCCCAGCTCGTCGTCCTCCCCGGCACGTCGCACCTTGGCATCCTCGACCGCGTTGGCTGGTTGGTACCGATGATCGAGGCCTTCCTCGACGCGCCCATGCCGGAGCAGGCGTGATCGGCCAGGAGTCCGGCGCGCCCGGTATCGAATTCGGACGTCCCCGAAGGACTACTGAGCAACGTGGCCCCTCCACACCACGGCTTACGGCCGTGGCAGGCACGAGGGGACACCGCAGGAACCGGGACGGACCCAGAACCACCCGGGACAACGATGTTGGCTCGCCCACACGAGGGAGGTTCACCATGGCGAGTGGCGGACCAGCGGCTGACCTGATGGCCGTGATCGACGACGCGCATCGAACCCCGGCGGCGTGGGAGGACACTCGCGGCACGCTGGAGGCGGCGCAGTGGTTCTGGCTGGCGACGGTGCGGCCGGACGGCCGACCGCACCTGGTGCCCCTGCTCGCGATCTGGATGGACGACGCCCTGCACTTCGCCGCCAGCCCCAACTCGCGCAAGGGGCGGAACCTCGCCCGCGACCCGCACTGCACCATCGCGACGCGGGAGCACGGCGTCGACCTCGTGATCGAAGGCGAAGCGGTGCGCGTGACGGACGAGTCCCGCCTCCGCCGGATCGCCGCTGCGTACGCAGCCAAGTACGGATGGCAGGTCGCGGTGCGGGACGGTGCGCTCTACGGCAACGGAGCACCCACTGCCGGCCCACCCCCGTACGCGGTCTACGCACTCACGCCGGCGACGGCCTTTGGATTCCCGGCGGGCCAGCAGTTCCCGCCGACCCGATGGCGCTTCGCCAGCGGGAGCGACTAGCACGCATCGCCTTACGAAGGGAGCACCCGATGGGACGCGTGTTTGCATCGATGTCCACGTCGATCGACGGCTACATCACCGGCCCGAACGATCGCCTCGAGATGCCCCTCGGAGAAGGCGGCGATCGGCTCCATGAGTGGCTCTACGATCTGGAAAGCTGGCGCAAGCCCCACGGCCTCGAAGGTGGAGAGGTCACCACGGACGGCGACCTGCTTGACGAGGCCATCCAGCGCACCGGCGCCGTGGTGATGGGCCGGCGCATGTTCGACTTCGCCGAGGGACCGTGGGGCGAAAACCCGCCCTTCCACGTGCCCGTCTTCGTGGTAACCCACCGCGCGCGGGAGCCGCTGGTCAAAGAAGGCGGCACGACGTTCACCTTCGTTACCGACGGAATCGAGCCCGCCCTGGAGCAGGCCCGCGCCGCCGCGGGGGATCAGGACGTGTCGATCGGCGGCGGAGCCAGCGTCATCCAGCAGTACCTGCGGGCCGGGCTCCTCGACGAGATCCACGTCTCTCTGGTGCCGGTGCTGCTGGGAGGCGGGAAGCGGCTGTTCGACCATCTCGACGAGACGCCTATCGAGCTGGAGCGGACGCAGGTGGTCGCGTCGTCCGGCGTCACCCACCTCCAGTTCACTGTCGTGCGATGAGGGATATGCCGCCTCGGGCCCCCCCCCCCGGGGGCCCGCGCGGGGGGGGGGGAGGGGGGCGGTGGGGGGCGGGG
>NZ_JADGHZ010000235.1 GCF_019683595.1 Sphaerobacter sp. | reverse complement strand
TTAATCCGACGCGGGCCGCGGCCGCCGGGCCCGCCCCGCGGCGGGCCGCCCCCCCCCCCCCCCGGTTCGGTTTCGGAGTGGCGATCGCAGCCTTGGATGCAACCCGTCTTGCCAGCAACCCCATGGTCGGGAGCCGGATAGACCCTTGCACCGATGTCATCCTGAGCGGGGCCGGCCGCCGCGGGGCGGCGGGCGACGGAGCGTAGGATCTCGCCTTGGACCGTTCACAAGCCAGAGCGACGCTCTTCCTGCTCCCTGCGTGACACCAGAGCGAGGGATCACCCTCCCTCATGCGTCAGCGGTGGGCGTAGGGGTCGAGGGCGTCGCGCAGTCCGTCGCCGAGGAAGTTGAAGGCGAGGACCGTCAGGGAGATCAGCAGTCCGGGGTAGAACCCCATCCACCAGGCCCGGTAGTCGCGCATGTAGTTGAAGGAGCCTTGGAGCATGTTGCCCCAGGACGCGGTCGGCGGCTGGATGCCGAAGCCGAGGAAGGAGAGGGTCGACTCGGTCAGGATCGCGGCCGGGATGCCGAGCGTGGCCGCGACGATGATCGGCCCGACGGCGTTGGGCAGGAGATGGCGGAAGATGATCGACGGCGTCGAGGCACCGACGGCGCGGGCCGCGATGGTGAACTCACGGGTGCGCAGGGTGAGGAACTCAGCCCGAACCAGGCGGGCGACGTTCATCCAGCCGATCACGGCGATGACCAGGGCGATGATTCCCACCGTAGGGCTGCGGATGCCGGTCAGCGCGCCCATCAAGAAGAGGAGCGGGGGAAAGGCGAGCATGAGGTCGCACACGCGCATGATGGCCGTGTCGACCCAGCGGCCGGCATAGCCGGCAATGGCGCCGAGCAGCGTGCCGGCCACGATGGCGACCCCCGTAGCGAGAAAGCCGACCACCAGCGAGACCCGCGACCCGGCGATCAGCCGGGAGAGCCAATCCCGGCCGAGTTGGTCGCTGCCCATCGGGTGGCTCAGGCTCGGCGCGGCGGGGCGCCCGAAGCGGGCCAGGTTCAGATCGGTCGCGTTCGGGTCGTACGGGGTGATCCAGGGGGCCAGGACGGCGACGGCGACGAGCAGGACGAGGAAGACGGCGCTGGCGAGCGCCAACCGGTGGCGGCAAAAGCGGCGCCAGGTGAGCGCCAGCGGGCGCTGCGCCCGCTTCGTCGCGGTGAGATCCCGTGATGAGAGGGGAGCGGATTGAGCCTCGGCAGTCACGGGCGACGCCCCTTCAGGGCAGGCTGCGCTCAGTCGTAGCGCACCCGCGGGTCGACGATCGCGTACAGGATGTCCGAGATGAGGGTGCCAACCAGGATCAGGGTGGCCGACAGGAGCACGATCGCCATCACCACCGGGTAGTCGCGCTGGCTGAGCGACTGCGCCGCAAGTTGGCCCATGCCGGGCCATGAGAAGATGTTCTCAACGACAATCGAGCCCTCTACCAGGATGACGAGCACGTAGCCCAGCAGGGTGATGATCGGAATCAGCGAGTTGCGCCAGGCGTGGCCCAGGATGACCGCGCGCTCGCGCAGGCCCTTCGCGCGGGCGGTGCGGATGTAGTCCTGCCGGATCACTTCCAGCATCGCGGCGCGCTGGTAGCGCGTATAGCCCGCCAGGCTCACCAGGGTGATCGAGGCGACCGGAAGGGCGTAGTGGAGGACCGTGTCCTTCGCCTGGTTCCAGAAGCCCGGCTCGACGTACGGGCTGCTCATGCCGCGCACCGGGAACCACCCGAGCGTGACGCCGAAGAAGTAGAGAAGCATCAGCCCAAGCCAGAACTGCGGGATCGAGATGCCGATGAAGTTGAACGTGGTCAGGAAGTAGTCCAGCAGCGAGTACTGCCGGATGGCGGAGAGCACGCCGAGGGGCAGGGCGATCACGAGCGTGAGCACGAGCGCCACCCCGGCGAGCTTCATGGTGTTCGGCAGCCGCTGCATGATCACGTCCGCGACCGGCTGGTTCATCCGCGTCGACATGCCGAGATTGCCGTGCGCTACCTGGCCCAGCCAGTCCACGTACTGGAGGTAGGCGGGCCGGTCGAGCCCCAACTGGTGTCGGAGCCGCTCGCGGTCGGCGAGCGTGAGGTTCTGCCCGGTCGAGCGGGACTCGGCCAGCATCGCGGCCACGGGATCGCCCGGCGCGCGCTTCAGCATCGCGAAGCAGATGATCGAGACGCCCAGCAGCAGCGGCAGCATCCAGAGCAGGCGGCGAATGATGAACCCGGCCATGCGTGACCCCGATCGTGCCTCGCCCAGCGCCTCCGTCAGCCCTGCTTGTAGATCTTCTCCGGGAAGGCCCGCTGGTACCAGCGGAAGCTCGGCGTGTCCTCGGGCACCCCGCCGAGCCGGCGGCTGACCACCCAACCGTCGACCGCGCAGTAGAGCGGGAGCGCGGGCAGGGTCTCCATACGGCGCCGGTCGAGCTGCTGGTAGATCTGGATGCGCTCATCCAGGTCGACGGTGGTGCGCCCCTGGTCGATCAACTGGTCGACTTCGGCGTCCTGGAACCACATGTAGTTGTCGCCGGGCGGGACGTTGCTGGAGTGCAGCTCGTTGAACACGTCCGGATCCTGCTCGAATGGGTGCGGCCACTCCTGCACCTCCATGGCCCGGCCCATCGGATCGTCGTTCGGGTCGTGCCACATGCCTTCCAGGGTGGTGTACTCGAGGACCTGCGGTGTGATCTCGATGCCCACCTCGCCGAGCATCTGTTGGATAATCACCTGGTCGTTCTTGTACTCATCGAAGCCGGCGTAGGTGAGGACGGTTAGCGACAGCCGCTGGCCGTTCTTCTCGCGAATTCCGTCCGCGCCCGGCGTCCAGCCCGCCTCGTCGAGGAGTCGTTGGGCGCGGGCGGGGTCGAAGGGGTACTCCGTCTCGTAGTTCACCTCGTCGTAGTTGTTGTAGCGGTCGAGGGGGCCGGTCGTCGCGTAGTGGTTGTTCGCGAGCAGTCCGCGGCCCTTGGTGACCGTCTCGTTCAACGTCTTGCGGTCGATCGCGTGGGCGATCGCCCGGCGCACGTTGATGTCGGCCAGGGCGGGGTGCTTGTGGTTGAACGCGAGCGTGATCGGCGTGAAGTAGACATAGTTCAAGAGCATGTAGTCCGGATCGTCCTCGTAGCGGGGCTGCATTTCGGGCGGGGTGAACATCATGTCGATCTCGCCCGACTCGAGCGCCGCTGCACCCGCGTTGGCGTCGACCATGTAGAAGACCGTCCAACCGTCGGCGGCGGGTCGGCCCTTGAAGTAGTTGTCGAAGCGCTCGTAGCGGACGAACTGGTCCGGCTGCTTCTCGACGAACTTGTACGGGCCGGTGCCGATCGGTTGCAGGTTGAACGGGTCGGTGTTGATGTCCGCTGAGTTTTCCAGCAGGTGCCGCGGGATGATGCCGATCTGGGACAGACCGAAGAGGAAGGGTGCGAAGGGTTCCTTCATCGTGATCCGGACGGTGCGGTCGTCCAGCGCCTCGTACTGCACCTTCTCCCCGCCGACCTGAAGCCGGGAACCGTATGGCGTGTCGACGTTCGGATCGCTGACGGTGTCGAAGGTGAAGAGGACGTCGGCCGCGGTGAAGGGCTCGCCGTCGTGCCAGGTGGTATCGACCAGGGAGAGGGTGAGCGTGAGGCCATCCTCGGAGTACTCGTAGGTGGCGGCGAGGTCCGGCAGGACGTTCCCCTCGTCGTCGTACTTGGTGAGCTTGCTGAACACGAGCCACTCGGTCCAGTAGTCGTTGCCGTTGAGGATCGGGTTGCCGATCCCCTTATCGCCGAGCGTGGTGTTGGCATTGACGATCCCGCCGGTGGTTTCGCCAGACGGCGTCTCGCCCGGCGCGGGGCTGGGCGACCCGGGCGCCGCATCGCTCGGCGTGGCCTCCTCCGCCGAGCCGCCACCACAGGCAGCGAGCAAGGTCGGGATGAAGGCCGAGGAGAACCCGATTGCCGCGGCGCGTTTCAGGATCGTGCGTCGGGGGTAGCGCCGGGCGCTCGCCCCGGAAGCGAGTGCGGCGGTCCCTGCGTCGTCCATGTCTGTCTCCTCCTCCAGCGTGCCTCGATGGACGGTACGTGGCTTCGGGGAATGGCAACATGCGGGCGCAGCGATCGCGCTATACGTATGTCTCGTCGGAATGATTTCTGTTAGGCGCATTGTACGGGCGACGTTTTGGTGATGTCAAGCAGCGCGCGATGGGTCCAGGAGCGCGACGAGGCCCGGCGGGTTGGTGGACAGTGACGAAATGATCCGGCATACCTGCCGCCCCGTCTCCCGCCCGCCTAGCCGGCCCAGGCGGCGGCTGACCGTATCCGAGGTGGGTGGCGGGGAGGTCGCCGCGTCGCGGCCCGTGCCGGGGGCTAAAGCCGCCGGGTTGACAATGAAAAGCCGGCTAAAGCCGGCTGGGATCGCGGTACGGATCAGACCCCGATGCGCCGGTCCCGTCTCTCGGCCCGTGCCCGGGGCTAATGGAGTTTGACGAATTATTCTCGTCTTCCCGCCACCCGTTCCGGCACGGCTGTCATCCTGAGCGGAGCCGGGCGGCGCGGCGCGCCCGGCGGCGGGGCGCAGGCGCCAGCGGCGGGCC
>NZ_JADGHZ010000043.1 GCF_019683595.1 Sphaerobacter sp. | reverse complement strand
CACCCTCATCGCCTGATCCCACACCACCCATCGCCGCAACTCCCCCTCTCCCCTCGTGGGAGAGGGGGCCGGGGGGTGAGGGGGACGCATGACGCATGACGCCTGACGTCCCCTCTCACTCGCCCTCCCCCAGCACCACGTTATCGATCAGCCGCGCGCGCCCGACCCGTGCCGCCAGCGACAGCAACGCCGGCCGGTCTACCACGGTCAGCTCCTCCAGTGTCTCGGCATCGGCGAGGCTGACGTACTCGGGCTGCACCAGTGGCTCGGCCTCCAGGTGCTCCATTACCACCGCCCGCAGGCGCGCCGCGTCTCGCTCCCCGGCCCGGAATGCCGCCTCCGCCGCGAACAAGCCGCGCGGAATCGCCAGCGCGGCGCGGCGCTCCTCCGGACCCAGGTACACATTCCGGCTGCTGAGCGCCAGGCCGTCCGCGTCGCGCACGGTCGGCACGGTCACGACTTCCACCGGCATGTCCAAGTCGCGCACCATCTGCCGGACCACCAGCACCTGCTGGGCGTCCTTCTGCCCGAAGTACGCCCGGTCGGGTTGAGACTGGTTGAACAGCTTGGCGACCACTGTGGCCACGCCCCGGAAGTGCCCCGGCCGGGCCGCCCCTTCCAGCCGCTCAGTTACGCCGCCGACCTCCACCGCCGTGCTGAAGCGCGGGGGATACATCTCCTCGACCGGCGGCAGGAAGACGGCATCCACGCCCTCCCCGCGCAGCAGCGCCAGATCCCGCTCGGTGTCCCGCGGGTAGGCCGCGAAGTCCTCGCCCGGCCCGAACTGGGTTGGGTTGACGAAGATGCTGACCACGACGTGGTCGTTCTCGGCCCGCGCCCTCCGCACCAGCGCCAGGTGTCCCTCGTGGAGGTAGCCCATCGTGGGTACCAACCCCAGCGTGCCGGGCAGCGCGCGCCGCCAGGAGCGCAACGCCGCGACCGTCTCGATGACCCGCATGGCCTGGTTCCCCTCGCTAGTCCTCGCCACCCGCCGCGGCGCCCAGCGCCGCAACATCGTCGGGCGTCACCCCCTTCGGCAGCCGGAAACTCTCCTGCTCCGTCGGGAATGTGCCCGAGGCGACATCCGCCGCGTACTGGGCGACCGCCTGCTGGATCATCTCTCCGACGTTGGCGTACGCCTTGGCATGCTTCGGCAGCGGGCCCGGGATGAGGTGAAGCAGGTCGTGGATCACCTGCACCTGGGCGTCGCAGTCCGGTCCGGCACCGATGCCGATAGTCGGGATCGAGAGGGACTTCGTCACCACCTTGGCGACCGGAGCCGGGATGCACTCCAGCACCACCGCGAACGCCCCGGCCTCCTCTAACGCCTTCGCGTCGGCGATCAACTGCTCGATCGCCTCAAGCGTCCGCGCCTGGACCTTGAACCCGCCGAACTGGTGGACCGACTGCGGCGTGAGCCCCAGGTGGCCCATCACCGGGATACCGGCCGAGGTCAGCCGCCTCACGGTCGGCACAACGTCGGCACCACCCTCGACTTTGACCGCTTGCGCGCCGCCCTCCTGAATCAGCCTCCCGGCGTTGCGCAGCGCCTCTTCGACGCTGACCTGGTAGGTAAGGAAGGGCATGTCGGCCACGACCAGCGCCCGCTTGGTGCCGCGCACCACCGCCTTGACATGGTGCAGCATGTCGTCGAGGGTCACGGGCAACGTCGTGTCGTACCCGAGCACGACCATGCCGAAGGAGTCACCCACCAGCAGGGCGGGGATGCCCGCCTCATCGAGCAGGCGCGCCGTGGCGTAGTCGTATGCCGTGAGCATGGCAAAGCGCTCGCCGCGCGCCTTCATCGCCTTCAGGTCCGCGATGGTGATCCGGGTATCCTTCATGACTGGGTCCTCTCACTCCGCGCCCTCGCCTTCCCCGTCGAGGAGAGCGAGGAGGGCGTCCGCCATCCGATCCGCCGCGCCGCCGGGGTCGCGCTCCCGTGCCAGCGGCACGGTATGCCGCCCCAGTTCCCGATAGAGCGGCAACAGGTCCGGCCGGTAGTCCGCCAGCGCATTCAGGTGCCGCTCGAGCGTCCCGGCGTCGCCCCGGGCAATGGGCCCGGTCAATGCGTTCGGGACACCATGCTGCTCCAGGTTCACAATCGTGCCCCGCAGCAGCGGGAGCAGCGCCCGGAGTCCGTCCCGGCGGTCCACCCCGAATACCTCCCACAGCCCGGCGGCCGTCGCCGCCAACGTCACGGTGAAGTTCGAGATCAGCACCGCCGATGCGTGGTAGAGCGCCTTATCCCGCGCCGACAGCAACACCGGCTGCCCGCCGATGCGCTCCACCAGGTCCGCCAGCATCCCGCGAAGCGGTTCCTCCGCCTCGATCCCGAAGACGCTGCCGGCCAGCTTGGCGGCGTCCT
The DNA here is from genome assembly GCF_019683595.1 of Sphaerobacter sp. Classification (GTDB taxonomy): domain Bacteria; phylum Chloroflexota; class Chloroflexia; order Thermomicrobiales; family Thermomicrobiaceae; genus Sphaerobacter. The sequence continues at coordinate 20,123 of NZ_JADGHZ010000043.1, read as the reverse complement.
CCGGGGTACCGGTGAGGGTCTGCAACGGATGACAGCCGCCGACCAGCGCTCCGACCTCTCGGGCCGGCTCGAGCACATCGAGCGAGTGCGCGCCGCTGCAATGCACGACCGCCGCCCCGGCACGCCACCGCACCGCAGCGCACACCTCCGCGATGGCGCGATCGGGCACCGCTAGAACGACCAGATCCGCGCGATCCGCAACGTCCTGCGCGGTCGGCACGGCAGCGCACCCAGGGATGACTGCCGCCAGGGCGCGCGCCCGCTCCTGACCCTTCCCGGTCACCGCCACTACCGGCACGCCCGCCGCGGCCAGCGCTCGGGCCATCGCACCTCCGGCCGCGCCGGCGCCGACGAACCCGAGCTTCACCGGGACGTTCCTTCCCCCGCGTTCAACTCCCAGATCAGGCGCAGCCCTTCGAGGGTCAGCATCGGGTCGACCACGTCGATGCTCCGGGCTTCCGCCTGGACCAGCGCGACGTCCGGCCCGGTGGCGATCACGCGCCCGCCTCCCAGCTCCGCCTTCATCCGCTCGGCGATCCCGTCCACCAGCGCGGCGAACCCGAACACCAGCCCCGACTGGATGGCCGCCACCGTGTTCCGGCCGATGACCCGCTCCGGCCGAAGCAGCTCCACCTCTCGCAACTGCGCCGCCCGCTGTGCCAGCGCGCCCGATGCCATGTCCAGCCCCGGGGCGATCGCCGACCCGAGGTAGTCCCCGTCGGCCGAGACGGCGTCGAAGGTCGTCGTCGAGCTGACATCGACCACCACCGCAGGCCCGCCGTAGCGGCGGAAGGCGGCCAGGGCGTTGGCGATCCGGTCGGGACCGACCTCGCGCGGGTTGTCGGTGCGCACGCGCACGCCCGTCCGCACTCCCGGCCCGACCACGAGTGGCTCCAGCCCCAGGTAGCGGGCGCACGCCTGGCGAACCGTCCGCGTCAGCGCGGGAACGACCGAGCCCAGGACTACGCCCCGCAGGCGGGACGGGTCGACACCGCGGTGCCGCAGCATGGTCTCGAGGAGGAGGCCGACTTCATCGGCCGTTCGGTTGGGGTCGGTGCTGATCCACCAGGGGTCGTACCGGTCCGCGTTGAAGAGGGCGACCGCGGTCTGCCGGTTGGAGACATCGAGGACGAGGAGCATCCTGCCTCCCAGCTAGGCGCGGCTCCCCCGCCGGCCAGGCGCCGAGGCACCCTCCCACCAAGGAGGGCGGAGGCAGGCTTCCCTATTCCTCCGTCTCGGTCACCACGGATCCAAGCGGAGTCAGCAGCGCGAAAAATAGCTCACCCGCGGTTGGCGTCCGGACCACCGGTACACCACCGCGCCGCCATCCTACGATGCAGGCGGGAGCCGGTCAAGCGAGCCCCGCAACCTGCGCCAGAAACACGAAGCGACTCTCGCACACGTGGGAGAGGGGACAGGGGTGAGGGCCGCACGCAGCGGCTCTAGTCACTGCGATTCGGGAACCTTCGCGCCGAGCGCGGTCGCCACCGCCTGCACCACGCCGGCGTCTTGGTCGGGCAGTACCGTGCGCGCGTCGATGAGCAGGTGATCCTCGGCCACGTGGGGCATGAGCGGGGGTGATCCGGTACGCAGGCGGGCGGCCAGCGCGTCGAGCGACAGCCCATGCCGGGCCGCGACCGCTGCGTCGATCGCCAGCGCCCGGCTCTCCAGCGTCTCACCCGGGAGCGAGCCGCCGCCAACCGCCGCCCGGCTCGGCACCACCCGCAACGGCCCGGCCGCCTCCAGTGCCGCCGCCCAGGCGCGACATCGCTCCTCCAGCGACTCGACCGGCGCCGCGATCATGCGCCAGATCGGCACGGTCTCGGTCACGTCCCCGCGCAGGTAGTGGCGCAGCGTGGCCGCGACACCGGCCAGTGCCGTCTTGTCCGCCCGGACCGCCCGGGCGAGGGGGTGCGCCGCGATCCGGCGAACGAGGTCCGCCCGGCCGCTGATGATCCCCGCCTGCGGGCCGCCGAGCAGCTTATCGCCGGAGAAGCACACCACGTCCACCCCGGCGGCGAGGCTCTCCCCCACCGTCGGCTCATGCGCCAGCCCGTAGGGAGCCGTGTCGATCAGGCAGCCGCTCCCCAGGTCTTCGATCAGTACCAAACCCCGCCGCCGCGCGATCTCCGCCAGCTCCTCCAGCGAGGGCTGGGTAGTGAAGCCGATGATGCGGAAGTTGCTCCAGTGAACCGCCAGGAGCGCCGCGGTCTCCTCGGTGATGGCCGCTTCGTAGTCGCGGGCGTAGGTCCGGTTGGTGGTACCCACTTCGACGAGCCGCGCACCGCTCTGCGCCATCACGTCCGGCACGCGGAAGCCGCCGCCGATCTCGACCGCCTGCCCGCGGGAGAGGATCACCTCGCGCCCGGCGCAGAGCGCGCTCAGGGTCAGCAGGATCGCCGAGGCGTTGTTGTTGACCACCAGCGTCGCCTCGGCCCCGGTGAGCGCCCGCATCAGGCGGGTCACTTCGTCCATCCGCCCACCGCGGCGACCCGTCTCGATCTGCAACTCAAGCGGCGTGTAAGTGGTGGCCGCTTCCAGCATCGCCTGCGCCGTCTCCGCGCTGACCGGCGCTCGGCCCAGGTTGGTGTGGATGACAACGCCCGTGCCGTTGATGACCGTCGCCAGCCGCGGCTCCAAGAGCCGCGCGAGCTCCGCCCGTACCTCCGGGATCACCTGCTCCGGGTCGGCCCCCGCCTCCCCCGCGAGGATCGCCCGCCGCACACGCTCCACCACCCGCTGCGCGACGGCGGTGACGATCTCCGGGCGCAGCCCACGCGCGACGTCCGCGACCGTCGGGTCCGCCGTCACCGCCGCGATCGACGGCAACCGCCGGAGCGCCTGGTAGTCGATGCTGGTCTCCACGCCGTCACCCTGTCCCATGCCTCGGTTCCACCTCCGGCTCGGATCATAGCACCCGATGGGGTTCCAACGGGGCCTGCCGGGCACGAAAAAACGGGAGCCGTACGGCTCCCGTGGCTGGTCGGGGAGAGAGGATTTGAACCTCCGACCTCCGCGTCCCGAACGCGGCGCGCTAACCGGGCTGCGCCACTCCCCGAAACAGTAGGAGTATAGCAGACGGTCCCGGGCGATGCAAAACCCGCGACGCGGTGCGCGGCGCGAATTCGCCGGTCGGATGCGACCTGCACCGCTGATGGCCCGCGCGCCGCAGCACGACGCGCCCCTGCCGGCTCTCGTCGCTGTCCCACTCCGCCCACGCCGCTCCTGCCTTGACAGCGGCCCGCAACAGCCCTAGAATGGCAACGTTGACCCCGAGGGTCACGCTTACGTGACTTTAGGAGGACGCGGGTGCTGAACCGCTTTGCCGTAAACATCAGCCAGGGAGTGAGCTACCGCGAGACCGGTAGCCTGCTGGCTGGTGTGCTGGGGCGGAATGTGCCCGCGTCGGGGGAACCTTGAGATAACGCTCTAACGTCCAGAGTATCCCACCGCGGGCAGAGAGACTCCGTCGTCTCGCCCGCGGTTTTTGTTTTGTTTCTCGGGCCGCTCATGAAACCTGTCAGGCAGAGAGGACACCCGATGAGCGTTACCGTGCAGTCACCGGCCGTCCAACGACCCACCGCGTCGGTCCCGGCCGTCACGGTCGAGCACCTGTCCAAGGTCTTCGTGCGCTACTCGCTGGTGCGCAGACGGCCGCTGCAGACGGTGCATGCCCTCCATGACGTCAGCTTCGACGTCCAGCGGAAGGAGATCTTCGGCATCCTCGGCGTCAACGGCTCGGGTAAGTCGACGCTGATCCGCGTCCTCTCGACGCTGCTGATCCCGGACGCGGGTACCGTCCGCATCTTCGGGCTCGACCTGCGAGCGGATGAGGCCCAGATCAAGCGGCTGATCAACCGGGTCTCGGTCGAGGCGTCCTTCTTTAAGAAGCTCTCGGCCATGGAGAACCTGCTGTACGCCCTGCGGCTCTACGGCCGCGCGGGCGCCGGCCTACGCGCGGACATCGTCGAGATCCTGGAACGGCTCGGGCTGGATCGCAGCCGGGTCAACCAGCCGCTGGAGCAGCTCTCACGTGGGATGCAGCAGAAGGTCGCCATCGCGCGGGCCTTCCTGACGTCGCCGGTGCTCCTGCTCCTGGACGAGCCGACCACCGGCCTCGACCCGCGTTCGAAGCGGGACGTGCAGGAGTTCATCCTGCAACTCCGCAACGAGCACGACGCGACGATCATCCTCTGCACCCACGACATGGCCGAAGCGGAGCGGCTGTGTGATCGGATCGCCGTGATCGACAGCGGCCGGTTGATCGCCGTCGACGATGCCGACGGCCTGAAGCGCCAGGCGACGGCCATCGCCGGGATGCCCGTGGACACACTGGAGGAAGCGTTCTTCCACCTCACGGGGCGGGACCTCCACGAGGACGAAGCGCCCAGCGGGGTGGACTAACCCGCGCCGGACGGCATTGGGACGGCCGCGCGGGCGGACGAGTAGGGAGAGAGCATGGCTCATTCAACGCAGGTGCGTCCCTTCAGCCGGAGGCGGCTTCGGCACGAGGCCCTCGCGTCGTACGCCTTCGTCGAGCGCAACTTCTTTCTGGTGCGACGCTACTGGGGTTGGGAGATCGCCTTCCTGATCTACAACGTCACCTCGTCGCTGAGCGTGATGTACATCGGCAAGGCGCAGCAGATGCCCGGCCAGGATCTGATCCTCTACCTGGGCATCGGTACGTTGGTCTGGTCCTACCTGCGCTCGGTCTTCGCCAACATCAGCGAGATGATCTCCTGGGAGCGCTGGGAGGGGACGATCGAGTACACCATGATGGCGCCGGTATCGCGGTTGACGCACATGCTGGGCGTCTCGCTCTTCAGCGTGCTCTACGGCATCGCCAGGACGGCCGTCCTCCTCCTCACGCTGGCCGTGTTCTTCGACGTGAGCCTGGCGAACGCGAACCTGGGCGGCGCGCTGGTGGTGATCCTCTTCGGCAGTTTGAGCTTCATCGGCGTCGGGATCATGGCGGCCGTCCTCCCGCTGCTCTTCACCGAGCGCGGGGAGGAGATGACGTTCATCATCTCGTCGGTGCTGCTGCTGGTGTCCGGCGTCTACTACCCGATCTCGGTACTGCCCGGCTGGATGCAGGGACTTGCCCGCGTGTCCCCCGCTACCTACGTGCTGGAGGGCATGCGCGCGACCGTGCTCGACGGCCGCTCTACCGCCGAGCTTGGGCAGTACCTCCTGCCGATGGGAGTGATCGGACTCCTGACCATCCCGCTCGGCTTGGCGATCTTCACGGCGGTCGAACGCTACGCCAAGCGCACCGGCCGGCTGAAGCGCAGCGGCTAAGCGTGCACACGGCATGATGGATCGGCAAGGCCATGAGGAGGAGACCCGGTTTGAGAGGAGGCATCGATGTGGGCCGCGTTCGTTGGGCGGTGTAGCCAATGAGCATGGAACGAGATGACAGGCTCGGAGTGGAGGAGAGTGCTGAATGCAGGCCGTCTACTTGACGGGTCCGACCGTTTACCTCCGCGCGATGGTGGAGGACGACAAGCATCACGCCGCCGCGTGGTTCGACAGCCGGTTCCCGGTCAACACCCCTCGTGCCGAGGCGTTCCTCAAGGAGAAGCTCCATGGTGACCCCTGGGACGCCCGCTGGCATCTCCTCGCGATCGTGCGGCGGAGCGATGAGGCGGTCGTGGGGAGCTGCCGGATCCAGTTCGGGACGCAGCGGGCATCCCTCCGCTTCCACATGGCGCCCTGGCTCGACGACGCCGATCTCATGCGCGCCGAGGCGCTCGGGCTCGTCGTCCCCTGGCTACGCGACGAGCATGAGTTGCTGGCGATCACGGTCGAGATCGCCGCGGATGAGCAGCGGACGCTGGCGGCGGCGGAGTCGGCGGGGCTCAAGCCGGCCGTGCGCATGCGCGAGGCGATTGCCCGCGCCGGGCACCGCGTTGACCTGCTGATCTACCAGTTTGTCGACCCGAAGGTGGAGGCAGATGATGCGTAATCCGATCATGGTAGGCGACCGCGTCTATCTCCGCCCCTTGGAGGAGAGTGACGCGGAGTTGCTGGCGCAGTACGCGGCCCAGGAGCCCGAGCCCTTCTGGGAGCACCGGATGCCCCTCAGCCCCATCGCGTTCACGTCCTGGATCCGGGAGGCGTATGCGAAGCAGCCGCCGGAGCACATCGCGTTCGCCGTCTGCCTGAAAGAGAATGACCAGTTCATCGGCACCGTTGACCTGTGGAGCATCGACTGGGTCAACCGAACGGCGGAGACGGGGAGCTACATCGGCCACGCTGAGTTCCGGGGCAAGGGCTACGGCCCGGAGGCTAAGCATCTCCTGCTGGAGTACGCCTTCGACCGGATTCAGTTGCACATGGTCTACTCCATGGTCTGGGAGCCGAACTTCCGCTCCGCGGCCGCCGTGCGCCGCCAGGGCTATCGAGACGCCGGCCGGATCAAGACCATGACGCGGAAAGACGGGCGCTTCCGCGATTGGCTGATACTCGACCTCCTCCGGGACGAGTGGCTCGCGGCGCGCGAAGAGTACCGCCGCCGGATCGCGGAGCGGGCACAGCGTGAAGGTTGACCCAGGTCATAGTAGCTGTTGTGACACGGGTCAACACGGCGCGGCGTTGGTGTGGCACAATTGTCCCAACGCCGCGCTCGCTCCGCGGCGGACCAAGGTGGGACGCCCATGCTGTTTCTGCTCTTCGTCTTCATGCTCTTCGTTGGCCTCGCGGGCCTGGCGATCCTGACCACCGTCGGGGTGACGCTGGCCTCGCTGGTCACGCTCGTCACCGCGCCCGGCCAGCTTTGGCGGCTGCTGCGCGACCGCACGCTCCGGCGCAACCACGCGCTGGAGCACGCCACCGTCAACGTGATCGAGGAACGCTACGGCCGGTCCCACCTGGCTGGGCTGGCCAAACCCGAGGGGTTCGTCATCCAGGGCGGTGCGCCGCCGGCGCTGGTTGCGGACGCCGCGCAGGAGGCGCTGGCCCGCTTGCAGGCCGGTGAGCGACGGTTGGCAATCCACCCGCGCTGCGGCACCACGCTCGTCGCCGCCCAGCTCGTGATGGCGCTGGCCTTCCTCGCCACGCTCGTCATCATCCAGCAGTTCACGCTGCTGCCGTTCCTCGTCGGCATCGTGGCGGCTGTGTTGCTCGGACCGCGGCTCAGTCCGATTCTGCAACGCTATGTCACGACCGACGCCGACGTGGGCGACCTCATGATCACCGGCGTTGAGGTGCAGCCCGTCACCACCTCGGGCGGTTTCTTGAGTCTCTTGACGTTGGGACCGGTTCTCGTGCGCACCGCGCCCGCCTCAGGCGGCCCATCGTCCACCGAGGCGACCCTCATCACCGGCGACCGCGAGGAGATTCCGATCGGCGACTTCCGCGTTCGCTAGCAGCCCGGCTAGCGCCGGTAGCGGGGGTCGTCGCGGACCGGTACGGGGACCGGCTGCGGGCGCAGCCGGCGCGAGGGGTCCAGGAGGTCGCGGAGCCGGTTCACACCGTCCCGGATCAGATCGCGGATCGCGTCTAACATCGATTCGCTGCCTCTCAGCACTGCCTACGGGCCGGTTGCTCGTCCCCGCGCCCTACTGCTATAACGCATCAGCCGTGCCGCGTATGCCGCGGACGGCACAACTCTCAGAGTCGGCAGAGGAGCGGAGCAGGGAGTGGGAGCTGGCGGAAACCTACTGGTGGCGCAGTCGGGCGGCGCGACGGCGGTCATCAACGCCAGCCTCGCCGGCGTCGTCCGCTCAGCCCAGGAACATGGCCGGTTCGATGCGATCATCGGTGCTCGCCACGGGATCGACGGCGTGCTGACGGAGCGCTTCGTCGATCTGGGTCGCCAGCCTGCGGAGGTACTCGACCAGTTGCTCACCACCCCCTCGGCAGTGCTGGGGACGACCCGGCGCCGGTTGACCGATGAGACGGCGGCGCGGGCCGTGAAGATTCTCGCCCGATACAAGATCCGCGCCGTGGCCTACATCGGCGGCAACGACTCTGCCGACACCGCGCTGCGCCTTGCCGCGGCCGCCCGCGATGCCGGCTACGACCTACGCGTCGTCAGCGTCCCGAAGACGATCGACAACGATTTACCGGGCACCGACCACTGCCCCGGCTACGGCTCCATCGCCCGGTTCCTCGCGCTGGCTGCGCGCGACGCAGTGCGGGATACCGAAGCTACCGCCGCCCTCTACCCGATCAAGTTCATCGAGGTCATGGGCCGCAACGCCGGATGGGTTGCCGCGGCCACCGCGCTCGGCCAGGAGCGCGACGGCGACGGCCCGCACCTGATCTTCTTCCCGGAGCGACCACCTCGCAACCTGCACGGCCTGCTGGAGGAGATCCAGCGCGCCTACGAGCGCTACGGGCAGGTCGTCGCCGTGGTGCCGGAGACTCTCAAGGACGCGCAGGGCCGCCCCCTCTCCGGCGAGGACCTGAGCTGGACCGACCCGTTCGGCCACCGCTACTACCCCGGTCCCGGCCCGGCCCTGACGCGGGCGGTCGAGGAGCACCTCGGCCTGCGGGCGCGGTTTGACAAGCCCGGCACCATCGCGCGCATGTTCGCCGCGTGCGCCTCGTCGGTCGATCGCCGCGAAGCCTACGAGGTCGGCGCCGCCGCCGTGCGCCTGCTGGTCGAGGGCGCGTCGGAAGTGATGGTCACCCTGGAGCGCGTGAGCGACGACCCCTACACCGCCACCACTGGCGTGATCGCCGCGACCGAGGTAGCCAACCGCGAGCGTCGTATGCCCGATGCCTTCATCGGCCCCGACGGCCGCTCGGTCACGGATGCCTTCCGCACCTACGCGTTGCCGCTGATCGACGGCCCCCTCCCGCCCTACGCGCGCCTGCTCGACCTCCCCTTGCTGCGTGCCTGAACTGCTCGGGAACTCCGTGTTCAGGGAAGAGCCTGTTACCCGCCCCGGTTGCCGAGGTCGCCAGTAACCGGCATACTCCCAGATATACGCATGCCCGTAGGGAACTGCAGGCATCGCCCATCCGCGAGGAGCGCCGTGCTATGAGCGACACCCCCGCGTTGCCGCCAGATCGCATCCTCTCCGGCCGCGAGGAGGAGATGCGCCAGCGCGCCGCCGGGATCGTCGAGGAGCTGGCCCGGACCATCCGGCAGTTCCCCGCCGAGGCCGAAGACCTGGACCTGCTGCGCGACGCGGCCGAGCGCCTCGGTGCACTCTTCCTGCTCGTCATTGCCGGGGAGTTCAACTCCGGGAAGTCCGCCGTCGTCAACGCGCTGCTCGGCGACACGGTAATGCCCGAAGGTGTCACGCCGACCACCAGCGCCATCCACATCCTCCGCTTCGGGCCGAGCACGAACGAGGTCGTCGGGATCGACGGCATCGTCGAGCACACGTACCCTGCCGACTTCCTCCGCGACGTGAACCTCGTCGACACGCCCGGCACGAACGCCATCATCCGCGAGCACGAGGCGCTCTCGCAGCGATTCGTCCCCCGCGCCGACCTCGTCCTCTTCGTCACCTCGGCCGACCGCCCGTTCACCGAGAGCGAGCGGCAGTTCATGACCGAGATCCGCGGCTGGGGGAAGAAGATCGTCGTCGTGCTCAACAAGATCGACCTGCTGCGGAACGACGAGGAGGTCGCCGAGGTCGTCGCCTTCATCCGCAGCAACAGCGTCCGCCTGCTCGGGCTCGAACCGCAGATCTTCCCCGTCTCGGCGCGCCTGGCGCGCGAGGCGCAGACCTCCGAGGCGCCGGAGGAGCGCGTGCGCCTGTGGGCCACCAGCCGCTTCGGCGCCCTGGAAGAGTTCATCCTCTCCACCCTCGACGAGCAGACGCGCATCCGGCTCAAACTGCTCAACCCGCTCGGCATCGCCGACCGCGTCGGCGGCCGCTACCGCGCCATCGCGGCCGAGCGCCTCGATCTGCTCGACCGCGACTTGCAGACAATTGAGCGTATCGAACAGCGGATCGCTGTCTTCGAGTCGGAGATGCGCGCCGACTTCACCGCCTACCTGTCGCGCATCGACGCCGTCGTCTACCGCATGAACGAACGCGCCGACCGCTTCTTCGACCGGACCATCCGCCTCGGCCGCGTCTTCGACCTGCTCGACCGCGAGCGCATCCAGCGCGAGTTCGAGCAGGAGGTCATCGCCGACACCGAGCAACAGGTCGACGGCGTCGTTTCGGAGATGATCGACTGGATGGTCGAGCGCGATCTGCGGCTGTGGCAGAGCGTCACCGAGTACATCGACCGGCGACAGCTCGACCGGCACCAGGATGAGGTGGTCGGCGAGAGCGGCGCGCAGTTCACCTACGACCGCCAGGCGCTGCTCGGGGCGGTCGCTCGTCGAGCCGGAGACGTCGTCGATCAGTTCGACCCCGGCCGGGAAGCGGAGGTCATTGCCGAGGCGCTGCGCGGCGCGGTGACGCAGACCGCCGTGGCCGAGGTCGGCGCCATTGGGCTGGGCGCGGCGGTCATCGCGCTCGCGACGACGGCGGCGATGGACGTGACCGGGATTCTGGCGGCCGTGACCGTCGGTGGGCTGGGGCTGCTCATCCTTCCCGCACGCAAGCGGCATGCGCGTGAACTGTTGCGGCGCCGCTCGGTAGAGCTGCGCGAGCGACTGGCGGAGGCGTTGAGCGATCAATTCGACCGCGAGGTGACACGCTCGACGGCGCGGGTGCGCGACGCGCTCTCGCCCTACGCCACCTTCGTCCGGACCGAGCGCGACCGCTTCCAGCGCCTGGCTCAGGCACTGGACGCCGTCGACGCCGACATCACCGAATTACGACGCGTGCTCGAAGGGTGAGGTGCGTTCGACCACGTAGCCCTCGGCTTCGCGCTCGACCAGTCGCGTGGAGTAGCGACCGATGTCGGGCAGGTTCGGCAAGATCTGGCCGAACAGGATTTCGTTGAAGGCGTTGTGCTGCTCCCGACTCTCCCACCGTTCGACCCAGGCATAGCGGCGCTCTTCTTCCAGCCGCACCAGCTCCGACGACAGGCAGCCCTGTTCCGCCCGCGCCCGCTCGACGACCGGGAGGAAGTCGCGCTCGAAGACCCCCTGCATCCCCTCTTCGACCTCGAAGACGCTGATGTCGACGAACATGGACCCACCTCCTCCGCTCCGGCGCCCGCCGGGGTCAGGCCACCCACGCTGCATACCCTATCACCCTTCGGTCGCGCCGGGCAGATCGCGCGGCCCGTTAGTCTGGGGCGAGCCGTCTGTTATACTGCAAGGTGCGCGCGGCACCCGTGTCGGGTCTTCGTTCGAGGCTCCCCGCGCACGGAGCCGATCGGGAGTGACGCGGTCATGGCGCGAGACAGGCAGAATGGCGCGCCCGAGGCGCTGAACATCAGCGCCCCGCTCTATCAGCAGATGATCGAGCACGTCCGATCGGTTGCCCCGATCGAGGGCGTCGGGTTGATCGCCTTCAGCGGATCCCGCGCGGTTAAGATCTATCGCGGCACCAACACCGAGCAGAGCCCGACCCGCTACAACATGGACCCGGCCGAGGTCGTCGCCGCGCTCAATGAGATCGACCGCCAGGGTTGGCGCCTCGGCGCCATCTTTCACTCCCACCCGCGGAGCGAGGCGACCCCCTCGCCAACCGACCTGCGCCACGCCTACTACCCGGACGCGCTCATGGTCATCATCTCGCTTCTGACCGATCCCCCCACCGTCCGCGCCTTCCGCGTCGACGGCGAGGTGCGCGAGGTTCCGGTCCGGGTGCTCCCCGAGGAAGGAACGGCAGCAAGGGCATGACAACGAGGCGAACGATTGGCGTTCTCGGCGGCATGGGACCGCTGGCCACGGCAGACCTGTACCGCAAGATCATCGAGGCGACACCGGCACAACGCGATCAGGACCACCTGCATGTGATCATCGACGCCGACCCGTCAGTCCCCGACCGCACCGAGGCTCTGCTCCACGGGGGGCCTGACCCGACGCCGTGGCTCATCGCCGGAGCGCAGCGTCTGGAACGGGCGGGCGCCAGCTTCATCGTGATCCCGTGCAACACGGCCCACGCCTTCCTCGGCGCCGTGCGCGACGCAGTGTCGATCCCGATCATTAGCATGATTGACGAAACCGCCGCAGAAGTCGCCGCCTTGCTCCCACCGGGCGCGGCCGCGGGCATCCTGGCGACTGCCGGCACGGTGCGCGCCGGGTTGTATCAGGACGCCTTGGCGGCAGCCGGTCTGCGTGCGCTCGTGCCCGGCCCGGACGCGCAGGCCCAGGTGACCGCCGCCATCGCGGCGGTGAAGGCGGGCGACCTGAGCCGGGCCACGACCGAGAAGGCCCTGGTCGCCGCGCAGGAGTTGATCGAACGCGGGGCAGGGGCGCTCCTGGCCGCCTGTACCGAGCTGCCGCTAATCCTGCATCCCAGCGACGTTTCCGTGCCGCTCATCGACCCCACCGCGGTCCTGGCCCGCGCCGCCGTCCGGGCGGCGCGTGACGCCCGCTCACTGCCCGAGGGAGTGACCCCCGATGCCGTCCGAACGTGAGGAAATGCTCGAGCGCCTACTCAAATACCCGGACCGGATCGCCCGCATCGTCGAGCCACAGCCGCTGGATGCGCTGCGCCGAGCCGGCCCGGACGGCGGCTGGGGCGCTGTCGAGATCCTGGCCCACCTACGCGACTGGGACGAGGTGAATCTCGACCGCGTGCACCGCATCCTGGAGGAAGACAACCCCAACCTGGAGAACTTCGATACCGATTTTTGGGCGATCGAGCGGGACTACCACGCCCAGGATCCGCGCAAGGCGCTCGCCGCCTTCCGCGAGATCCGCGGGCGCCTCGTCCGGCTGCTCGCCTCGCTGAACGACGCGGACTGGGAGCGGCGAGGGCGGCATCCTGTGTGGGGCGAGATCACGTTGGCCAGCTTCGTCCGCCGGATTGAGGACCACGATCAGGAGTACCTCCGGGCGTTGCAGGACGTGCTGTCGTAACACCTCACCCGCCATACGCCCGTACGACGACCTCACGGCAGCGCGCCGGGCAACCGGCCGCCCGCCTGCCGCCAGGCGCCTGAACTACCGAGCCCGATACCTGACGGACGAGACGCGCCTGCCGGACCCCCTGTTGCGATCGCGTAAACCTCCCCCTATACTGAGAGCACGTTTCGCGAGTAGTATCTGATCCGCTCCCTGTGCCGGGACGGCGCGCCGCGGCGCGGTCGCCAGCCTTCGCCGGTTGGGCAGCGGACTGACCGCGAGCCGCGGCGCGAGGTGCGGCCGCACCACCGCGCCCGTCCGCGAGGGAGTTGCCCCATCATGGAACAACCCGATAAGATCCTGGTCTGCCGCGACTGCGGCGCCGAGTTCGTCTTCACCGCGGGGGAGCAAGCCTTCTACGCCGAGCGCGGCTTCACCGACCCCGCCCGCTGCCCGAGCTGCCGGGCGGCGCGGCGCCAGGCCCGCCTGGCGGCGAACTCCAATGAATCCGGCGCGGGTGCACTCAGCGCGTCCCGTCCCGAGCGTCGGTTCTACCCGGCGGTGTGCGCCGAATGCGGCCAGGACACCATGGTCCCCTTCGAGCCACGCAACGGCAGACCGGTCTACTGCCGCGACTGCTACCAGCGCCTGTACCCTCGGTACTGACGGTTTCTCCGGTACCCAACACAACGCGGCCGGTTGCCCCCTCCCCTGAGGGGCCACCGGCCTGCCCCGGTGTTCGCCGTGTACGATGGTCGCAGTGCCATCCCTTTCGACATGTCCCACGTACGATTGACAAGGAAACAGGTCAACCCTATACTGGTCCTGTCACGTAGTGGTATGACCAGTAGACCTCTTTGGCCTACGTGGTTCCCAAACTGGAGACGACCTCCGTGGTCGAGCCGATTCGTCGGCCGCGCAGACTTTCCCAGCAGATCGCTGCGCAGCTCTGCCAGTTGATCCGGGAGGGGCACTACCGCCCCGGCGACCGCCTTCCGGCTGAGCGCGACCTGGCCGAGCAACTGCAAGTGAGCCGCGCCTCGCTGCGGGAAGCCCTGCGTGGGTTGGAGATCGCGGGGATCGTCGAATCGCACCACGGCGGCGGCACGTACGTCCGCAACGGCTTCGTCCAAGGGCTCGTCTCGCCGCTGGCCCTGGTGCTCGAGGCGAGCGGCGATCTGATTGGCGACCTCTGGGAGGTGCGCCTGATGGTCGAGCCGGACGTGGCCGCCCTCGCGGCGCTGCGCGCGACGCCGGCGGACATCGCAACGCTGGAGGAGGTGCTCCACCAACAGGCCGAGGATCTGGAGCACCCCGTCCCGCAGCGCGCCCCCAATCTCGACCGGCAGTTCCACGTCGCGCTGGCGCAGGCATCAGGCAACGAAGTGGCGGTCCAGGTGATCCACTTGATCAACCGCTTCCTCCAGGAGGGCCGCCGCCACTACCACGCCTCGACACAGCGGCACCTGCGGGCGTACCAGATGCATCAGGAGATCCTGCATGCCGTCCGCGCCCGCCAGCCCGATGAGGCACGCGACAAGATGCTCCAGCACCTGCGCGAGGTGGAGTCCTTCATCCTCGGCAGCGTGGTAGAGGCTAACACCCACCGGACGCATCGAACCGAACGCCACGCACGATCAGCGTCGAGTGTAAGGAGGAGGAGCGGACCAGACCTGTCCGAGTGAGTGTCGCGGAGCACACGTGCCGCGCACGTCCCAGCGGCGTCGACGCTCCAGAACGCGGAGGAGATGAGAGTCGTATTTCCGGGGGAAGGGTCCCTCGGGGCAAGGGGGTGGACCATGCGTTCGCACGACGACGTTGAACACACCGTCGAGGAAGCGGTCGAGGCGGTGACCAAGAGCGCAATGACCCGGCGCACGCTCTTGCGCCGGGCCGCCGGCGTGGGGTTGGCCGGCGCCGGCATGGCCCTACTGGCTGCCTGCGGAGGCGGCAGCGAGTCACCCTCGACCCCGTCCGGCGGGAGCGGCGGGGGCGCAACCGCCACGAGTTCGACCTCCGGCGATACTCCGGCGGCGACCGAACCCGCGAGCGAGGGCGAGGCCAAGCGGGGCGGCAAGATCACCGTCGCGCTCAACTCCGACCTCACGACGATGGACCCACACAAGTCCACCGCGGCCGTCGACCGCCAGGTCTACCAGTTGATTTACGACAAGCTGGTCGATATCGACGAGCAGTTGAACGTCATCCCGTATCTCGCCAAGAAGTGGGAGATCGCCGACGACGGCAAGCAATACACCTTCACCCTCGTTGAGGGTGTGACCTTCCATGACGGCGAGCCGTTCAACGCGGAGGCGGTCAAGGTCAACTTCGAGCGCATGCTCAACCCCGACAACGCCTTGCCGCGGCGCAGTGAGGTCGCGCAGGTCACCCAGGTCGACGCACCGGACGACACCACCGTCGTCCTGACCCTCAGCCAGCCCTATTCGCCGCTGCTGGCCACCCTGTCCGACCGCGCGGGCATGATCATCTCGCCCAAGGCCATCAAGGAGCTAGGCGACGACCTGGCCCGCAATCCGGTCGGCACCGGCGCCTTCACCTTTGTCGAGTGGGTCAAGGACGACCACCTGACCGTCCGGCGGAACGAGAACTACTGGCAGGAGGGCCTGCCCTACCTCGACGAAGTCACCTACAAGCCGGTGATCGACGCCACCGTGCGTCTCACGAGCCTGCGCACCAACGAGGTGCAGATGATCGACCAGATCTCGGCCAAGGACGTGGAGGCGACCAAGAACGACCCCTCCCTCGTCTACTCCGAGATCCCCGGCCTGGCCTTCCAGTACATCTCGCTCAACGTCTCCCGGCCGCCGTTCGACAAGAAGGAGCTGCGCCAGGCCGTCGCCTGGTGCATCGACCGGGATGCCATCATCAATGCGATCTTCTTCGGCCTCGGCACGCCGGCGCAGACGCCCATCCCGCCCAGCTCCTGGGCCTACGACGAGTCGGTCCAGGTCTACAAGCAGGATTATGACAAGGCGCGGGAGCTGCTCGAGGCTGCGGGAATGCCCGACGGCTTCGAGTTCACCATGTTGGTCACGAACTCGCCGGACGCCATCCAGCTCGCCGAGGCGTACCGCGCCCAGCTCGCCCAGGTAGGTATCGTTGCCAAGCTGGAGCTGCTGGAGTTCGGCACCCTGCTCGACCGGAACGATGCCGGTGATTTCGAGGCGGTGAGCCTCCAGTGGAGCGGCCGCCCCGACCCGGACGGCAACATCTACAACTACTTCATCACCGACGGCGGTCTGAACCGGGGTGGCTATAGCAACCCCGAAGTCGACGACCTGCTCAACCAGACCCGGGCTGTGTCGGATCCCGACGAGCGGAAGCGGCTCTACTCGGAGGTGTGCCGCCTCATCGCGGAGGACGCGCCGATGATCTTCATCCGCTTCCCGGCGGAGATCAAGGTCTGGCAGCCGGCCATCAAGGGCTTCGTCCACATCCCGGATGGCATGATGCGGCTGAACACGGTCTGGTTGGAGCAGTAGCCGCGAGGGCACTGGGCGGTGGGGCATCAGCCCCCCGCCCGGATGCGGGGGTTCCGATATGGTCCGCTACATCCTGCGGCGCATCCTGGCGATGCTGCCGGTCCTGTTCCTGGTCAGCGTGATCGTTTTCTCGCTGATCCACCTGACGCCGGGTGACCCGGCGATCACCATGCTCGGCGAGGAGGCGACGCCCGAGGCGGTCGCCGCGTTGCGCGCGAAGCTGGGGCTCGACCAGCCGCTGCCTGTCCAGTACTTGCGCTGGGTGGGCTCCGTCCTTCAGGGCGACCTCGGCCGGTCGATCCGCTCCAACCAGCCGGTCAGTGAAGCGATCGCGCAGCGCCTGCCCGTGACGCTCGAACTTGCCATCCTCTCCGTCCTGATCGGCGTCGCCATCGCGATCCCGGTCGGGATCGTGTCGGCCATGCGGCGCAACTCGCCGCTCGACACGGCGTCCACCGGGGTGGCCCTCCTGGGGGTGTCGCTGCCCAACTTCTTCCTGGCCATCCTGTTGATCTTCATCTTCTCGATTCACCTGCGCTGGCTGCCGCCCATCGGCTACACACCCCTTGCCGACGGCATCGTCGACAACATCAAGCGGATGCTGATGCCCGCCATCACCCTCGGGACCGCGCTCTCGGCGATCGTCATGCGTATGACCCGCTCATCGCTCTTGGAAGTGCTCGACCAGGATTACGTGCGCACGGCCCGCGCGAAGGGCCTGACCGAGATGCGCATGATCCGGGTCCACGCGCTGAAGAACTCCCTGATCCCGGTCGCGACGGTGGTCGGTCTCCAGATCGGCGGCCTGCTCGGCGGGGCCATCATCACCGAGACGATCTTCGCGCTGCCGGGCATCGGGCGCCTGCTGGTCGACTCGATCTTCCAGCGGGATTTCCCGCTGGTGCAGGGAGTCGTGCTCTTCACCTCCCTGGCGTTCCTGGTCGTCAATCTCCTGGTCGACCTTCTGTATGCGTTCCTCGATCCACGGATCCGTTACAGCTAACATGGTGGGGCCATGCGCGAGCACGACAACCGAGGGGGCGTAGCCATGCAAGGTACGAAGATCGCGGCAGCACCCGTCGCGGACCCATTAGGGCAGCAGGCGCGGCGCCGAGCGACCGGCTTGCGCGCCTTCTTCGCCCGTCTCATGCGCACCCGGATGGCCCCGGTCGCCAGCCTCATCATCGCGCTGGTCGTCCTGTGTGCGGTGTTCGCACCGATCATCGCCCCCTACGGCGTCGAGGAGGGCGACTTCGCGGCCACGCTCACCCGCCCCAACCGCGAGCACCTCATGGGCACCGACACGCTCGGCCGTGACGTCTTCAGCCGCGTCATCTACGGTTCCCGCGTCTCGCTCCAGGTCGGCGTGATCGCGGTCGGCATCGCCATGATCATCGGGACCGCGCTGGGTCTGATCGCCGGCTACACCCGGATCGGGCTGCTTGAGAGCACCATCATGCGCGCGATGGATGCGCTGCTCGCGTTCCCGACCCTGGTCCTCGCCCTCGCCATCACCGCCGCCCTCGGCCCCAGCCTCACCAACGTCATGATCGCCGTCGGGATCGTCGGCATCCCCGGCTACGCGCGGCTGGTGCGCGGGCAGGTGCTTTCCGTGCGCGAGCGGGAGTTCATCGAGGCGGCACGCACGATCGGCGTCTCGGACCTGCGCATCATGTGGCGGCACATCCTACCCAACGTGACCGCGCCCCTGATCGTGCAGGCCTCGCTCGGCGTCGCGTTCGCCATCCTCTCCGAGGCCAGTCTCTCCTTCCTCGGGCTTGGCGTCCAGCCGCCGACGCCGAGCTGGGGTGCCATGCTCTCCTTCGGTAAGGACTACCTGAACCACGCCCCCTGGATGGCGATCGCCCCCGGCGCCGCGATCTTCGTTACCGTCCTGGCCTTCAACTTCCTCGGCGACGGCATCCGCGATGCCCTCGACCCACACCTCCACCGCTGAGTGCCCCAGCCCTTCCAGCGCGCCGGCATGCGGCCAACGCATGCTTCGTCCCTGCGGAGCCGGCAGCGTGCCGGCGCTGCTGTTTACCGGGCACCGCTCTTGCGCGTGGGATGCGCACAGGCTGGTCGTGAGACGACGCCCGGGCGGCGCCGGCACCGAGACGGGCCGCGCGGTCGCTCGCGCGATCCCCTCCCGGCCGTTCCGGCACCCCACCGCGCAGGCAGGAGGCGAGCAACCATGGGCCAGGAAGACAGCAGGCTCCGGCGCGACGACCTCGACGGCACCCAGGCGATGCACAGGGAGGAGGACCTCCCCTCGACGCGGCGCGACGAGCTGACTCAGCAGGCCCTCGCGTACGGGCTGGAGTCAGCCGCGTCTATCCGCGACCGCACGATCCCCCTCTTCAACCGCGGCAAGTGGGGCTGGTCCGCCGGCACCTTCATGGGCGTCCCGTTCCTGGAGGACATGCGCGAACTCGGCGGTCAGGACGTGGCAATCCTCGGGGTCCCCCTCGACACCGGGACCACCTTCCGCGCCGGAACGCGCTTCGGCCCCCAGGCCATGCGCCGCATCTCCAGGCTTGGGAGCGGCTACAACCCGAGCCTGGGCGTCGACCTCGTGGAGTCGCTCGACATGGTCGACGTCGGCGACGTGTCGGTCATCCCGGCCAACATCGAGAAGAGCTTCGACCAGATCGACAGGGCCGTCGCCTACCTCCACGAGCGCGCGGTCTTCCCGGTCATCCTCGGCGGCGACCACTCGATCGGCTACCCGGACATCCGCGGCCTGGCCCCCTTCGTCGACGGCAAGGTGGGCATCATCCACTTCGACCGCCACTCCGACCTGTCTGAGTCGAGCCTCGACGAGCGGATGCACGGCTCGCCCTTCTTCCACGCCACGAACATCCCCAACGCGCCGCCTGAGAACCTGGTGCAGATCGGGATCGGCGGCTGGACCGGATCCCGCGAGGGGCTGCGGGTGGCCCGCGAGCGCCGCGCAACCGTCATCACCCTCGACGACGTCGACCGCTACGGCATCGACCGCGTCTCCGAATACGCGCTGGAGATCGCCTGGCGTGGCGCGAAGGCGGTCTATCTCAGCTTCGACATCGACTCGGTCGACCCCGCTTTCGCGCCCGGAACCGGCACCCCGGAGCCGGGCGGCTTCCTGCCGCGCGAGGTGCTCCGGCTGATCCGCCTGGTCGCCCGTGAAGGGCTCGCCGGGATGGAGGTGGTCGAGGTCAGCCCGCCCTACGACGTGGCGGACATCACCGCGCTGCTCGGCACCCGGGTCATCATGGACGTGCTGGGCACCCTGGTGCTCGCCGGGAAATTGGGGCGCATCCCGACGAAGGAACCCCAGCCCGAGGCCGGCACGCCGGGCGACGACCCAGGCCCGACCGTCCCGTAGACGGTGAACCGCGTCCCCTACCGCCGCGACCACGACCGATCGGCCCGGTGGGCATATGAAGTTTGACGCATGATATCGGTGTACGCGGTCGGCCCGTGCCCCGGGGCTCAAGCCGCCGGGCTCACAACCAAAGCCCGCTGAAGCGGGCTGGGACGGGGCATGGCGCACAGCCCGGTGATCCGGTGTCCACCGACTGGTCCGTGCCCGGGGATGGGTGATGTGAGGATCCCGCGCCGCAGCCCGTGCCCGGCGGCTTATGAATTTGACGAATTAGTCCGGTAAACGCGACAGCCGTCCGCGCCCCCGCGTTGTCATCCTGAGCGGAGCCGGGGGCGGCGGCCAGCCGCCCTCGGCGCAGCGAAGGATCTCCCCG
>NZ_JADGHZ010000234.1 GCF_019683595.1 Sphaerobacter sp. | reverse complement strand
GGCGACGGGCCGATGCCGCTTGAGCCCAGACCGCCGTTCGCCCGGAGGCTGCGGCTGCTGAAGTGGATCACCGTCGTCGTCCCCGGCGTCTTTATCTTCGCGCTGGAAAGCACGCGGCACCTCGTGGTCGAGCCGTTCCTGCGGGCACACGGCGCGACCCGGACGCTGCCGGCAATCCCCATCGAGATCGGAAACCTGATTGTCGGGCTGCTGGCCTTCGGGCTGGCGTTCGGCTTCAGCCACCTCGTCTTCGGCGTGATCGAGCACATGCAACGCCGGCTGCTGCGTCGCAATGCGGAGCTGGCGGCGCTCAACGCCGTGGCCGCGTCCGCCGGGGCGTCGCTCCGGGTCGGGGACATCGTGGCCCAGGCGGAGGAGACCC
Organism: Sphaerobacter sp.; assembly: GCF_019683595.1. Taxonomy (GTDB): domain Bacteria; phylum Chloroflexota; class Chloroflexia; order Thermomicrobiales; family Thermomicrobiaceae; genus Sphaerobacter. Next base: position 4,234 of record NZ_JADGHZ010000234.1, on the reverse strand, counting down.
TGCGACGGCTCTTCCCGGCCGATACCGTGCAGATCGACCTGACGCAGCCGGTCGTCGCCGGCGCCGTGGACGTGCTCGATGACGGACCGAACCCGGATGCGCGGGAGATGCGCGTGCCGCTCCAGGCCCGTGGGCACCGCCACGGGACGCTGCGGCTGAACCGCTCGCGGGGCGGGTTCTCCGCGGCGGAGCAGCGCCTACTCCGGGCCATCGGCGACACGCTGGGGATGGCGATCGAGAACGCGCGCCTGCACCAGCAGGCGCACGAGGCGGCGGTCGTCGAGGAACGGGGCCGCATCGCGCGGGAGATGCACGACGGCGTGGCGCAGATGCTCGCCTACGTGCTGGTCAAGCTGGGCACGGTCGACGGCTTGATCGCCGCGGGTGCAACGGACGCCGCCCGCGCGGAGATCGAGACGCTGCGCCAGGCGGCCGAGCGCACCTACACCGATGTGCGGGAGCAGATCCTGGGGCTGCGGCTGGTGACCGACGGCGCGCCCGGGTTGGCCGCCGGGCTGCGCACATACCTCGACGACTTCGCCGAGCAGACTGACCTGGATGTCGCCCTCGAGATCGACGACCTACCGCCTGGAGTCCTGCCGCGCGCCTCCGAGTTGCAGGTCATCCGCATCGCCCAGGAGGCGCTGAGCAACGTCCGTAAACACGCCGAAGCGCGCAGCGTCCGCGTTCGCTGCACCCTCGAGGAGGGAGACCTGATCCTCACCGTGGCGGACGACGGGCAGGGGTTCGATCCGTCGTCGGCCAACCGCCAGGGCCACCATTTCGGCCTGCTCACCATGCGAGAGCGGGCGGAGAGCCTGGGTGGCACGCTCCAGATCGACAGCCAACCCGGGAGCGGGACGCGGATCACACTCCGCGCGCCGCTCCCGACGACAGGGGTGTCTCATCGTGTCCCAGATTTCGCTGCTGCTGGTTGACGACCATGCCCTCTTCCGCGAGGGGCTGGCCAGCCTGCTCTCGTACCAGCCGGACTTCACCGTCGTCGGTGAGGCGGCGAGCGGCGAGGAGGCGGTCGAGCGCGCGCGGGAACTGGTGCCCGACGTCGTGCTGATGGACATCGACCTCCCCGGCATCGACGGCATCGAGGCCACGCGCCGGATCAAGCGCCAGTTGCCTGAGGTGCGCGTCGTGATGCTCACTGTCTACGACGACCACGAACGGCTCTTCCAGTCGATCAAGGCCGGCGCGCAGGGGTACCTGATCAAGAACATCCGCTCGGCCGAGCTCCTGGACCAGCTCCGCGGGCTGGCGCGCGGGGAAGCGGCGATCAGCCGCCGCATGGCCGCGCGCATCCTGGAGGAGTTCGCCCGCCTGGAGCGCCAGGCGGAGATCCTGGAGCCGGACGGCGGCCTCTCCCCGCGCGAGGTGCAGGTGCTGGAGCTGGTCGCGCTGCGCCTGTCGAACAAAGAGATCGCCGCGCGCCTCTCGATCAGCGAGCACACGGTCAAGAACCACCTGAAGAACATCCTCGCGAAGTTGCAGCTCTCGAGCCGTCGTCAGGCCGCGGCCTACGCCGTGGCACACGGCCTGATCCCCCCGCCGAAGGCCAGGGATGAGTAGCGTTCCACGCTCGCACCAGCCGATGTACCAGCCGAATGACCCTCTTTTGACTCTCCCTGCCCGCAAGGGGCTATCGGTTCCCCGCCGCGCGCGACGTACAGTTATGGGCAGCGGGCCGGCGGGCGAGTGGCCTCGCGCGTGGGGACCACGTGACACGTGCGGGGTCGCGGTAGGTTGATGAAGCGGACGACCATTCTCTACGGATCGATTCTGGCGGTGGCGGTGGCGATCGTCGCCCTGGCGTCGTTGCGCCCGATCCGCGTGCTCCCGCGCATCGCGCCGGCACCGGGTTTCGCCCTGACCGATCAGAACGGCAACCGGCTCACTAGCGATGACCTGCGCGGGTCGATCGTCCTCTACGACTTCACCTACCTGTCGTGCCATGAGCCGTGCACCCGCACCACCGCCACCATGCGTGAGGTTCAGGATCTGCTCGCCGCTGAAACCGAGGACGACCCGCCGGTCCGCCTCGTCACCATCTCCTTCGACCCGGAACGCGACTCAACCGAGGCACTCAAGGCGGCCGCGAAGGCAGCAGGTGCCGATCCGAGCCGCTGGACCTTCGCCACCGGTGACCCGAATCTCATGAAGTTGATCGTCGGGCGGGGGTTCAATGTCTATTACGAGCAGAACCCCGACGGCTCCTTCCGGTACGACCCGACGCTGGTGCTTGTCGACGGCTGGGGCGTAGTGCGCGCCGAGTACCGGGTCGGCCCGCCGCGCGCCGAGCACATCGTGAACGATATCCGCATCGTCGCCAACGAGGCCCGCAAGAGTCGCGGCCCTGCCCGCCTGGCCTACGAGGCGACCCATCTATTCGTCTGCCGGACGAGGTGATGCCGTGAGACGCTGGATCATCCTGACCGTTGCCGCACTGGTGCTGGTGGGAGGTGCCACCGCCGGTGCGTTCGCGGCCGGCTTGCTCCCCTTCGGTGGGGGCAGCCTGCACGGATCGGCGATCGACCCGCCGCTACCGATCGTCGACGCGCCGCTGACCGGCGCCGGTGGGCAGGAAGTGCGGCTCGCCGACTTCCGCGGCAAGGTCGTGGTCCTCTACTTCGGCTACACCTACTGCCCGGATGTCTGCCCGACCACGCTCGCCAACGTGGCCCGCGCCATGAAGGAACTCGGCAAGCGTGCCGAGGACGTGCAGGTCGTGATGATCACGGTCGATCCCGACCGTGATACGCCCGAGATCACCCAGGAGTACGTCAGCCGCTTCGACCCGTCCTTCATCGGGCTGGGCGGGGATGTCGAGCGCATCCGCGAGGTCGCGACCGGCATGGGCGTCTACTTCGAGAAGCAGGAGCGCGGCAGCGCGGGCGGCTATCTGGTGGACCACACCGCCACGGTGCTCGTCCTCGACCGCAACGGCGACCTCCGTTTGATGCTCCCCTACGGATTGACCGGCGAGCAAATTGCGAATGATTTGCGCTGGGCGCTGAAGCAATGATGTTGAGTCAGGTGGTGACTGAGATGGAGTGGATGGTGACGAACGGGATGGGCTGGTGGCCACGAGCGCGCCGGGTGGCGGTCCTGGCGCTGGTGGCTGTGCTGGCCCTGGCAGCGTTGACGGCGTGCGGAGGATCAGAGGAGGCCGAGGCCAGCGGGCTGCGGCTGGACGACCCCTGGGCACGGCCCGGGATGGCGTCGCCGGGCCAGTCAACGATGTCCCACGGTGAGACGGACAAGGGCTCTGACCACGGCAGCGCCCACGCGGGTCAGAGTGGCGGGACCAGCGCGATCTTCCTGACCATCAGCAACCCCGGCAAGGAGGACGACCGCCTGGTGGCGGTGACCACCGACGTGGCGGAGGTGGTCGAGATCCACCGCAGCAGCATCGACGCGAGTGGCGTCATGCGGATGGAGCCAATCGACGGGGTGACCATTCCCGCGGGCGGCAAAGCGGAGTTGAAGCCCGGCGCAGAGCACATCATGCTGATCGGCCTCACGCGAGACCTGGAGGTGGGCGATCGTTTCTCCGCCACGCTGCAGTTCGAGCGCGCCGGGGAGATGACGATCGAGGTGGAGGTACGCGAGCCATGAGGCAATTCAGCCGCGGGCTGGTGCTGCTCGCGGTTGTGGCGGTCCTGACGTTCGGCGTGGCCTGCGGGCGCAGCGCCTCATCGGAAGCGCCCGCGAACTACCAGGTAACTCTCGCGGTCGAGCCGTCGCCCGCCACCGTCGGCCCCGCGACCGTGACCGTGACGATCCGCGACCAGGACAACGCGCCCGTGACGGGCGCCACGGTGGAGGTCGAGGGCAACATGAGCCACGCGGGCATGAAGCCGGTCATCGCCGACGCGCACCACCAGGGTGACGGCCGGTACGTGACCGAGGGCTTCGAGTTCACCATGGGCGGCGATTGGATCCTCACCGCCCACGTGACGCTCGCCGACGGCACCTCCTTCGAGCACAGCGAGGATCTCCCCGGCGTCCACGGGGATGACGAGCACAACGGGGACAACGGGGACCACGACAACCACGAGGATGCGGGGCACTGAGTGATGCGTCACACGTCCTGCGTCATGCGTCCCCCTCACCCCCGACCCCTCTCCCACGAGGGGAGAGGGGAGGAGTACGAAGTACGCAATACGCATCACGCAAGACCCATGACGCATGACGTATGACGCATGACATGACGCATGACGCC
>NZ_JADGHZ010000233.1 GCF_019683595.1 Sphaerobacter sp. | reverse complement strand
GCTGCTTGCCACCGCGCGCGGACCAGTGACCCAAACACGATGCCCGCAGTGAGCGGCGCCGCTACGTGCACCAGCAGCCGGTCTGTCTGCCACCAAGCGATGAAGAATGCTGCGGCAACGAGAGCTACCACCAGTGCCACGCGGAGCCACGGGTTCCCGATCTGTGGCACAAGCGGGCGAACCGCACGCAAGTTTCCCAGCGTCGCCCGAAAGCGAGCGGCCACCTCCGGATGTGTGCCCGCGAGTTTCGCGAGCCAGGCCCCGTTGTAGTGGCTGGGTCGATTCCACTTGGCGACCTCGCGCTGCAGGATCTCGTCGAGCGCCGCTACGTCAAGCAGCGGGCGACCAGCCAGGGCGCGGCGCGCGTGTGTCTCGACGCTGTCGACGAGCGTAACCCACTGTTCCTGGAACTGCGACTCCCAACTCACGCGAGCGCCTCCCGTGCGGCTTCCGCGATAGCCCGTCTCAGCATCTCTATCCTGGTCACCAGCCGCTCGGCCTCGATAACGGCCGCCGTCGCCTCCTGGACCGCAGCCGATGGGTCATGGCAAACGTCCGTGGACGCAGCCGCGGCGAGGAGTTCATCCACCACGTCGAGGTGATGCCGTACGTCCGCCACCAACCGTGGGAGCAACGCTTCCGCCGTCTGCCGCACGGCCTTCTCAAGCTGCTCACGGCTCATGCTGGGGCTGTACAGCCAGTTGCAAAGCCATCGGCTCAGCGTCGCGCTCATCCCCGATCCGGCCGCCACGCCGGTATACACATGGTAGGCCGCGACTGACTCACGTAGCGCCCGCGACTGGTCCAGCATGTGTTCCACCGCCTCCTCCGCGGTCACCGCGAACCATAGGGTAGGGGCAGTTAACTCAAGCGGCGCAAGGCTCCCCGCAACCCGGGCGGTCACACGATCGTGGACAGCCTTGAGCGGCCCGTGGAAGCACACCGTCAGCCGTTTCGGCCATGCCCGGTCGGCATCGACGAGTTCAACCGCGCTCCGCGCCGCGTCGTCGACGAACGGCTCGACGAGGCCGTGAATCTCACTCCGCAGCCGCCGCAGCGCCATGTGGGCTTCTCGTATCGCCTGGCGCCGATGGCGCCGCTCCCGGTCTCGGGCTGACTCCTCGTCCGCAACCACGGCCGCTCTCTTGGCTTCGTTTTCAGCCAAGGCTGTACTAGCGGCGTCGTGGGCCGATGTGATGCGAGACTCCGCCCAGGCGACGCGGGAGAGTACGGCAATCCGCTCACCCGCTGCTCCGGTCAACAAGGTACCCAGGTGCCGCTCGAACGCCCGGAACCCGGGGTCGGGTGCACCGGCCAACGCGGCGCGCGCATCACACGCGAAAATGGCGGGGTTCCCTACGAGGCAGTTCCCCAGCCCGCCCAGCACATCCCGGGCGCGCTGGAGAATCTCCGACCGATCTTTTTCCTCGACAAGCCCGAGCCGGTTGATCACGAAGATGACATTCCCGCGCAGGCGGGCGTTCAAGGTGTGCGCCATCGCCTGCTCGGACTCGGACAGGAGCTTGTCGGCAGCAAGCACGAGCACCGCGAGGTCGGCGCACTCGATCTCGCCCAGCGTGCGCTCGGTGAGCGCGGGGGTATCCTGGAGTCCAGGCGTGTCCACCAGAGTCCAACCCGCCTGCAACGCGGGCACGGGAACGCCAATGCGGACCTCACCGATCCTCGGCGGTGGGACCGCGATCGAGGTAGTGAGATCGAGGAGGATGTAGCGTGCAAGCTCATCCGGCCAGACTCGAGCCTCCTCTGTTCCACGCCCGTGATCTCGTACCACGGTGGCCGTCAGACGCTCCGCGTAGCCCACTCGTACCGGGACACCAGTGGCGCGGTTGGCGCGGACCGGGAGGATGGGCGCGCCCAACAGCGCATTGATAAGCGTCGACTTGCCCGTTTTCAGAACCCCTACGAAGACGACGCGACGCTCTTTTCTCAAGATGGTGCTCTCAAGCTCCCGGCAGAGGCCCATCAGCGGCGGGAAGTCGGCATGACTCCGGAGCCGACGTGTGATCCGGACCAAACGGCCGGTGTCTGCTCCCTGGGAACCCGTATCCGTTAGCCTCTCTGTCGGCATGGCGCTCATTCGTCGGCGACGGTGAGTCCGGTTTTGGCACCGGCGGCACCGAGCCGCTTACCCACCCCCGCGGCCACCACCTCACGGGGATCCTCCTGCGCACCGGTAGCAGCGTCCAACACCGTGTCCACCAAAACGTCAACCCGCTGGCCGATCGCCCGCAGCCGCGCCTTCTCCTGCTCGGCCGAGAACGACGCTTCGCGCATCCGGACAATGATCCGCTGCTGTTCATTGCGCACCTCGTCGATCTCCGCCTGGAGCGCACGGGTGACTACGGTCGCCGCCACGTCAAACTGCGCGCGCAGCGCAGCCTCGATCTCGTCCCGGCGAGCCGGAAGATCTTGTGCGAGCTGCTCAAACAGCTTCTCCCCGAGCGCGCTACGGAGCTGTTTCCGCACCCGGTTGGCATGGTATCTAATGAGGCTCGCCTCGATTGCGATGTACGCCGCCCAGAGCGGTGGACCGCCCGGCAAGATCCAGGGGAGGGCACTCGCGAGGACGACCTGCTCCACCACCCTGCGGAAGAACCCGGTCCAGTCGGCCTTGCCGAAGAGAGCCCCGTGGACCTGCGACGGATCGAGCATGATCCCGCCAGCAGCCGCCTGGAGCAACTTGCGGGTACGGTCCCCTTCCACCTCTTCAGCGATGGTGCGCCGTGCATGTCCGACCGAGAACGCCTCGGCGATCTCGTCGAGCCGTACGTTGAAGGCGGCGATCTCGGCGTCGACGTCGGCCGCCAATCTCGCGATGTCCGGCTCAATCACCACCGACACCTGCTCTTGCCAGCGCGCCAACTTGGTGTGCAGGTAGTGCTTCAGTTCGGCTTCGATTGAGCTGGCGATACGCTCTTTGGTCTGGTCGCGCCAAAGCGACTCGACCGAGGCGAGAAGGGTCAACTCTTCGAGCTTGATGAACCGCTCGGAGTCCTGCGGCCAGGTGGAGCGCAGCTCTGACACGTACTCCTGGAGATTGGCGTAGACCGCCCGCGAGATCGACTCGCCATGGAGCCGCACAGTCCGCTCAATCTCCTGCCGCTGGAGATCCAGTTGGCGCAGACTTTCCAGTGCAGCCTGATGACGACGCTCCAATTCCTCGACCGGCTGGTCGAGTGCGGCGCAGTCATCGGCCACTTTCCGCTCAACCCGAGCGGCGATGTGGCGCAGCATCGGCAGCGGTGACTGGAGGGCGGCCTGGAGCTTTTCATCACTGGTCAGGAATCGCTCCAGCTCCCGCTCGAAGGCCGGCACGCCCGACGCCTCCAACGCCGTTGTGTCGACCGGATCCTGACTCCTGGCGCGAAGCGCGCCGCGCGCATCGATGAAGAAGACGCGACGGTCGTAAAGGTCGGCATCGAACGCGCCATCCTCGTCGAGGAAGTGTCGCCCCAACGCGAGCCTGACGAACTCCTTGATGTCCTCGACGTCCGACGGCTCGTCCAACTGATTCACGTAGTTGACCACGAAGAAGACGTGCGTCAGGCGCCCCGGCCCCAGGGCGTGCTCGATAAACTCTCGCTCATCCAGGCTGAGGATACGCTTCGCGTTGAGCACGAACACGACCGCCTGGACCTGCTTCAAGAAATCCGTTGCCACGCGGGTGCGACTGGCATGCTCGCCCAGGCCCGGCGAGTCGATCAGCATCACGCCGTTAGCGCACAAGGGGTGCAGGGTTTCCATCTCCGCATAGCGGATGTGTTGGAAGCGGTCGATCGGTTCGTGTGCATCGAGCGCTTGTTGATCGGCAGGAGTCAATTGGAACTCGCGGAGGAACTCCTCCCGGCTGAGCACCCGCGGGGTGTCCTGTCCGACCTCGTAGACGCGCACCCCCTCGTTCTCGCCGTGCACCAGGGCAGTAATGATTGCCGTAGCCGGTGCCGCCTTGGCCGGGAGGGCGGGGCTGCCGAGCATCGCATTGAGGAGGGTGCTCTTGCCGTTCTTAAACTCACCCAGTACCAGCACCTTGAACAGCCCCAGGTCGAGATCGCGAGCGCGGACCAGGAGTGCCTCGGCGTCCCGCGCAAAGCCGAGCCCCGGCTGGACCGTTGCGCCCCCCGGTAGCACCACGGGCTCGTCCCCGGGTTCCCCGATCAGGACGGCCAGCTCGCGGAGCGCGTCAGCGACCAGGCGACTCCGATGCCGCGCCTGCGTATACCCTGTGGATTCCGGATCCGGCTCTTCACCAGCACATTCTGGGCTCGCGCCCTCGGGCTCGACCTCACCATCTCCGCCGGCCTCAGTTTCCACAGCAGCTTCCGCTGTACTCACCTCGGCGCGGACATCCGACACGTCCCCTCCTACATCCACGGTCTCGTCCTCGCCATCGGTAACGTCAGCTTCGGACGCGAGGGCATCCGACGCGATATCGTCATTTCCCGGCTTGTGATCGGACTCGCCCGCCGACAGTGCCGTAACCGGCGGCGCCGGGGTATCCGCCGCGGGCTCAGGGAGTTCGCCGACGACGACCACATGAGAGCGGGCGCGGGAGAGCGCCACGTACAGCACGGCATCGTACGTCCCACGCGCTGCGAGACGATCC
>NZ_JADGHZ010000042.1 GCF_019683595.1 Sphaerobacter sp. | reverse complement strand
TTTTTTTTGGCCCCCGGGCCCCGGGGCCCCCCCGGCGGGGGGGTACCCGCCCGGGGGGGGGGCCCCCCCTGACCCGTCACACCGGAGCCGCCCCCTGGAGCCTTCCAGGGGGCGGCTCTTTGGTTACGGCGAGAACGGACCGCATACGCTGGCATTCCGGCCGCCCCGTCTCTCGCCCGCCTCCGCCGGCTCGGGCCGCTGCCGACCGTACCCGGGGTGGGTGGCGTGAGGATCCCCGCGGCGTGGCGCGCGCCCTGGGCTAAAGCCACCGGGCTGACAACGAAAAGCCCACTAAAGGGGCTAGGGATTGGGCGTCACGTGAGATGCCGGACCGGATCCGCCGAGGTGTGGCCATCGCAGCCCCTTCAGTGGGCTTACCCGTATTCAGCCCGGCGGCTTGAGCCCCGGGCACGGGCCGAGCGCGTACGCTTGCATAGTTCGTCGAACCCCATGTTGGGCGAGGGGAGCGAGTCGGAGCGGCGCGGGGGCGATGGTGGCGCTTCTCGTGTTGGCCTGCGCGATGTGACGGGAATTTGTCTTCAGAGAAGCGCGGCGCGCAACGTGCGGATGAGCGGCCCGGGGGCTCGGAGGGACGCGCGATGTACACGCTCGGTATCAACGCCGTCTACCACGACTCGGCTGCCTGCCTGGTCGCGGACGGCCGGGTGGTCGCCGCCGCAGAGGAGGAGCGCTTCACCCGCGTCAAGCACGGCAAGCGTCCGGTCCCGTTCTCCACTTGGGAGCTGCCCTTCCACGCCATCGACTACTGCCTGCGCGAAGCCGGGATCGACCTGGCCGAGGTGGACCACGTCGCCTACTCGTTCGACCCGGCGCTCCTGCTGGGGCAGCACCGGGGCACGGCGACGATCACCCTGCCGCTGGAGCCGTCGGCGCACCCGCTGCCCGAGGAGTGGGAGGCCGCCTGGGATCCGCTCTTCCTGGCGCACATCGTCAACGCCCCGCGGCACCTCGCCGGTGGTGCGCCGCATCACCTGCGGGCACGCTTCCACGGCGTCGCGCGCGACGGGCCGTACCGCTGGCACTGGGTCGAGCACCACCAGGCCCACGCGGCCAGCACTTTCTTCCCGTCGCCCTTCTCGCGCGCCGCCGTCATGACGCTCGACGGCCGCGGCGAGCGCGCCACGACCACGTACGCCATCGGGGAGGGGATCCACCTGGAGCGCATCGGGCAGGTGGACTTCCCCCACTCGCTCGGGCTCCTCTACGAGAAGGTCACCGAGCACCTCGGATTCCTTCACTCCGCGGACGAATACAAGGTGATGGCGCTCGCCTCCTTCGGCGAGCCGCGCTATCTGGACCGCTTCCGCGAGGTCGTGCGCCTCCAGGGGGACGGCAACTACACCGTCGCGCCGCTCTGCCTGGAGGCGTGGTTCGGCCCGGCGCGGCGCCGCGGCGAGCCGCTGGAGCAGCGTCACTACGACCTTGCCCGCTCGCTCCAGGCGGTGCTGGAGGAGACGGTGCTGGCGCTCGCCCGCTGGCTGCACGAGGCCACCGGCGCCGACGATCTGTGCCTGGCGGGGGGCGTGGCGCTCAACTGCGTCCTGAACGCCCGCCTGCGCGATCACGGGCCCTTCCGCCGCATCTGGGTGCAACCGGCGGCCGGCGACGCCGGGACGGCGCTCGGCGCCGCGCTCTGGGTCGACGCCCGGGAGCGGGGCGCGGGCGAGCGGGTCTGGCGGATGGACCACGCCTTCCTCGGACCCGAGTTCGGCGACGGCGAGGTCGCAGCCTTCCTGGATGGAGCGAAGCTGCCCTATCGCCGGATGGACGATGTTGCCGGGGAGGTGGCGGACCTCCTGGCGGGCGGCAAGATCGTCGGCTGGTTCCAGGGCCGGATGGAGTTCGGCCCGCGCGCGCTGGGCGCTCGCTCGATCCTGGCCTCGCCGCTCGACCCCGAAATGCAGACCCGGCTGAACGCGATCAAGGATCGGGAGGATTTCCGGCCGGTCGCGCCGGTGGTGCTTGCTGAAGAGGCGGCCGCCTGGTTCCGCGACGCCGACGACTCCCCCTTCATGCTCTTCGTCCATGAGGTGCGGCCGGACCAGGCGGACCGCATCCCGGCGGTGCGGCACGTGGACGGCACGGCCCGCATCCAGACCATCGCGCGGGCGCAGCACCCGCGCTACTACGACCTGCTGCGGGCGTTCCAGGCGCGCACGGGCGTGCCGGTGCTGGTCAACACCTCGTTCAACACGCGGGGCGAGCCGATCGTCTGCACGCCACGCGACGCCGTCGAGTGCTTCTGGGCCTCGCCGCTCGATGCGCTGGCGATCGGCCAGTTCCTGCTGGAAAAGCCGGAGCGATGACGGTACCGTCGCTGCGCACCTCCGTCGTCGTGCCGACCTATCGGCGCCCGCACCTCCTCGATCGCTGCCTGGCGGCGCTGGCGGCGCAGGACCTCCCGCCGGAGGCGTACGAGGTGATCGTCGCCGATGACGCCGGCTGCCCGGAGACGCGCCGGCTGGTGCAGGCGTGGGCCGCTCGCGGCTCGATGCCGGTGCGCTACGTGCCGGTCTGCGGCGGGCATGGACCAGCCGCGGCACGGAACGCCGGCTGGCGCGCCGCTCGCGGCCCGATCATCGCATTCACCGACGACGACTGCGAGCCGGCCCCCGGCTGGCTGCGTGCCGGGCTGGCCGGGTTCGTCGACGGCGTCGCCGCGGTCTCCGGCCGGGTGCTGGTGCCCCTACCGAAAGACCCGACCGACTACGAGTGGAACGCGGCGCAGCTCGCCGGGTCGGAGTTCGTGACCGCGAGTTGCTTCTACCGCCGGGAGGCACTGGCTGCCGCCGGGGGGCTGGATGAGCGCTTCCGCCTGGCCTGGCGCGAGGACACCGACCTCTTCTTCACGCTGCTCTCCCGCGGCGCGCGGCTGGCCCATGCCGAGGGCGCGGTCGCCGTGCACCCGGTCCGCCCCGCCGGCTGGGGCGTCAGCCTCCGCCAGCAGCGCAAGAGCATGTACAACGCGCTTCTCTACAAAAAGCACGCGCGCCTCTACCGCGCGCGGATCCAGCCGGCACCGCCCTGGCACTACTACGCGGCGGTGGGTGCCCTGCTGGCGGCCGGCGCGGCGGGGACGACCGGTCACCTCCGGCTCGCGGCGGGCGCCGCGGCGGGCTGGCTGGCGCTCACGGCACGCTTCTGCGCCATGCGCCTGCGCGGGACCTCCCGCGCGCCGGGCCACGTCGTCGAGATGGCGGTCACCTCGGCGCTGATCCCGCCGCTGTCGGTCTACTGGCGCCTGCGCGGGGCAGTGAAGTTCCGCGTGTTGTTCCTCTAGTACGTCCCAGAGTGAGGACGGTTCGATGCCACTTCCCAGCTACGTGCAGATCGAACCGGTCGGGCAGTGCAACCTCCGCTGCCAGATGTGCCCGATCCAGTTCCGGCGCGACGGCCCGCCCTGGGGGCCGCTCGCATTCATGGAGTTCGACACCTTCACCCGGATCGTCGATTCGTTCCCCGACCTCGAGACGCTCCACCTCCAGGGGCTGGGCGAGCCGATGATGCACCCCCGCTTCTTCGACATGGTGGCGTACGCGGCGGGGCGCGGTGTGCGGGTCACGACCAACAGCAATCTGACAATCCTCAACGCGCGACGCGCCGAACAGTTCGTCACCAGCGGGCTCGACTGCCTCCACGTCTCGATCGACGGCGCCAGCGCCGAGACCTACGAGCGCATCCGCGTGCGGGCCCACTTCGAGCGAGTGGTGCGCAACGTCGAGCTGCTGCTGGAGACCCGCGCCCGGTTGGGTGCGACGCTGCCCCGCCTACGGATCGTCGGCGTGGTCATGCGCCAGAACCTGCATGAGCTGCCGGACCTGGTGCGGCTGGCGCATGGCTGGGGCGCCGAGGGGTTGTTCGTCCAGCACCTCTGCCACGACTTCGGCGAGTCGAGCCTCCCGGCGCACTACCGGCCGATGCGCGCCTTCGTCGACGAGCAGACGCTGCTGCACGAGGATCCGGCGCGCGTGGCCGCGGCGTTCGCCGAGGCACGGCAGGTCGCGTCAGACCTGGGGCTGGACCTGCGGCTGCCCCGCGCCGAGCCCCGCGCCCACCCGCCGGGCACGCCCGGCCGCGAGCGCTGCTCCTGGCCCTGGACCGGCGCCTACTTCAGCTACCAGGGCTACGCCATGCCCTGTTGCATGGTGGCGACCCCCGACCGGATCAACTTCGGCAATGCCGCCGAGCAGGGCGTCGCCACGATCTGGGACAGCGAGGAGTTCGAGGACTTCCGCGCCCGGCTCGACTCCGATGACCCGCCGGAGATTTGCCGCTCCTGCGCGGTGTACAACGGGATCTTCTGATGGCACGGGCTCGTCCGCTGGGTCACCGGAGCGCCCGGCACCCCCGACCTGCTAGGAAGAGGCGCCCATGCAGCTACCGCTCATCCGTCGGAGGCGCGAGTCGACGCCCGCGGCAGCCGGAGCACGCTTCCCGCTCCACCTCCCGGCGCCGATGTTCCAGGTGCTGCTGGAGCGGCAGGGGCCGTCGCTCGGGCTTTGGCGCGCGGCCGAGGTCGCCGCGCTGCGCGAGCACGGCTACCACCGCCCGGTGCTCGACCTCGGCTGCGGCGACGGGTTGGTCACCTCGCTGGTGCTCCGCCCGGTCGAGGTCGGGGTCGACCCCGACGCGACGGCACTGGCCCGCGCCGCCCGCTTGGGCATCTACCACCGCCTGATCCCGCGCCCGCTGGAGACGGCCGGACTCCCCGCCGGGGCGTTCGCGACCGTGATCAGCAACTCGGTGCTGGAGCACGTCGCCGACATCGACACCCTGCTGGCAGCCGTCGCACAGGTACTCCGGCCCGGCGGGCGCCTCGTCTTCACCGCACCAACCGAGGACTTCAGCCGCCGGCTGCTCTTGCCGCTGGCAGGCTACGCCGCGCGCCGCAACCGCGCCCTGGCCCACCGCAACCTCTGGCCGGTCACGCGCTGGGCGGCGCATCTGGAGGCCGCCGGGCTGGAGATCGAGTCGACCCGGTCCTACCTGCGGCCCGCGCTGGTCACGGCGTGGGACGCGCTCGAGGTCGCGCAGCAGGTGCGGATCGGCGGACAGCGGGCGCTCGGCCGTGTCTGGCGGCGCATCCCGCCCGGCAGCTTCGCGCGGCTGGCCGCGTGGGGCGCCCGGCTCGACCTCTCGGCGCCGGAGCCGGGCGGCGGCCGTCTGATCGTGGCACGCAAGCGATGAGGGACAGGCGGCATGGCAACGGTCGATGTCCTGATCCCGACCCGGAATCGGCACGAGTCGCTGGCGATGACACTCGCGGGCGTGGCGGCCCAGAGCCTGACCGACCTCCGCGTCGTCGTCGCTGACCAGAGCGACCGGCCCGCGTTCGAGTCGCCGGTCATCCAGTCGCTGCTGCGCGTCGTGACGGCGCGTGGCGGAGTGATTGAGTACCACCATCGCCCCCCGGTGCACGGGATCGCCGAGCAGCGCGACTTCCTGCTGCGCCGCACCGGCGCGGACGCCGTCCTCTTCCTGGACGACGACGTCTTCATGGAGCCCTGGGTCGTGGAGCACCTGCTGGACACGCTCCGGGCCGAGGATTGCGGCTTCGTCGGCGCCTTCCCCGCCGGCCTGTCGCACCGCGACGACGTACGGCCGGCGCAGCAGATCGTCGAGTGGTGGGACGGCCCGGTCCAACCGGAGGTCGTCGATCCCGGCACCCCGGCGTGGGAACGCTGGAACCTCCACCGCGCCGCCAACGTCTACCACGCCGCGCAGGGCCTGCCGCCGGGCGTCGTCCGGCGCTACAAGGTGGCCTGGGTCGCCGCCTGCGTCCTCTACGACCGGGACAAGCTGCTGGCTGTCGGCGGATTCGACTTCTGGCGGCGCCTGCCGCGCTACCACTCGGGGGAGGAGGTGCTGGTGCAGAACCTCCTCATGCGCCGCTGGGGCGGCTGCTGCATCCTCCCCTCCGGCACCTACTCCTCCGAGGTGCCGAGCACGGTGTTGAACGCCGCCGGGACGGTCGACGGCCACGCGCTGGACCTGCTCCCTGAGATGGTCGCGCGCTACGCACCGCCCCCAGGGGAGGAGGCGCCTGGCGGTGGCTGACCCCTTCGCGCCCGGCCTGCTCGCGCGCCTGCCGGAGCCGCCGCGCCGGGTGGTGGTCGTGCGCGCATCGCGGATCGGCGACTTCCTCTGCGCCACCCCCGCGCTGCGTGCCCTGCGCGCGGCGCTCCCGGCAGCCGAGATCACGGTGATCGGCCTTCCTTTCAACCGGGATCTCGCCGAGCGCTCGCCCCACGTCGACCGCTTCGTCCCCTTCCCCGGCTTCCCGGGCATCGCCGAGCAGTTCTTCGACGCCCGCACGGCCACCGCCTGTTTCCGGCGGATGCAGGCCGAAGCGTTCGACCTCGCCCTCCAGATGCACGGCTCCGGCGTCTACGCCAACCCGTTCACCCTGCTGCTCGGCGCCCGCCACACCACCGGGTTCGTGCGACCGGGCGACGGGCCCGGCCGACTGGACGCGGCGCTGCCCCTGCCCAATCGCGGCCACGAGATCGACCGCGTGCTGGCCCTGCCCCGCTTCCTCGGCGCACCCGACCGCGGGCGACAGGTCGAGTTCCCGCTGACACCGGCCGACCGCGCCGAAGCGGCGGCGCTCCTTGCGACCGGCCGCCCGCCCTGGATCGCGCTCCATCCCGGCGCCCGCGACGCTTCCCGCCGCTGGCCCGAGGCACGCTTTGCGGCGGTGGGCAGTGCGCTCCGGGCACGCTGGGGCGGCACGCTGGTCGTGGTCGGCGACGCGGAGACGCAACCGGCCGCGGCCGCGATCGCGCGGGCGAGCGGCGGCTCGGTCGTGGACCTGACCGGGCGCACCTCCCTGCCGGTTCTGGGAGCAATCCTGGCGCGCTGCGCCCTCCTGCTTACGGGCGACTCCGGCCCGGCGCATATCGCCTACGCCCTCGGCACCCCCTCGGTCACGATCTTCGGCGACACCGACCCCGTGCGCTGGGGTCCGCCGGCGGACGGTCCTCATGCCGTCCTTGACGGCCGCGGCGCCATCGCGTCGGTCACCGCCGAGGAGGTATTCGCCGCCGCCTGCGGGGTGGTACACCACGGCCAGGAGTATCGTCACAGCTCAGCAGGTTGAAGCGAGATCAACAATAGTACTTTTCGCCCGCCGGAACTAGGCCCAAGGGCTCAACTCGCCGAGTGACGCGGAGGCTATACTGGGCATCGTGCAACCACCAGCCTTGGCACCCAGCCCCAAGGCTCGCCCCTCTCCGCCATCGTCGTCTGATTCGGTCGGGTGGCGGGGATTAGACGGATGGACAGCGAGGTGGAGGGACCATACCCGTCTATCCCTGGGCTGGAGATCGTGGCGGAGATCGGTCGTGGCGCCCACGCGGTCGTCTACACTGCCCGCCGCGACGAGCAGCTATACGCGGTGAAAATGCCGCGGGTGCCCCCCGGCTCCACGGACGCGCTCATGCGGTTCCGCCGGGAGGCCGCCGCGTTGGCGCGTATCCGGCACCCGGCCCTACCCACGGTGTTGGAAGTGGGGGAGGTCGACGGGTTCCCCTACCTCGTGCTCGAGCGCGCGGCGAACGGGACGCTGGCCGACCTTCTGGCCCACGGTCCATTGTCTGAGTCGCGCGTGGTCGAGATCGGCACCGCCCTGGCCGGTGCCCTCGGCGCACTCCACCGCTTCGGGTTGGTCCACCGCGATGTCAAGCCAAGCAACATCGTCCTCGACGGCACCGGCCGGGTGATGCTGGTCGACCTGGGGCTGGCCGTCCCCGCGCCCACCACGGTGGGAGAAGAAATCGCCGGGACGCTGCGCTACGCGGCGCCGGAGCAGACCGGCCTCCTCAAACGCCCGGTCGATGCGCGCAGCGATCTCTACGCGCTGGGCGTCGTCCTGTTCGAGTGCGCCACCGGCTCCCCGCCGTTCGTCTGCACCGACGCCGGAGAACTGGCGTACCAGCACGCCGCCCTCCCCGCGCCGGATGTCCGCGAGCGGAACCCCGCGGTCTCCCCGGCGCTGGCTGCCGTGATTGCCAAGCTCCTCGCCAAGGACCCGGACGACCGCTACCAGAGCGCAGCCGGGCTGCTGGCCGACCTGGCGGCACTGCCTGCGCTCAATGCCGCGCTCGCCACCGGCGTCGAAGCTCCGCTCGGGACCGAGGATCACCACCCGCAACCGCTTGTCCCGCTGATCAGTCGGGACCGCGAGCTGGATCGCCTACGCCGCCTGCTCACGGCCGCGGCCGAGGGTACCGGATCGGCCGTCCTGATCACCGGGGTGGCCGGCAGCGGGAAGACCCGCCTTGTCACCGAGCTTCAGCACATTGCCGCGGCTGGCGGTGCGCTGGTGCTGCCCGGGCGGTGCACCGAGGCGAACCCGGTGCCGTTCGCACCGCTGCGGGAGGCGATTGAGGAGCATGTCCGCTCCCTGCGCCGCCTGCCACCCGAACGGCGCATGGCGGCCGAGGCACGTTTGAAGGAGGCCGCGCGGCCCGCGGCCCGCGTGGTCGCCGGGCTTTCTCCGGTGCTGGCGACACTGCTGGGCGTCGAGCCGGAAGGCCCCTCGGAGCCAGTCGAGGACCACTTCTCAGCCGCGCTCGCCACCTTCCTGCGCGATCTGGCACACGAGAGTGGCCATGCTGTCATGATCGTCGAGGACATCCACTGGCTCGACAAGGCCAGCCGGCAGGTGCTTCGCCGGCTCACCGAGCGGGTCGAGCACGCGCCTCTGATGGTCGTGCTCACGGCTCGTGAGGGGCTGCCGGGCGAGACCAGCAGGAGCGCGCCAGGCTTCGGCACATCGAGGGTGGCCCGAATGCGCCTGCGGCCGCTCGATGAGCGCGCGGTCGCGGAGCTGATCGCTGCCCACCTCGGCGGCCACCAGGTAGAGTCCGACGTGGTGGACCGTGTCGTGACCCTCAGTGGCGGCCTCCCGTACGCCGTGGAAGAGTACGTGCGGGCCATGCTCGAGACCGGGGTCCTCCGGCCATCGTGGGGAACCTGGCTGGTCGATCGCGGGCGGCTCGCCAGCCTCTCGCTGCCGGCCGATATCGCGCGCCTCCTGAGCGAACGGATCGACGGGCTCAGCCCGGCGACCCGCGCCCTGCTCGACGCGGCCGCCGTCCTCGGCACCTCCTTCCGCCTGGGCGAGGCCGAGACCATGGCCCAGCTCACCCCACAGGAGGCGATCGCCGCGCTTGACGGCGCGCTGACCGCGCACGTGGTGGAGCACGACGAGGGCGATACGTATCGCTTCAGCCACGATCGGGTCCGTGAGGCACTGCTCGCGCGCCTCGCCGACGACGAGCGCCGCACGCTGCACCAGCGCGCCGCCGAGGCGCTGGCCAAAGCCGGGGTCACGGAGACGGGGATCTACCGCCTGGCCCGGCACTACGCCGAGGGCGACCCGTTGCAGAACCCGATTCCGGCCTACGAGGCGAACCTCGCCGCCGGGATCCGCGCACTCGAACACTTCGCCTACAGCGAGGCCTACGACTTCCTCGACACCGCGCGCCGCATCGCTCGCGATGCCGGGCTGACGCCGGACGAGCGGCTCGACCGCGCCTTGGGAGATGTCTGCAGCCGCACCGGGCGGGTCGACGAAGCGACCGCCCACCTCGAATCGGCGTTGCGGCTCTGCACGGACGCCACCGGGCGGGCACAGCTCCGCTCCCGGCTGGCCCGCATCCAGATCTGGGAACTCGAGACCGAGCGCGCGGCGCGGGAGATTGAGGCGGCCTTCGCCGAGATCGGCGAGACGCTCGACGCCCGCGCCGGGCGAATGGCACGGGCGATTGGCGCCTGGGCCGGCTTCGTACTCGACGACCGGCTCGGCGGTGCCATCCCAGCCCCACCCGGCGACCCGCCCCGCCTGCGCGTCCTGGTCGCGCTTTACCACCTGGCGATCGAGGTAGCGATGCTCGAGGGCCGCCCGCAGAGTACGGTACTCCAGAATCTGCTCCTCTCCCTCGGTGCAGCACGGGCGCTCGGGCCCTCCCGCGAGTTGATCCAGGCCAACGTGGACTACGGGATGCTGCTGGCCACGATGCGGCGCGTGGAGGCAATGCGGAGGTACTTCCGCAAGGCGATCGACCTCGCGCACGCCCGCGACGACCGGCCGATGCTCGCGTACGCGCTCCTCTACGAGGCAATCGCCCACCACATCGCCGGACGCCCGCGCGAGGCCGAGACGCTGGCGACCCGCTGCCTGGAACATCACGCCGACTGGCTGGCACCCGCCGAGTACCTGAACGGCTGCGGCGACCTGATCTGGAATCTGGTGCTCCGCGGCTACATCCGCGAGGCCCGCCGCTGGATCGAGGAGGCCATCGTACGGACGGGCGGGCGGGTCACCGCTCAGGGCGGCGCGCACCGGGTCCAGCGGTACATGGACGCCTACGCCCTCGCGGTTATGGAAGTGCTCGGGGAGGCGGCCCTGGCGCGCGAGTACGCCCGCCGGGCCGAGGCCCTCGTCAACGATCACCCGCGCGACCGCTTCGCCTGGGAGATCTACCTCAGCCACCGGCTGCTCGCCCTGGTGGAGCGCGGCGGCAGCGACGCGGAGATCGACGAGGTCATCGCGCGCGGCGAGGAACTGGATTTCCGATCTGGCCGCGGGCTGCCCCACTTCCGGCGTTTCTTCGTCTTCCAGGGCTACGCGCGCCTCCTCCAGGTCGAACGCGCCCCGGCCCACCAGCGCGACGCCGCGCTGCGGCGGCTTCACGAGGCCATCGACTTCCTGGAGCGGATCTCCGACCACCCGACCCTGCGCGCGCACACCTGGGTGCTGGCCGCCGCCCGCGCGCGACTGGAGGGACGCCCCCAGGCGGCGCTCGACCTGCTCGACCGTGCCGAGCGGGTGGCGACCGAGATCGATGCACCCTGGATCCTGTTCGAGGCCACGCGGCAGCGGGCGTTGGTACTCGCCGCGTTGGGGAACCAGCCGGGCGCCGAGCGGGCCGCACGCTACGCCCACGCACTGGCGACCGAGCACGGCTGGGTGCACCGCGCCGCACGCATCCTGGCCGATTTCCCGGCCGCCACCGTCCGCGAGCCGGCGCTGCAACCCACCGTCGATCCGAGCTCCCGGCGGCTCCAGCAGCACCTCGATGCCCTGCTCCAGGTCAGCCTGGCCGCCGCGACGGCGCTGGACCCTGAGCAGCAGGCCCGCGCCGCGCTCGACGAAGCGGTCCGCATTCTGGGTGCGGAGCGCGCCTTCCTCTTCCGCATCGACGGCCCGGATCTGACGCTCGTTGCCGGGCGCGACGCTTCCGGGAATCCGGTCACCGAGCCCCGAGACTTCAGCCGGACGGTGGTCGAAACGGTGCGCACGACCGGCCAGCCGATGATCGTCAGCGCGAGCAGCGACGGGCCGGTACTCGGGTCGGAGAGCATCGTCGCCTACGACCTGCGGAGCATCATCGCCGCGCCGCTGACCTTGCGCGAGCGCACCTTCGGCGTGCTCTACCTCGACAACCGCCTCGCGCGCGGCGTCTTCACCCACGCCGACCTCGACATCCTGCGCGCCATCGCCGGCTCCATCGCCATCGCCCTCGAGACCGCCCGCCTCGCACAGATCGAGGCGCAGTTCGAATCGGAGCGGCAGCAGCGCCTGCTGGCCGAGCGCCTGCGGGATCTGACCGGCGCCCTCACCGCCACGCTCGACCTCTCCCAGGTTCTCGATCGCCTGCTGACCAGCCTCGCCGCGGTCGTTCCCTACGACACGGCCGCCGTGGTGCTGCACCGCGCCGACCGGCTCGAACTGGCCGTGGTCCGCGGCACGACCCGGCCCGACGAGGCGCCCGGCCTCGTGATCCCGCTGGCGAACGACATCCTGGTGGCCGAGGTGGTGGCGACCGGTCAACCGCTGGTCATCGCCGACATGCGGGACGACCCACGCTGCGCCCAGCGGGGTGGTCTACCCAACCTGCGCGCATGGCTGGGTGTCCCCCTGATCTCCGAGAGCCGAGTTGCCGGCGTGGTTGTCTTGACCAGCCAGAGCCCCGGCGCCTTCGGGGACCGCGAGGCGGGCATCGCCTTCACCTTCGCCGGCCAGGCGGGGGTCGCCATCGAGAACGCGCGCCTCTTCGCGGAGGTCCAGCGGCTCGCCGTCACCGACGACCTCACCGGAACCTACAACCGCCGGCACCTCCTCGCCACCGCTGAGCGCGAGCTGAGCCGGGCGCAGCGCTTCAATCGCCCCCTCTCGGCGATCATCCTCGACATCGACGAGTTCAAGCGCGTCAACGACGCCCATGGCCACGCCGTGGGCGACGAGGTGCTCCGCGCGGTGGCCGACCGGCTCCGCAGCAGACTGCGCGAGGTCGATGTCCTCGGGCGCTTCGGTGGCGAAGAGTTCGTCATCCTGCTGCCGGAGACCGACCTGATCAGCGCGTACGAGGTCGCCGAGCGGCTGCGGAACAGCATCGCCGAGACGCCGATCGTGACCAGCGCCGGTCCGGTATCGGTGACGATCAGCCTGGGTGTGGCCGCAGCCGACCCGACGACACCCGACTTCGCCTCGCTCCTCAGCCGCATCGACGCCCTCCTCTACGCTGCCAAGCGCCGCGGGCGCAACCGCGTCGTCGTCGGCTGAGCAGAGCGCCCAACGCCCGCTCCGCCCCGGCTCCCAACTTGCGACGACGGCACCACGCGCCGATAATGGCGCCGTCGACCTTCAGCCTCATCGATGCCGAACACAGGAGAAGGGAGGGCCACATGGCCGCGGAGCGCCGCGCTGACGTCGTCTGGCAAGGGAACCTGTTCCAGGGGAGCGGGACCGTGTCCCTCGGCAGCGGGGTCATCTCGCAGCAGCCGGTGACCTGGGCCGCACGCACCGAGCAGCCGGACGGCAAGACGAGCCCTGAGGAACTGATCGCCGGCGCCCACGCCGCCTGCTACGCCATGGCGCTGAGCAACACCCTGGCGGAGCACGGGCACACGCCCGAGCAGTTGGACGTCACCGCCGTCTGTACCTTCGACCCTCCGAAGATCACCACGGTGGTCCTGACGGTACGCGGCCGGGTCCCGGGGCTTGACGACGCGACCTTCAAGCAGATCGCGCAAGAGGGCGAGAAGAACTGCCCCGTCTCCAACGCGCTGCGCAACAACGTCGAGATCCGCCTCAACGCGGAGCTCGTCTAGCACCTCTCTCCCGGGCGGCGCCACGCGACGCCGCCCGGGCTGTTTCGCCTTGCACGAGTCAAGAGTGCGGCCGGTATCCCGGGAAGGGCCGCCGTCCGCCGTGTGGTAGGGGTGGTTCCCGCGTTGAGGTGCGTGCCCGGCGCAATTGGGTTTGATGAATGTCCCAAGGATCCCGCCGCTCGGCACGTGCCCGGGGCTCAAGCCCCGGGCTGACAAGAAAAGCCGGCTGAAGCCGGCTGGGCTGAGCAGGGCTTACACTCAGGCGATACGGTTCCTACCATCCCGGCCTGTGCCCGGGGTGCGGGATCCTTCGCGACACACTCCCCGGAATGGGATCACGGCGCGCGGCTGATGCCGCGCGATACCAAAGCGGCGGCTGGGGCAGCCGCACTCCAAAGAGCCCGCTTTAGCGGGCTTTCCTTGTCAGCCCGGCGGCTTTAGCCCCGGGCACGGGCCGACCGCGTACACCCAGAGCGATCGCTAAACTCCATAGCCCCCGGGCACGCGCCACGACGCGGCAACCTTCCCGCCCCCCACCTCGGATCGGGTCGGCAGCCGCACGATTCAATGGAGGCGGGCGGGAGACGGAGCGGCCGGTATGCCGGAGGATTCGTCAATGTCCATCACCGCCGCGCACGTGCCACCCGGCGGCGATCCTCACACCACCGGTGCAGAGCCCCTGGCGCCCCCAGGGGCTGCTAGGCCAGGACCAGCCGGTCCACGACCATGGCGAGGAAGAGGAGCGCCAGGTAGTAGTTGGAGTACATGAAGAGCGAGCGCGCCAGCAGGGGCTGCTGCGCTGGGCGCCGGAGCAACAGCACCGCCTTGTGGACGAACACCCCGCCCAGGACCGCGGCGATCCCGAAGTAGAGCAGCCCATTGGCCTGTAGCGGGAAGACGAGCAGCAGGCTGGTGATCACCAGCAGCAGCGTATAGATGAAGATCTGCTGCCGTGTCTTCGCATCGCCGTAGACGGCCGGGTACATCGGCACCCCCGCCGCGGCGTAGTCGCGCGTCTTGGAGCGGAACAGCGCCAGCGCCCAGAAGTGCGGCGGCGTCCACGCAAAGACGATGATGAACATGATGATCGCCGGCAGACCGACGTTGCCGGTAACGGCCGCCCAGCCAACCAGCGGCGGGATCGACCCGGCCACACCGCCGATCACGATGTTCTGCGGCGTCGCGCGCTTCAGCCACATCGTGTAGATCACGACGTAGTAGAGGTTCCCGGCCAGCGACAGGAGTGCGGCCAGCGTGTTGACGAAGACCGCCATCAGGTAGACCGACAGCACGCTGAGGGTGACACCGAAGATGAGCGCCTGCACCGGTGTCACCCGGCCCCCGGCGACCGGCCGGTTGCGGGTGCGCGTCATGATGCGGTCGATGTCGCGGTCGAGGTAGTGGTTGATCGCCGCCGCCCCGCCCGAGGCAAGCGCCCCGCCGATCAGCGTCCAGAAGAGGATGCGCGCCGGCGGCAAACCGGCCTTGGCGAAGAGCATGGCGCCGAGCGTGGTGGTCAGCAGCAGCGCCATGACCCCCGGCTTGGTCAACACGAAGTAGTCGCGCCAGACCCGGCGAGCAGGCTGCGCCGCCGGCACGCGCTCCGACACCGGGAGCATCCGGTCCAACGCCGCCACGCTGACGACGCCCCCCCAGACGATGGTCGCCACCGCGAGGTGCGCCGTCGTGATCACCGGGTTCAGGTCCATCCAGACATTGGCCGCCCCAACGAAGACCTGGGCGACCATCAGCACCGCCCCACCGGTCGCCAGACCCACCAGGGCCGGGGAGTCCGATCGGACCCGCCGCACCTGAATCGCCAGCGCCAGGATCAGCGTCGTCGCGATCGACGCGACCCAGCGGTGGATGAGGTGAATGTCGACCGGTGTCCAGCCGGTGGGCACGACGCGGTCGCCGCACAGCGGCCAGCCGGCGCAGGCGGTGCCGCTGCCGCTCAGCGCGGTGTAGGCGCCGGTGGAAAGCAGGGCGAAGACCCCCACGGCCGCCGCGATTGCCAGCCAGCCTGCGCTCGTGCGGCGGCCTGCGGATCGCCAGTCGGCCGGAACGAGCCACCCGGCCGAAGCGACCAGCGCGAGCAGCGCCACCACCGCCAGGAAGAGCTCCGCCAAGGCCAGGTGCGCGGTCCCAACCGCGGCGCCGGCCGCCGGTTGCGCGGTGACCATCCCGAGCACGCCCTGGATCAGGACCAGCCCAAGCGCCGCACCCGACAGGCTCAGCAGCAACCCGCGCGAGCGTGACTCACGCCACGCCAGGACGACCAGCCCGACGGCGAGCAGCGTCTCCACGGCGGCGAAGGCGCGGTGAAAATAGTCGAACGCGATGGGGAACGAGAGAATCGGGGTAAGCGAACCGTCGCAGCCGACCCAGCCGGGTCCGCAACCGGACTCCGCTCCGGCGACTCGCACCGCCCCGCCGAGGACAACGAGAAGATAGCCGACAAGGAGCGTGGTGACCGCGAGTTTCACAAAGCGCGTCATGGGGGTTGTCTGTCACTCCCTCGCTGCCCGGGCGAGGCCCGGCGTCATGGGTACGTAGCAGCCCCCGCGCGGGGTGCCGGGTTGGCATCCCGCCGCGGGGCGCTTCTATCATACCGCAGCCGCAGGAATTGCGCGCTGCGCAGGGCGATGGCGAGAGAGTGGTCAGGCGCGGGCCTTGAGCAGGCCGTCGATCTCCTCCAGCCGCTGGCGATCCCGATCGACCAGCGACTTGAGGTAGTCCCGCAGGGACATCTGCCCGCGTGGCGTCTGCACCACCTTGTTCCACTCTTCATCCGGCAGGTCGCGCACCATCGCCAGGGTGGCCTCTCGCGCCGTGCCGAACTGCGACAACAAGACGTTGGGAGAGCGGCTCATCGAGTCCGCGAACTCGGTCTCGGTAAGCGGGGCCTCGTCATCCTCGTCGACCGTGTCTCCCACCAGGATGCGCTTGATCGCCTGCGAGGCGCGGAGTTCGCGGTCCCGCAAGCCGCGTAGCGTGCGGACCAGTGTCTCGTGCGCGTCGCCGGACAAGTCCTTCGCATCGCCGCGCATCCGGAGGTTCAGTTCCCGGTAGGTCGCGATCAACGCGTCGATGATTTCCTGGTCGGGCATCGGCTCACATCCCTCCTTGCGTGGTGATCGTCCCCCGAGGTAGCCCGGTCTGGGCGAGCACGATCCCGGCGCACTGTGCCGGTAGCGAGCGTAGCGTCGCACGATTGCGCGGGTGTGGCAAGCACCCGCGCCGGATACCGATACATCCAACGCTCAACGCTCGGCACGAGTACCACAGACTCCCCTCCGCCGGCAAGCCCTCAGCGGGTGTCGCGCCCGATCGGCTCCTCCCGAGCCCGGGAACGACCGGGAACGGTGGTGCGAAAGACTCCGCCCCGTGACCTGTGCCCGGGGTTATGGAGATCGGTGTACGAAATGGGGGTACGCGCTCGGCGCGTGCCCGGGGCTGAAGCCGCCGGGCTGACAAGACGAAGCCCGCTAAAGCGGGCTGGGGGATAAGGCTCAGACCTCGGCATGAATGCCCCGCCGGTCAGCGCGTGCTCGGGGCTGAAGCCGCCGGGCACGCGCCGAGCGGCAGGACCGGCACATCGAGGTCTGATCCGCACCGCGATCTCAGCCGGCTTCAGCCGGCTTTTCCTCGTCAGCCCGGCGGCTTCAGCCCCGGGCACGCACTGGATGGTGAACACCGTACCACCTGGGCGTGAGTGCGATGTCCTAAACCCGTTCTCGCGGGGTTATCGGTAAGGAGCAGTGCCCTACGGTGCCGGTTGGCAGTGGGGGCAGAGGTAGGTGCCCCGGTTGTTGACGCGGGTCTTGATGATCGCCGTGCCGCAGCGGGGGCAGGGAAGCCCCTCGCGGCCGTGGACGAAGGGGAACTTGCCGACCTCCGTCTGCGCCTTGCTGTTGAGGATGCGCGCGCCGCCGGTGGGCAGGGCAAGCTCCATCGTGGTGTGGATGCCCTCGTAAAGCCGCTCGATCTCGGCGTCCGTCAGTGACGCGGCGGTGCGCTCCGGGTGGAGTTTGGCCTGCCACAGGCTCTCGTCGACGTAGATGTTGCCCAGCCCGGCGACGAGGCTCTGGTCGAGGAGCGTCGGCTTCAGCCGGCCGACGGTCCGCCGCGCCAACCCCTGTCGCAGTGTCTCCACGGTGAACGCGGGATCGAGCACGTCGGGACCCAGGTGCAGGCTCTCTCGGAAGGCTGGCAGGTCGTCATGGGGCAGGAGCCAGACCCGGGCGAAGTGACGGATGTCGGTCAGGAAGAGGTGCGCGTCGCCGCCGAAGTCGAACCGCAGGTGGGTGGACTTGTGGGGCAGCGGCGCGTCGTAGGCGGGCACCGGGTGACCGGCGGCGAAACCCGGGATGCCGCTGCCGCGCGCGACGAGTTGCCCGGCGAGCTTCAGGTGGATGACCAGCACCGCCGGCTCGAAGGTGAGGAAGAGATACTTGCCGTGCCGTTCGACGCACTCCAGCCGGGAACCGACCAGCGCGTCGAGCGTCAGCCCCGGGGCGGAGACGAGCAGCGCCGGGCGCGTCAGTTCATAGCCGACCAGCACGCGCCCGAGCAGTTGCTCGGCAATGCCGCGCCGCGCGGCTTCGACCTCGGGCAGTTCCGGCACGGGGTGCTTCCTCCTCAGTCATGCGTCACCCGTCATGCGTCACTCGTGTTCCGTCCTGCCCCCTCTCCCCTTGTGGGCTCCGTTCGAGAGGGGCCGGGGGTGAGGGGGACGCATGACGCATGACGTATCACGCTCTACCCGCGGGTGGCGCCGATGCTGGATGCGCTGCGGATTTGGTCCCAATCGACTTCCCAGTAGCGCGGGTCGAAGGGATCCACATCCTGGCGAGGATCCATCGACTTCCAGACGGTGGGGAAGGAGAAGTACTCCCGGCCGTCGATCTCCACCCGGCGGACGACGCCGCCGGGGCGGTTGACCGGGAAGATCTCGCGGGGCGGCTTGCTGATGACCTCGGCCTGGAACCAGCCGTGCTCGGGGCAGCGGCCGGCGTGCATCTGCCAGGGGAGATTGGCTGTCACTGTGCCGATATGCCGAATACGCACGTCCACCAGTTCCCGATCGCAGATCGGGCAGCGCATTGGCGTCCGCTGAACCTGCATTCCCGCGCGTCCTCCTGCCCGCCATTGCCCGTACGTGGCCCGTCGCGACGCGACGAACCGCGAGCACATCCTACCATAGGAAGAACTGTCTTCCGCCGAGATCTGGTCCCTGCGCCTGCCACCCGTCGCGCCAAGCGCAGGCCAGGCGACACCACGCCCGTCCCGCCCGTCGGCGTGGAGGGATCGGCTCCCCGTCTCCGGCTACGAGGCCAGGGGCGTGCCCCGTGGCAGGTGGCGCAACTTGTCCGGGTTGAGCACCATCCAGATCCGGTGGATCCGCTCGCCGACCAGGTCGACCACGAAGGCGGTGTGCGGCTCCCCGTCGGCGTAGAGCACCACGCCGGGCTGGCCGTTGATCTCGACGTGGTACACCGTGGTGCCCGGCGGAATCCGCGGCGTGACGCCGATGCTGAAGCGCGCCACGCGGTCGGCACCCACGATCGGCCGGCGCGCCGCGCGGGCATGCGGCCCGCCGTCGGTCCACAGCGTGATGTCGTCGGTCAACAGCGTGAGCAGCCCCGGCAGGTCGCCGTTGGCGCAGGCGCCCATGAACGCGTCGATCAGCGCCTCCTGCCGCTCCGGCGGCACGTCGACCCGGCGGCGCTCGTCCGCGATCCGCTCCCGTGCCCGGCGCACAATTTGCCGGCAGTTGGCCGGGGTCTTGTCAACGATCGGCGCGATCTCGGCGTAGTCGTAGTCGAAGACCTCCCGCAGCAAAAAGACGGCCCGCTCCACCGGCTCCAGCCGCTCCAGCATGACGAGGAAGGCCAGGGAGATCGACTCCCGCTGCGCGGCGGTCTCTGCGATGTCCGGGTACGACGCGGTCAGCAGCGGCTCGGGCAGCCAGGGACCGACGTACTGCTCGCGGCGCACGCGGGCCGAGCGCAGGTGGTCGATGCAGAGCCGGGTGATGGTCGTCGTCAGGTACGCCTTCGGCGAGGCAACCTCGTCGGCTGGAGCACGCAGCCAGCGCAGGAACGCTTCCTGGATCATATCCTCGGCGTCCATGACGCTGCCCAGCATCCGGTAGGCGATGGAGAAGAGGAGCGGCCGGTGCGCCGTGAAGGCGTCCAGCCGCTCTGCGGCCGCGTCCTCGCGGCGCTCCGGCTCGCCCGGATTACGCATCAGTGGTCACTCCCGTCCCCGCGCCGGCTGGCAGCGCGTAGCGCACGGGTTCCGCCGACCGCAACCACCAGTAGATCGGGAGGCGCAGGCGTCGCTCGGCCTCGACGCTCGTGAGTGTATAGCGGCAGATCGACTCTTTCACCACTGCCGCGGCCCGACCCGTCAGAACCCGGTCGCGCGGCGTGTCGTCGGGTGCGACAAACTGGATCAGCCCATCGTGCCGGCCGAGGCTGATGCAGCGGAGGATGTAGCCGAAGCGGAACGGCTGCGGCTCCTGCCCACGGACCAGCCGGGCCAGCGTGTCACCGGCGTGCGCGCCCATCGGCTGCCCGGCGGCGCAGGACATCCGCAGCGGCTTACCGCCCGGGCCGGTCACCTGCGCGGCGTCCCCGGCGACCACGATCTCCGGATGTCCCGGTACCCGCAACGTCGCGTCGACGATGACCTGCCCCCGTTCGTTGGTCGGCAGCCCGGCCCGCGCCGCCAGATCCGGCGCTCGGAACCCACCGGCCCACAGGCAGATATCGAAGGGAATGCGCTCACCGCCGGCCAACAGGGCGACTCCCTCCTGGATCTCCTCGATCCGCGCGTGCTCGCGCAGCGCGATGCTGTGCCGCTCGAACACCCGCCGGATGTGTGCCGCCCCCTTCGGCGCCAGATCCTCGCCGAGTGCACCGGCCGTCACCAGCTCGATTGCGAGGCGCGGGAACCGCTCGGCTAGCTCGACCGCCGCCTCGATGCCGGTCAACCCGCCACCGACGATCAGCACCCGCCCCTCACCAAGCCGTTCGAGCCGGGCCGCCAGATCCCGGGCGGTGGAACGATCATCGAGCGCCACCGTGTGCTGGCGCAGCCCGGGGATCGGGGACAGGTCCACGTGGCTGCCGAGCGCGTAGAGGAGCCAGTCGTAACGCAGCGTCCGCTGGCCGTCTCGCGTCTGCACGGCGACGAGCCGCGCCTCCGGGTCGAGCTCGTTCACCCGCCCATGCAGGAACTCGACGCCCGTGCCGCGCAGCAGCTCGGGGATCGACCGCTGCGGAAGCTGCTGACCGGCCGCGACCTGGTGCAGCCGGATGCGCTCCGGGAACTCCGCCTTCGCGTCCACCAGCGTGATCCGCACCGGCACGCGGCGATTCGCCAGCCGAACGGCCGCCATCAGCCCGGCATAGCCTCCGCCCAGGATCACGACCTCCTGCGTCCGCTCCTTCATCATCGGTCTCTCCTGTCCGTGTCGTGTCCGACCTTCACCCAGGAGACGAGACAGGGCGGCGCGGTGTGACAGGGGGACGGCCCTCACCCCCGTCCCCTCTCCCAACTTTGGGAGAGGGGAGAAGGAGGGAATACGAAGCAAGCCGCCCGTAACCTGGCAGGCACCCGGTACAACGTTCCCTCTCTCCCATGGTTGGGAGAGGGGGTCAGGGGGTGAGGGCCGCTTCTCACTCCCCCGGCAGGGCCTCTTCGTACACCTCGCGCTTGAGGACGCAGAGGAAGGGGAGGTTGCGGTAGAGCTCGCGGTAGTCAAGCCCGTAGCCGACAACGAACTCGTTGGGGATGGTGAAACCCACGTAGTCCACCGGCACCGGCACCAGCCGCCGCTCGGCCTTATCGAGCAGCGTGCAGACCCGCAAGCTGGCAGGCTCACGTTCCCGCAGGGTGCGCAGCACGAAGTCCACCGACACCCCGGTGTTCACGATGTCCTCGACCAGGAGCACGTGCTGCCCGCGCACGTCCATGTCGAGATCCTTGGTGATGTGGACCCCTTCGCCGGTGTGCGCCAGTTGGAGGTAGTCGATCGCCAGCGGCCGGGTGATCGCCCGGGCCAGATCGGCCAGGAAGAAGGTGATCCCCTTGAGCACGCCCACCAGCAGGATCGACTCCCCGGCGTAGTCGGCTGAGATCTGCTGGCCGAGCTCGGCGACCCGCCCCTGGATCTCGGCGGCGCTCAGCAGCACCCGCTCGATCTGCTCGGGCCGCAGCGAGGTGATCTGCACCGACCCGTAGCCGAAGCGGGAGAGCAACTCGTGGTAGTCCTTGCGGTAGAGGAGCACGATGTTGATGTTCGGGTAGAGCTGGCGCAGCCGCCGCACCTTGCGGTTCTTCCGCGTGACCAGGCTCTGCCGCATCGTGGTCAACTCGACGTAAAGATCCTGCTCGGGCAGGTAGAAGTCGGGGCGGAACATCTCGGCCACGCGGCCATCCCGCCAGCGCAGGGGGAAGGCCTTGGGTTCGTACTCCCAGCGGATGCGGTAGAAGTCCAGGAAGGCGGCGAACTCCGCCTCGGCGGGGTGGGCAAAGCGAGGCTTGCTCGGTTCGGAGGACGAGGTCGATTCGGCGGACGCGGGGGACGGGGCATCCCCCGGCTCGGACGGGACATCATCCGGCTCGGGGTTCCGGATGACCTCCTTGGGCTTTCCCATCACACCTGTTTCCTCGTGCCGCGCCTCAGGTCCCGGCCGCCTCCTCGGACGGTCCCCCCACGATCCCGTAGCGCTGCCGCGCCTTGCTGGTGACCATGATCACCGGACGATCGTCAACCTGCTTGCGGGCGATGAACCCACGCCGCGCCTGCTCGTTGACCCAGGCTTCGTCCCAGCCGTGGGCCTGCGCCAGCGCCAGGAAGTCCTCAGGAGAGATCGGCTCGGCCCGCACCGCCGCCTCGTAGAGCTCGCGGCGCGCCTGCTCCTCCCCCTCGTAGGGCTTCAGCAGGAGACGCTCCACCGGCTTGCCTCCGGGGCGAAGCGACTCGACCAGTTCCGGGATATCCGACGTCTTGACCCCGTGGTAGATGATCCGGTCGGGATAGACGACGATATTGGGCCCGATGTCGCAGATGTCGATCGAGTCGCAGGTGTTGGCCAGGACGTCGACATCGAGCCCCTTGCGCTTGAGCTCAATGCGCAGCCGACCTGCGACCGCCTGCGCGCCCTTCTGGTTGCAGTGCTGCGCGGTACAGATCAAGACATGCTTACGGGTCCAATACACAGGGGACGTCCTTCCCGGCTGGCGAACGATGCCGGACCATACCACGGCCCAGCCCTCGCTCCCCTAGTCTACCACCCACCCCGCGCCCGGGCCGGGTGGGAAGGGCGCGGCGGGGTGGTGAGAGGGTTCGGCACCGTGGTGAGGATCAGGGGCGGTCGCCGTGCTTCTTGTGGTGGGGGATCGGGCGCCGTGGTC